>NZ_JBHVYL010000029.1:0-49121 GCF_042880955.1 Leifsonia sp. NPDC058292
CGCGCCCGGGCCCGCCCCCCCCGGGCCGACAACGACGCGCCCCCCCGGCGAACGGCCGGGGACGCCCGAATCTCGATGGAGTGCCGCTCAGCGCCGCGAAAACCAGGCCCGCTCCGGATTCGTCACCTCGGGCAGTACACGGGGTAGTCCTGGTCGCCGGGGCTGAAGTAGAACACCTTGCCGTTCCCACGGCGGAAGGTGACGCCCGAGCGGAAGACCTCGCCGCCCTCGAATGAGCTGACGAAGGCCAGCTCATCCGGCGGAAGCGCCCGCCTCTCGCGCCTGAGCAGGCGCGGCTGGTATCGCGTGAGCTGATCTTCCGGGACGAGAAGAATGTGGCGGAGAATGGGGGATTCGAACCCCCGAGGGCTTGCACCCAACACGCTTTCCAAGCGTGCGCCATAGGCCACTAGGCGAATTCTCCTGGCTGATGTCGTTCCGTTCGGAAGCAACGCCAGAAAGCATCCTACCGGGTCGCGGAGGCCTCCCACGACACGAGCATCCGGTAGACTCGTCCTCGGCTCCCCACGTGGCGCCATCCAGGCCAACTCCCCCAGGGCGGAAACGCAGCAAGGGTAACCGGGCTCTGGCGGGTGCGTGGGGGGTCTTTTCTTTTGCCTGCGCGTTCCCTGCTTGTACCGGGTACCCAGCCTCTTCCCACACCGTCGCCGGTAGGTTTGAGGTGAGACGGTCGACAAGCAAAATAAGGGGTCGAATCGAGCATGATCGCCAAGAGTTCCAGTGCACGTCACCAGCGAATCGTGGAGGCGGTCTGATCGTGGCGCGCTCGATCTACATCACATCGGCCGAGGGGCACACGGGCAAGTCGACCGTCGCGCTGGGCGTTCTCGAAGCGCTGACGCGGGCCGTCGGCCGGGTCGGCGTCTTCCGCCCGATCGCCCGCTCCACGACGGAGCGTGACTACGTGCTCGAACTGCTGCTGCAGCGGGTCACCGTGCCGCTCGACTACGAGCAATCCATCGGCGTGACCTACGACGACGTGCACTCCGATCCCGATGCCGCCCTCTCCGAGATCGTGCACAGGTTCCGGGCCGTCGAGGCTCAGTGCGACACGGTCGTGATCCTGGGCTCCGACTACACGGATGTCGGCAGCCCGACCGAGCTCGGGTTCAACGCGCGCATCGCGGCGAACCTCGGCGCTCCGGTGCTGCTCGTGCTCGGCGGCCGCATCGGCCAGGGCTTCGGCGAACGTCTCGGAATGGCGGAGCCCCGCACGGCCGAAGATCTCCGCCAGCTCACCGAGATCGCGATGGCCGAGCTGCGCACGGAGCACGCGTCACTGCTGGCCGTCGTCGCGAACCGCGCAGATCCCGACGACCTTCCGCGCATCGTCGAGTCCGTCATGTCGGGGATCGAGACGTCCGCGGCTCCCGAGGTCGCGAGAGAAGTACCGGTGTGGGCGATCCCCGAAGATCCGTTCCTGGTCGCGCCGAGCATCCGGTCGATCATGGAGACGACAGGGGCGACACTCGTCGCCGGCGACGAGACGCTGCTGGCGCGCGAGGCGCTGGGAGTCGTCGTTGCGGGCATGTCGATGAACAACGTGCTCCCTCGGCTGATCGAAGGCTCGGTCGTCGTGGTTCCCGGCGACCGCACCGAGGTGCTGCTCGCTGTGCTCATGGCCAACGCGTCCGGCACGTTCCCGTCGATCGCGGGAATCGTGCTCAACGGCGGATTCGAACTGCCCGAGCCGATCGAACGGCTCATCGCGGGCCTGCGTTCGACCCTGCCGATCGTCAAGACCGACCTGGGCACCTACGACACCGTCGTGCGCATCACGCACGCGCGGGGCCGCCTCGCCGCCGACTCGCAGCGCAAGTACGACACGGCGCTCGCCCTGTTCGAGCGGCACGTGGATGCGGACGCGCTGCTCGCCCGGCTCGACGTGAGCCCGCGAGACGTTGTCACGCCGCTCATGTTCGAATACGACCTGCTCGAACGGGCGCGCGCGGCGAACAAGCACATCGTGCTTCCCGAGGGCGAAGACGACCGCATCCTGCGCGCCGCCGCCACCCTGCTCGCCCGCGGTGTCGCCCGCCTCACGATTCTGGGGGAGCCGTTCGAGGTGCGGTCGCGGGCTGTCGAGCTCGGCCTCGACCTCGCGAAAGCGGAGGTGCTCAGCCCGTTCGACGACGTGCTGCGGATGCGTTTCGCCACCGAGTACGCCCAGTTGAGGGCGCACAAGGGCATCACGCTCGATCAGGCCTCCGACACGGTCACCGACTCCTCGTACTTCGGCACGATGATGGTGCATCTGGGACTGGCCGACGGGATGGTGTCTGGCGCCGCCCACACGACGGCGCACACCATCCGGCCGGCGTTCGAGATCATCAAGACCAGGCCGGAGGTGTCGGTGGTGTCGAGCGTCTTCCTGATGGCGCTCGCCGACCGCGTGCTCGTCTACGGGGACTGCGCGGTCATCCCCGACCCGACATCAGACCAGCTCGCCGACATCGCGATCTCGTCGGCCGAGACGGCGGCGCAGTTCGGCATCGAGCCGCGCGTGGCGATGCTCTCGTACTCGACGGGCGAGTCGGGCACCGGCGCCGACGTCGACAAGGTGCGCACGGCGACGGCCCTGGTGCGGGAGCGGCGACCCGGTCTGCCGGTCGACGGCCCGATTCAGTACGACGCGGCGGCGGATGCGGCCGTCGGCGCCGCCAAGCTGCCCGGCTCCGCTGTGGCAGGCCGGGCGACGGTGTTCATCTTCCCCGACCTGAACACGGGCAACAACACGTACAAGGCCGTGCAGCGAAGCGCCAACGCGGTGGCCATCGGGCCAGTGCTGCAGGGCTTGCGCAAACCGATCAACGACCTCTCGCGCGGAGCGCTCGTCGACGACATCGTCAACACCGTCGCGATCACGGCCATTCAGGCGGAGCTGTCATGAGCGCCGTGCTGGTGGTCAACAGCGGCTCGTCGTCGTTCAAGTACCAGTTGATCGACATGGAGACCGAGGAGCCGCTGGCCAGCGGTCTCGTCGAACGCATCGGCGAGAGCTCCGGTCACACGGTTCACAACGGACCGAACGGCAAAGCCGAGCGCACGCTCGAGATCCGCGATCACACCGCTGGGTTCCAGGCCATGCTGGAGGCGTTCGAGGCCAATGGGCCGAGCCTCGAGGAGTTTCCGCCCGTCGCCGTTGGCCACCGGGTGGTGCACGGCGGAAAGCGGTTCTTCGAGCCGACCGTCATCACCCCGCTCGTCGAGATCAACATCGAAGACCTGGCCGAGCTGGCGCCGCTGCACAACCCGGCGAACCTGCAGGGCATCCGAGCGGCCGAGAAGGCGTTTCCTGATGTGCCCCACGTCGCTGTGTTCGACACCGCCTTCCACCAGACGCTCGCACCCGAGGCGTACACCTACGCGATCGACGCCGAGCTCGCCGAGCGGCACCGCATCCGGCGCTACGGATTCCACGGCACGTCGCACAAATACGTGTCGGAGACGGCGGCGCAGTTCTTGGGCGAACCCCTCGGCGACCTCAAGCAGATCGTGCTGCACCTCGGCAACGGCGCGTCCGCATGCGCCGTCGACGGCGGCCGTTCGATCGACACGTCGATGGGGTTGACGCCCCTGGAAGGCCTCGTGATGGGCACCCGGTCGGGCGACATCGACCCGGCGGTCCTCATCCACCTGTCCCGCCGGGCGCACCTCGACACCGCCGGCCTCGACGAACTGCTCAATCGCAGGAGCGGGCTGCTCGGTCTGTCGGGCCGAGGTGACATGCGCGACGTGGAGGAGTCCGCGAGCGGCGGCGATGCGGGCGCGCGACTGGCACTCGACACCTATCTGCACCGGTTGAAGCACTACATCGGCGCGTACATCGCCATCCTCGGTGGGCTCGACGTTTTGACGTTCACGGCGGGCGTGGGCGAGAACTCGTCGACCGTGCGGGCGGGCGCCGTGGCGGGCCTCGAAGCGCTCGGCATCCGGCTCGACGAGGAGCGCAACGCCGAACGCGTCGCGGGCCCGCACATCATCTCGGCCGACGACTCGGCCGTCACGGTGCTGGTCGTCCCCACCAACGAGGAGCTCGAGATCGCGCGGCAGACACTGTCGGCGATCGGTGCCGGGTGACGACCGGCCGAAGAGGATGACGGTGAGGTCATGCGAGTGCGGCGAACGTTCCGGCGGGCTGCGATCGCGGCCGTCTGCTGGGCGGGCGCACTCGCACTGACGATCACCGGATGCACGGCCCCGCCGACCGCAAGCGGGTCGGGGCCGCGCTTCGTGACGCCGCCGCTCATCCACTACACCTCCGTGCTCTGGCCGGTGCCGTTGGAGCTGGTGGGCGCCGAACCCGGCAGCCGGCTGCGTCTGGCGGCGACGATGTCGGCGCGGCAGGGCCACTGGTCGTCCGAGGCCACATACACGGTTCCGCTGTCGGGCTCGCTCGACCTTGCGCGGGCGAAGCCGCAACTGGCGGCGTTCGACCAGCCGGATTCGGCCGGGCTCTTCTGGTCGCTGAAGGGCCCCGACCTCACCACGTTCGACCAGATCGGGCTCTGGATGCGGTCGACGGTCGATGTGCGCGTCGACGCGTTCGACGGTGCACGGGTGGTGGCCACCAAGACGTTCCGGCTGGATGGGCTGGGTCTCGGCTCGCGTCCGAGTCGCGTCACCGGCCGGGACCTGCAGCGGGCAGCGGCCGCCGCGGCTGCCGGCTCGACGCTCGAACGTCCAGCGCCGCTGCCGCCCGGGTCGCCGGAGAGCGGCCCGGTCGGCGACTTCTACAGCGCCCGCTCGATCGAGCGCCCGCGCACACCGGCCGTACTCGTGTTCGATGACACGTCGCCCGGTGCGTCCTCCGACTACATCGCTCCTTTGCTGACGCAGTTCGGAACGGCGGTGCTGGTGCTGCCGTCCGGTGGTGCGGCCACGGGAGCCGAGACGGTCAGAGCCATCAATGCCGCGACCGTGGCGGCCTCGCTCGACTGGCTGGACGCTCGCGACGACATCAACGCGCGCAGCATCTTCGTCTACGGAACGGGTTCGGCCGAGCAGTTCGCACTGTGGGCGGCGACGCGGTTCAGCAACCGCATCGCCGGCGCGTTCGCCGCGGGAGGGTCGACGGCGTTGCTCTGCCTGCCGGGCAGCGACGTGTCCGCCGTGTTCGAAGACGGGATCGGGGTGCCGTGTCAGGGCGACGCCGGCCGGGTGAACCCGGCGGCGGTCTTCCCGCTCGACACCGTGAGCGGACAGATCGTGCTCGCTTGCGCCGAGCGGGACGAGCAGCTGCTGAACGCCTGCCGCTGGCTTGACGCCGCCGAGCAGGCGAGAGGACCGCACGCGGGAGACCGGATGCTGAGGGTGGCGGGAGCGGCGCATCCGATCACGGTGCCGCCTGGCCTTCCCATCGACCTGGGCGACCCCGCCACCGCCGAGGCGACTGAGCACGGTCGCGTCGCGTTCTGGAACGCCGTTGGAGCCATCCTGTTGAGAGCCACGCGCACATGAGCCTCCGGCGGAGTGCGTGGGGTCACCGGCTCGCCGTCTCGGCCGTCGCCGTGCTCTGCCTCGCTGTGGTGTCGACGGGATGCACGGCCGCCGGAGGTTCGGGCGGTGCGCGCATCGTGGTCGAGCAGCGCCGAACCGGCATCAGCGACCCGATCTCGATCTCGATGGTCGGGTTTCAGCCAGGGCAGTCGGTCGTCCTCACCGCCACGGCACGCACCGACGCGGGAACCTACGTGTCCCGTGCCGTGTTCGCCGTTCCACCCGACGGCGCGGTCTCCCTCGGAACCGCGCGTCCCCTGCTCGGCGACTACGCGGGCCCGGATGCGGCAGGCCCGCTCTGGAGCCTCAGCGGCCCCTCGCAGAGCCAGGGGCAGCTCGAGTCGGTGTGGGCGAACGGTGACGTCGACGTGCGTCTCGCCGCGCTGCAGAACGGCCGCGAAGTCGCGACGGCCTCCGTGCACAGAGACGGGTTCGCCGAGCGGGTCACGGCGCGTCCGGTGTTCGCGGGTGACCTCATCCGCACCACCGACGGCGGCTCGCCGGGCGGCACGACCTACGACGTGCGCATCGGAACGTTCTACGACCCCGACCCGGTGCGTGCCGTGCGCCGTCCGGCGGTGGTGGTGGTCGACGGCGACGACGGGGGAGGGTCAGCGGCTTTCGCGGCCGCCCAGCTCGCCGCGGCAGGGTATGCCGCGTTCGCGCTTCCCGCCTTCGGTCCCGCGGGACAGATCCCCGGCTCCTCAGCGCTCGCCGTGGAATCGTTCGACGCGGCCGTCCGCTGGCTGAGGCTGCAGCCGAACGTCGACGGCGGGCGTATCTTCGTCTACGGAACCTGGCGAGCGTCCCAGCTCGCCCTCTGGCTGGCCGTGAACAGTCCGGGTGAGGTCTACGGCGCGGTCGCCGCGAGCGGCACGACGGCCCTGCTCTGCACGTCGGCGGCGGGCACGCCGGTCATCACGGCGGAGGGAGTCGCGGTGCCTTGCGAAGACCCGTCGCGCACGATCGGGTCGACGGCGCTGCTCCGGTTGGACAGCATCCCCGGCCCGGTGCTGCTCGCCTGCGGCGAAGACGACGAGACCCTCGCCAACGCGTGCGAGTGGCTGCGTGCGGGGAGGAGCGTGCGGGGAGAGCGCCCGGGTGACGTCTTTCTCGAGGCGCGCAAGGCCGGGCACTCGGTCAGCACGCCGCCCCTGATTCCGGTGGGGCTGCAAGAGCTCGGGCCGGCCAAAGCGCAGGCGACAGAAGCGGCGCGGCGCGCCTTCTGGAACTCCGTCGGCGACCTCCTGCACAGGACGACGAGATCGTGAGACGCCGGTCAGCCCGTGGCAGGGCGGGTCTCGGGGCGGGTCTCGGGGCGCGTCTCGCCGCCGCGGTGTGTGGCCTCGCGTTGGCGGCGGCCGCCCTGACGGGGTGTTCGACGGGAGCGCCGCATCCGGTCGGCCCGCGGTTCGAGGTGAGTCGCGACCCCAGCCTGTCCTGGCGTCCCATCGCCATCAAGGTGCTCGCCCTGCCGCCCGGGCAACCGGTGACGATCACGGCGACGGTCGCGGCCGGTTCCGGATGGTCGTCTCGCGCCGTGTACGCCGTGCCGGGCGACGGGGTGGTCGATCTGACCACGCAGGCGCCGTTGCAGGCGGCGTTCCACGGCGCAGACGGCATGGGTCTGTTCTGGACGCTGGCACCACGGTCCGGGAACTCGGCGGACGCGGCTGCCGCCGACGCGCCGGCCTGGGGAACATCCACGGTCAGCGTGCGACTCGACGCCGAGACGGCCGGGCGCACGGTGGCGCGCACCTCGGTCGACCGCGTCGGGCTGCGTGACTATGTGGCCCCGCGGGCCGTGTTCCATGACGGCATCGGCGGAGACTACTACGACCCTCCGGCGACGTCGGAGGGTCTGCGGCCCGCGGTCATCGTGTTCGACGGCACGGACACCGGTGCCACTCCAGCCCTGCCACTCGCCGCCCAGGTCGCGGCGCTCGGCTATCCGACGCTCGCCCTGTCGACGTTCGGGCCCGCAGGCGAGCCCGATCCGAGTCACACGCTCGACGCGTCGAGGTTCACCGCGGCGCTCGCCTGGCTGAGATCTCAGCCAGGCGTCGACCGGGACCGGATCTTCACCTTCGGCACCTCGCGCGGTGCGCAGCTGGCGCTCTGGGCGGCTGTGGCCTACGACGACCAGGTGTACGGCGCGATCGCCCCGGCGGGCACGACCGGCCTCATCTGCACGTCTCCGGTGCCGAGCCCGGCGGTGACGGTCGACGGCAGCTGGGTGCCGTGCACGACGGGCACCCACGTCGTGTCGCCCGGGAGCGTGCTCTCGCTCGACCGCATCCAGGGCCCGCTGCTGCTCGCCTGCGCCGGACACGACGAACAGCTCGACAATGGATGTGCCTGGATGGCCGCCGGCGTGACGGCCCGCGGCCGGCATCCGGGCGACATCTACCTGCGTCTGTCGGATGCGACGCACCTCTTCTACGCACCGCCGTACACCCCGCTCGGCCTCGACGGCTCGTCGCGAAAGCAGGCGACGGAAGAGGCGCGGGTCGTGTTCTGGCGCGCAGTCGCGGCGGCACTGTCGGCACCGTCGTCGGTTCCCGGCCACTGATGTGGACGATCCCTGGGGTCGGTGTCAGCGGCGGCAAGTAGCATGTGGGAGTGGTTACCGCACTGTATCGCCGCTATCGGCCAGACACCTTCGCCGAGATGATCGGACAGTCCCAGGTGACCGAGCCGCTCATGACGGCGCTCCGCACCAATCGGGTCAACCACGCCTATCTGTTCAGCGGCCCTCGCGGCTGCGGCAAGACCACGTCGGCCCGCATCCTCGCCCGCTGCCTGAACTGTGCGGAGGGGCCAACCGACACCCCCTGCGGCAAGTGCTCGAGCTGCATCGAGCTGAGCCGAGACGGCAGCGGTTCGCTCGACGTCGTCGAGATCGACGCGGCGAGCCACAACGGTGTCGACGACGCCCGTGACATCCGCGAGCGTGCGATCTTCGCGCCCGCCCGCGACCGTTACAAGATCTTCATCCTCGACGAGGCGCACATGGTCACGCCGCAGGGCTTCAACGCGCTGCTCAAGATCGTCGAAGAGCCGCCGGAGCACGTGAAGTTCATCTTCGCCACCACCGAGCCCGAGAAGGTCATCGGCACCATCCGCTCGCGCACCCACCACTACCCGTTCCGGCTGGTGCCCCCGGCGCAGATGCTCGAATACGTGCAGACGCTGTGCGACACCGAGGGCGTGACTGTCGCACCGGGCGTGCTGCCCTTGGTGGTGCGTGCCGGTGGCGGGTCACCGCGTGACACCCTCTCGCTGCTCGACCAGCTGATGGCGGGGTCCGACAACGCGTCCGTCGACTACGAGCGGGCCGTCGCCCTGCTCGGCTACACGCACGCCGCCCTGCTCGACGAGGTCATCGACGCGATCGCGGCGCGGGATGCCGCCGGCGCTTTCAACGCGGTCGACCGCGTCGTGCAGACCGGTCAAGACCCTCGGCGCTTCGTCGAAGACCTGCTGGAGAGGCTGCGCGACCTCATCGTGGTGGCGGCCACCAGCGCGGAGGGCGCCGCGGCCGTGCTGCGGGGCACCCCCCAAGACGAGCTCGACAGGATGAGCGTGCAGGCCACGAAGTTCGGCGCCGCCGAGCTCTCCCGGTCGGCCGACATCGTCAACGCCGCCCTCACCGAGATGACGGGCGCCACGTCGCCCCGGCTCCACCTCGAACTCATGATCGCGCGCGTGCTCGTTCCGTCGAGCGACGAGACCGAGCGCGGCGCGCTCGCCCGCGTCGAGCGGCTGGAGCGCCGGGTGGGCGTGAGCGACGGCGGGGGAGCGGCGTCGATCGCGCCCGCGGCGCCCTCGGCTCCGGTTGCGTCCCCTGTGCCCTCCGTGCCGTCTGTGCCCTCTGCTCCGGATGCGTCGAGCGCGACGGCAGTGCCGGCCCCCGCTCCTGCTCGCGCCGCGAGACCTGCCGCCGCGCCTGCGCCTGCCGCAGCCCCGACCGCGGTCGCCTCGCCGACCCCGGCTGCGGCGTCAGAGGCCGCCGACGAGTCCGCATCCTCCACGCCCGCCGCTCCCGAGGGCGGTCAGACGCCCGCGCAGGCGCCTGCTCCCGTCGGTGAGGTCACCACGCAGCAGGTCAAAGACGCCTGGCCGCAGATCCTCGACGCGGTACAGAAGGCGAAGCGCAGCGCCTGGATGGTCGTGTTCACCGCGCAGGTCCGTTCGCTGAACGGTGATGTGCTCACCCTGTCGTTCCCGAGCGACAACGACGTTGCGAGCTTCCGCCAGGCGTCCACCGGTGGCGCGCTCGGCGTAAGCGAATATCTCCGCCAGGCCATCGTCGACGTGCTCGGCATCCGCGTGAAATACATCGCCCGAACGGATGGGGCTCCCGCGGCTCCCGCAGGCCCGTCCGGGGGAGCGGGCGGTGCGTCCACGCCGCCGTCGGCTCCCGCAGTGTCGGCGGCCTCGGCTCCTGCTGCGTCGGTCGCCCCGTCGGCGCCTGCAGCGTCGGCGCCTGCAGCTTCCGCGCCCACAGCGTCCGCGCCCACTGGCGTGACCACCGATTGGGCGGTCGCGTCCATCCCGGGCGCCGGGTCGGCCGCCACCAGCCCTGCGACAGCTACGCCGTCGGCACCTGCAGCATCCGTCGCCGGCCCCATCGTCACTGCGGCCGCCCCCGTCGCCGGCCCCATCGTCACTGCGGCCGCCCCCGCCGACGACCCGTACGACGACGTGCCGCCGCCGGAGATCGAACCGCCCGACGAGCCCCCGGTGCCCGACCACGACGAGGAAGGCTGGGCGATCGACAACGGCCCTGGTCTGCCCGCGCGCTCCACCGAGCCCGCTGCCTCGGCGCCGGCTCGGACGCGCCCGGCCACCTCGGCGCTCGCCGCATCCGCATCCGCTGGTCCCGCATCCGCCGCTCCCGCCGCCGCAGCGTCGGCGCGGCCGGCGGCCTCCGCGGCATCGTCCGGCGGCAGAACGCCGACGTTCCAGGAGCCGCAGCGCTACGGGGAATCCGTGGTGCGTGAGATCCTCGGCGCCACCTTCATCGAAGAGCAGGCCGCACCGCCTGCCGGATCGAGGTAGCGCGTGTACGAGGGAATCGTCCAGGAGCTCATCGACGAACTGGGCAGGCTCCCGGGCATCGGCCCGAAGTCCGCGCAGCGCATCGCGTTCCACATCCTGCAGACCCAGACGTTCGACGTCACCCGGCTCGCCGAGGTGTTGCTCGAGGTGCGAGACAAAGTGCGCTTCTGCGCGATCTGCGGCAACGTCTCCGAACAGGAGACCTGCTCGATCTGCCGTGACCCCCGCCGCGATCCCGCCCTCATCTGCGTCGTCGAGGAGGCGAAAGACGTCGTCGCCATCGAACGCACCCGGGAGTTCCGCGGGCTCTATCATGTGCTCGGCGGCGCGATCAGCCCGATCGACGGTGTCGGCCCCGACGACCTGAGCATCCGGCAGCTGATGCAGCGTCTCGCCGACGGCACGGTGCAAGAGGTCATCATCGCCACCGACCCGAACCTCGAGGGCGAGGCGACGGCCACCTACCTGAGCCGGCTGCTCACCACTCTGGAGATCCGTGTGACCCGCCTCGCTTCCGGTCTGCCTGTCGGCGGCGACCTCGAATACGCCGACGAGGTCACCCTCGGCCGTGCCTTCGAAGGCCGCCGCGTCGTCTCCTGACCGCGTTCGTCTCGTCCCTGGCAAGGCACTGGGAGTGACGTCATGTCACCCACCCGCGCGGGTCTCTCCAACGAATACGTCTGCGAACCCCGACGCAGCTACCCGATGGAGAACTCCGATGACCCCCGAAACTCTCACGCTCAGTGTGGGCGCGATCGTGCTCGCCCTGGCACTTGCCCTGCTCGCCCTCGCAACCCTCGTGATCACGCGGCGGCAGCGCCGGCGGCGCTGAGCCGGGCGCACGCCGATCCGGGGCGTCGTCATATTCCGGAGAGGGAACGTCGCCCCCGATAGAATGGGTTCTCCGGCTTGACAGCCACCAATCCCAGGAGTGTCCGTGGCCCTTATCGTGCAGAAGTTCGGCGGCTCGTCCGTCGCCAACGCAGAGAGCATCAAGCGCGTCGCGAAGCGGATCGTGGAGACGCGCAAGGGCGGCAACGAGGTCGTCGTGGCGGTCTCCGCCATGGGAGACACCACGGATGAGCTGCTCGATCTCGCGCACGACGTCACGCCCATCCCCGCGCCGCGCGAGCTCGACATGCTGCTCACGGCCGGAGAGCGCATCTCCATGGCGCTGCTCGCGATGGCCATCCGCAGCATGGGCTACGACGCCCGCTCCTTCACCGGCAGCCAGGCGGGCATGATCACAGACGCCCAGCATGGTTCCGCCCGAATCGTCGATGTGACCCCCGGGCGCATCCGCGACGCGCTGGACGAGGGCGCCATCGCCATCGTGGCGGGCTTCCAGGGCTTCAACCGCGACACGAAAGACATCACGACGCTCGGCCGCGGCGGCTCGGACACCACCGCCGTCGCACTCGCGGCAGCGCTTCACGCCGAGGTCTGCGAGATCTACACCGACGTCGACGGCGTCTTCACCTCCGACCCGCGCGTGGTGCCCAGCGCCCGCAAGATCGACAGGATCACGAGCGAGGAGATGCTCGAACTCGCCGCCGCCGGCGCCAAGGTGCTGTATATCCGCGCCGTGGAATATGCGCGCCGCCACAACGTCACGCTGCACGTGCGGTCGTCGTTCAACAACAACGAGGGCACGCTCGTTCTCAACGAAGCAGCGGTCGAGGCCGCGAAACACAAGGGAGATCACGTGGAAGAGCCGATCATCGCCGGAATCGCCACCGACCTGAGCGAAGCCAAGATCACCGTCGTCGGCGTTCCGGATGTTCCGGGCAAGGCCGCCCAGATCTTCAAGATCGTCGCCAAGACCGAGGCCAACGTCGACATGATCGTTCAGAACGTGTCGGCCGCATCCACTGGGCTCACCGACATCTCCTTCACGCTGCCGAAATCGGAGGGCCAGCGTGTGCTCACCGCCCTGAACGCGGAGCAGCAGGACACCGGCTTCCAGACCCTGCAGTACGACGACCAGATCGGCAAGCTCGCTCTCGTCGGCGCAGGGATGCGCACCAACACGGGCGTCTCGGCCAAGCTGTTCGCGGCGCTCTACGAGGCGGGCATCAACATCGAGATGATCTCGACCAGCGAGATCCGCATCTCGGTCGTCACGCGCGCCGACAGCGTGAACGAGGCCGCCCGCGTCGTGCACAGCGCGTTCGGGCTCGACGGCGACAAGCAGGCCATCGTCTACGCCGGCACCGGCCGCTGACTCCGGCCGCTGACTCCGGCCGCGCCTTCCGCCGCACCTCCCGGGAATTGCGCCGCCCTCTCCACCGTTCGACTCAGCAAGCTGCAGCACCGATCCGAAGGACCCCATCGTGACTGAGACCCAAGAACTGACAGTCGCCGTCGTCGGCGCCACCGGCCAGGTCGGCAGCGTCATGCGCCGCCTGCTGGAGGAGCGCGATTTCCCGGTCGGGAAGATCCGCTTCTTCGCCTCGGCCCGTTCCGCCGGCACCACGCTGCCGTTCAAGGGCCAAGACATCGTGGTCGAAGACGCGGCGACGGCCGACGTCTCCGGCATCGACATCGCCCTGTTCTCGGCCGGCGCCACCGGTTCGAAGGCCCAGGCGCCGCGCTTCGCCGAGGCCGGAGCCGTCGTCATCGACAACTCGAGCGGCTGGCGGATGGACCCGGAGGTTCCGCTCGTCGTCAGCGAGGTGAACCCCGAAGCGATCGACGACGCCGTGAAGGGCATCATCGCCAATCCAAACTGCACCACGATGGCGGCCATGCCCGTGCTCAAGGTGCTGCACGACGAGGCAGGCCTCGAGCGCCTCATCGTGAGCACGTACCAAGCCGTGTCCGGTTCGGGGCTGGCCGGCGCGGAGGAGCTCGCGGGCCAGATCCGCACTGCCGTCGCCGACGAGAACCTGCTCCAGCTGGTGCACGACGGCTCGGCCGTGACGCTGCCGGAGCCCGTGAAGTACGTGCGTCCGATCGCCTTCGACGTGATCCCGCTCGCGGGCTCGATCGTCGATGACGGAGCGAACGAGACCGACGAGGAGAAGAAGCTCCGCAACGAGAGCCGCAAGATCCTCGGCCTGCCCGACCTCCTCGTGAGCGGAACCTGCGTGCGGGTGCCGGTCTTCACGGGTCACTCACTGTCGATCAACGCCGAGTTCTCGAAGCCCCTCTCGGCGGCGCGCGCCGAGGAGCTGCTCGCGAGCGCTCCCGGTGTGGTGCTCACGGATGTGCCGACCCCGCTCGAAGCCGCGGGCAAAGACCCGAGCTTCGTCGGCCGGGTGCGTCAAGACGAGGGTGTTCCTAACGGGCGCGGCATCGCGCTGTTCATCAGCAACGACAACCTCCGCAAGGGCGCCGCGCTGAACGCCGTGCAGATTGCGGAGCTCGTCGCCGCGCGTCTCTAGCCTTCGACGCCCGCGAGGGGCGAGTAGTTGCGACCAGACGCGCCGTTCGGGTCACAACTACTCGCCCCTCACGGCCGTTTCGGATGCCGCTAGGCGGCGCGCGGCGATGTCCTGGTGGGCGAGGCGGCGCAGCGCGGCGATGACGGGCTCGTAGAGCGCGGTGCCGAGCACGGCGTATCCGAGGGCTTCGGCGGGGTCTGCCGACGGCATCCGACCGATGTCGAACTCGGCCATGGCGCGCACGTGCTCCCCATAGACCGCCAGGCGCTCGGGCGTCATCGGGATGCCCGCATCCGCCACCGCCTCGAGGGCGCGTTCCAGCTGGGCCACCGCCGCGTACCGCGGGTCGTAGAGCTGGCCGAGTTCGTCGATCGCCGCCTGCGCCAGCGGGTAGGGCGGCTCGGCGTCGTCGAGGTGCGGCGGCAGCGCGGCGACAGCCCGGCCGAGCGCATCGAACAGCGAGCCCCCGGGGTTGTCGATCAGGTCGAGCACCACCTTCACCTTCTGCAACGGCAGGCCGGCCACCTCGGACAGCGACCTGATCAGCCGCACACGCCGCACGTGGTCGTCGCCATAGTTCGCCTGCGTCGCGCTCGTCGCCTCGCCCGGCATCAGCATCCCCTCGCGCAGGTAGTACTTGATCGTCGCGAGCGGAACGCCGGTCTCGGCAACCAGTTCAGACACCTTCACGTCGGCTCCCATCATCCCTTGACATTGGATAGTAACAGTATCTAGAGTTTGGATACTCTTACTATCCAATTGGAAGGTGTCCCATGCTGCAACCGTCGAGCGCCATCACAGCCGGGGCCGTCGTCCTCGCCGTCATCACCATCGCCTACGGCGGAACGTTCGTGCTGCGGGTCGTCACCGGCAAGCAGAAGGCGAACGCGCTGCAGAAGTCCTTCTTCCGAGCCGGGCACGCGCACGCGGGAGTTCTCGTCATCCTGGGGCTGGTGGTGCTTCTGCTCCTCGACGCGTCGGGCGTCACCGGATGGGCGCACCTCGGCGCGGACGGCGTGCTGGTATCGGCCATCCTGATCCCCGCCGGATTCTTCCTGTCGGTGCTCGGGCGCGACCCGCAGAAGCCCAACCAGGTGATCGCGCTCATCTGGACGGGATTCGGAGTGCTCACCCTCGGTCTCGTGGTGTCGGGCATCGCCCTGATCGTCGCCGGGGCCAACGCACTCTGACCGTTCGGCGCCCGCAACCCGACACCCGTCAGAAGCACAGCGCGCGCATCGTAGGATTGTCGGGTGAGTGATTCTCCCATCGACGTCGTCCTGATCGGCGGCGGCATCATGAGTGCCACGCTCGGGGCTTTGATCCAGCGCGTGCAGCCCGACTGGTCCATCCGCCTCTACGAGAACCTGGGCGAAGTGGCCCAGGAGAGCTCGAATCCGTGGAACAACGCCGGCACCGGTCACGCCGCCCTCTGCGAGCTGAACTACATGCCGGAGGCGCCCGACGGAACCGTCGACCCTGCCAAGGCGATCAGCATCAACGAGCAGTTCCAGCTGAGCCGACAGTTCTGGTCGAGCCTCGTCGCGGCGGGCGATCTGCCCGAGCCGTCGACGTTCATCAACACGGCTCCGCACATGACGTTCGTTCACGGCCGCGACAACGTGCGCTACCTGCGCAAGCGCTACGAAGCGCTCAAAGACCAGCCGTTGTTCGAGGGCATGGAGTACACCGAAGACCCGGCCGTGCTCGCCGAGTGGACTCCGCTGCTCACCAAGAAGCGCAACCCCAAGCAGCGCGTCGCCGCGACGCGCGTGCCGGCCGGAACCGACGTGGACTTCGGGTCGCTGACCCGTTCGCTCGTCGACAACCTCGAGTCGCGCGGCGCTGTCATCGCGCTGAACCACAAGGTGCGCGGCATCAAGCGCACCAAAGACGGCCTGTGGCGCATCAAGGTGCGTTATCAGGTGGGCCACACCCCCCACGAGGTGACGGCACGGTTCGTGTTCGTCGGCGCCGGCGGTGGCGCGCTCCACCTGCTGCAGAAGTCGGGCATCCCGGAGATCGACGGATTCGGCGGCTTCCCGATCTCGGGACAGTTCCTTCGCACCAGCAACCCGAAGATCGTGGCGCAGCATCAGGCGAAGGTCTACGGCAAGGCCGCCGTGGGTGCACCGCCGATGTCGGTTCCGCACCTCGACACGCGCGTGGTCGACGGACAGTCCTCGCTGCTGTTCGGCCCGTACGCCGGATTCAGCCCGAAGTTCTTGAAGACCGGAACCTGGTGGGATCTTCCCGGCTCCGTGCGGCCGAAGAACCTCATCCCGATGCTCGCCGTGGCCAAAGACAACTTCGACCTGATCAAGTACCTGGTCGGCGAGGTGCTCGCCAACCGCGCCAAGAAGGTGAAGGCGCTGCAGGAGTTCATGCCCACCGCGAAGAGCGAGGACTGGGAGCTCATCACCGCCGGTCAGCGGGTGCAGGTGATGAAGAAGGATGCGAAGAAGGGCGGAGTGCTGCAGTTCGGCACCGAGGTCATCGCGTCGGAAGACGGCACCATCGCCGGTCTGCTCGGCGCATCCCCGGGCGCCTCGACGGCGGTTCCGATCATGCTCGACGTGCTGAAGCGGTGCTTCCCCGACCGCTACGACGGGTGGCTGCCGACGCTCGAGAAGCTCGTCCCCACGATCGGCACGACGCTGAACGATCGGCCGAAAGAGGCCAGACGCGTCATCGAGTCGACCGCTGAGACCCTGAAGATCTCCGTCTGAGGTCTGGACTTCGGCGGGTGACGGCTGCTATCGTCGTCTCCGCTATGAAGTAGGAATCTCCTTTCGTCCCGCGTCCGAGGCTCAGTGCACTCGTTGACGCCGTCGACATAGCAGTTCGGGTGCTCCGGTGCTTATCTGTCGACGGACATGCCCGCGCGGGAACCGGCTCTTCGGAGCACTCGAAAGGCGGTTCTCTTGACCAACGCACCCTCTCAGCCATTCACCGCATCCGTCTCCGCCCACCTCAAGGCAGACGGCATCTCGCACAGCTACGGCGATCGCCGCGTGCTCACCGACGTCTCGCTCACCATCGCTCCCGGCACCCGCCTCGGGCTGATCGGTGAGAACGGCGTGGGCAAGTCGACGCTCCTGCGCATCCTCGCGGGGGAGGAGACGCCCGACTCCGGCGTGCTCAGCCGACCCGTGCGCACGGGCATCCTCTGGCAGGAGGTGCGCGCCGACCCGTCGGCGACACTCGCTTCGCTGATCGAGGATGCCATCGCCGAGGTGCGCGCGATCGAGCGCGCCCTCGAACACACCGCGTCGAGCTTGGGCACAGGAGATCCCGCGGCCGAAACAGCATACGCCGCCGCGCTCGACGCAGCCGAGCGGGCAGACATCTGGAGCGTCGAAGCGCGCCGGGACGAACTGCTCGACGGTCTCGGAGTCGGTCACATCCCGCTTGATCGCCGGCTGTCGGAGGTCTCCGGTGGCCAGCGCAGCAGGTTCGCCCTCGCGGCGCTTCTGCTGCAGCGGCCGGATGCGCTGCTGCTCGACGAGCCGACGAATCACCTCGACGACTCGGCCGCCGCCTTTCTCGAGAGGCAGCTGGTCGGCTGGCGCGGCCCGGTGGCGTTCGCCAGCCACGATCGTGCGTTCCTCGACGCGGTCGCGACGAGTCTGCTCGACCTCGACCCTGCGCGATCGGGAACGACCGTTTTCGGGGGCGGCTACAGTGCCTATCTCGCGGCGAAGGCCGACGAGAGGGCGCGCTGGGAGAAGCAGTTCGCCGACGAGCAGGACGAGCTCAAGGCCCTCAAGTTCTCTGTGGACGTGACCGCGCGGGGAATCGCGTGGTCGGGCAAGGTGCGCGACAACGACAAGTTCGCCAAGTCGTTCAAGGGAGGAGCCCTCGACCGTCAGATCAGCCGGCGCGTCAAGAACGCGTCGGGCCGGCTCGAGGATCTCGAGGAGAGTCAGGTGCGCAAGCCCCCGGCCATCCTCAGCTTCGCGGGCATCCCCACCGGCTCCCACGCGCTCGGCGAGGAGACGGGGCTGCTGCTGCAGGTGACGGATGCCCGGGTCGGCGACCGCCTGGATGTCGCGGCCTTCCGGGTGGAGCCGCAGTCGCGCATCCTCATCACGGGTCACAACGGCGCGGGCAAGTCGACGTTGCTCACCGCTCTCGCGGGCGGTCTCGGACTCGACGGCGGCACGATCACCCGGCGCAAGGGGCTGCGCGTGGGGCTGCTGGAGCAGGATGTGCGGTTCGGCGACCCTTCCGCCAGCCCCCGGAGCATCTACGAGAAGCAGCTCGGCGAGCGGCGCGCTGAATCCGTGCCTCTCACCGGGCTCGGGCTGATCGCACCGCGAGACGTCGACCGGCCGGTCGGCCGACTGTCGATCGGGCAGCAGCGTCGCCTCGCTCTGGCGCTCATCCTGGCCAAGCCTCCGCACGTGTTCCTGCTCGACGAGCCGACGAACCATCTCTCGCTGTCGCTCGCGACCGAGCTGGAGGAGGCGCTCGGTGGGTATCCCGGCGCGGTCGTGGTCGCCAGCCATGACCGGTGGCTCCGCTCGAACTGGACGGGAGAGCGCGTGGAGATGCGCGACGGCCGGCTCGTCGCTTGACCTTCATTCGAACATATGTTCGAATGAAGACATGAGATGGAGCGGGCAGGAACTCACGACGGAGGAGCCCTCCACCCTGCCCGGCCTCGCTCGTCTCAACAATCTGGTGCGATCGGTGCGCACCCCCGAATTCGCGGGCATCACGTTTCACGAGGTGCTGGCGAAGTCCGCCCTGAACAAGATTCCGGGCGGCGGGGGTGCGATGCCGTTCGGCTGGACGATCAATCCGTATCGCGGCTGCTCCCACGCGTGCGTCTACTGTTTCGCGCGGCCCACCCACTCCTACCTCGACCTCGACGGAGGCAAAGACTTCGACAACGAGATCATCGTCAAGGTGAACGTCGCCGAGGTGCTGCGCAAAGAGGTGTCGAAGCCGAGCTGGGCGCACCATCCCGTCGCGCTCGGCACGAATACCGATCCCTACCAGCGGGCCGAGGGGCGATACGCGCTGATGCCCGGCATCATCGACGTGCTCGCCGATTCGGGCACGCCCTTCAGCATCCTCACCAAAGGGTCGTTGCTGCGGCGCGATCTCGACCGGCTGGCGGATGCGTCCCGACGCGTTCCGGTCGACATCGCGATGTCGATCGCGGTGTACGACGACGAGCTTCAGCAGTCCGTCGAGCCGGGAACACCGACGACCAAGGCGCGCCTGGCGACTGTGTCGGCCGTCAGGGAGCACGGGCTCGACTGCGGCGTCTTCCTCATGCCGATCCTCCCGTATCTCACAGACAGCCGGGCCCACCTCGACGAGGCCCTCCGCCAGGCAGCCGAGGCGGGCGCGACCTCGGTGCTGTACACCGCGCTGCATCTGAAGCCCGGAGTGAAGGAGTGGTACTACCTGTGGCTCGAGCGGGAGCATCCGCAGCTCGTGCCGATCTACCGCAAGATGTACGGTGGCGGCGCCCACGCGCCCAAGGGCTACCGTCAGTGGCTCGCCGCCAAGATCAAGCCGCTCATCCGAGCACACAACCTCGAACGCGGAACGGAAGACCCGGTCACGGGTGGCGTGCGGTCGTCGGCGATCGGCACGATGCGCAACGCCGAGGGCGAGCGGCGCTTCGCCGGGGCAGCCGATCGCAAAGCGACCGGCGGGGTCATCGCCGAGGAGGTTCACTCAGAGGCGATCGGGGTTACGACCCTGGGGGTGCAGCCGACGCTGTTCTGAGGGCGGGGTACATCCCCTGAAGTCGGGGTACACGCGCAAAGCCATCGGTGACATAATCCTGAGAATGTCACTCGGCCTGCCCAGCCACCTCTCTCGTGCCGCCAATTCGCGCGCCATCGCGACGGCGGCACGCTGGGCAGCGCTCGCGTGCCTGGGCGCCGCGCTCGTCAACGTCGCGGTGTCGGAGGTCGGAAAGCCCAACCCTGTTTCGTGGTTGACCGTGCTCATCCTCGTTCCGATGATCGGTCTCATGGTGCTGTTGTCGAGACGCCGCACGGTGGTTCTCACGGTGGCCTACCTCCTGGTCGGCGCGGTCTGCACCTACTTCTACGCCGTGACCTTGCTGCAGGAGAACCCCGGCTACCGCGACACCAACCTGTTCGTGCTTGCGCTGCCGGTCGTCGCCATGACGCTCGTGGGCGGCACCGGCACGGGAGCTCTCATCGGCATCCTGTGGGCCACCGCCGGTTTCGCGCTGGCCGAAGCGGCGGTCATCCTCGCCGCGGTCGCCACCGGGCGGGAGTTCCGCACCGACGCCATCTCGCTCGGCGCCTACCTGCTCCTCGTCGGTGTGCTCAGTTTCGACGGCCTCACCCGCGGCGCTCGGAGTCGCCCGCAATCCGCGCTGCATCGGTCGGTGCGTGAGTCGCGGCTGATCGAACTGCGCCGACTCCTGATCGCCGATTCGACCGCCGAACTGCACGACACGGTGCTCAGCGACCTGCTGGCCGTCGCCAACGCGGAGCCGGGCCCGATCCGGCCCAGACTGAGCGCCATGCTCGAAGCCGATCTGCGCACGATCGGCCGCGATCCGGATGTGGAGGCCGACGTCTCCGGTTCGTCGAGCATGCGCGGCACATCCGAGAACCCGTCCGTTGCGAGCGTCACCGGTGGCGAACCCGGTGACCGCGCGGGCGACGGCGCACCCGTTGCGGGCGCCGGGAACGCCTGGTTCGACAGCGAACTCCACCAGGCGATCGAGCTCGCCCGCGACGAAGGGCTCGCCGTCGACCTCTCAGGCGACCGCAACGCACTGTGCCTGCTGAACCCGGAGCGGCGCCGGGCCGTGGGGCTCGCGGCGCGCCAATGCCTGGTGAACGTGCTCAGGCATTCCGGCAGTGCGACCGCTGAGGTGACGATCTCGGCTTCGGAGGGCGCCGTCTCCGTCATGGTCGTCGACGGAGGGCGAGGATTCGCGCCGACCTCGACGGCGGCCGACCGGCTGGGACTGCGCCAGTCGGTGCACGACCGCATCGAGAGGGTCGGCGGAACCGTGACCGTCTATTCGAGCCAAGACATCGGAACGACGGTGATGATGGTCGTGCCTCTCGGCACGGACGGCCGCGACGGACACGGCGATGAGGAGGCGATCGCCTCATGACGGCACTCGACGATGCGACGATCGTGCGGCTGCGGTCCGTTCCCGTCGAGCGCACCCCGCAGCGGCTCGACCCGCTGGGCGTGCAATCGGCTTGGGCGCTCGTGCCGGTGCTCAGCGTGGTCGCCGTCGGCTACGCGCTGTACTCGACGCTGACGCACCTCGACCAGTCGCGCGATCCGGTGCTGTCCTGGGTCGCGTTCGGGCTGGTCGTGGTCGCGGCCGTCGTGTTCCCGCTGCGCGCGCATCCGGGTCGCCCGCCCGTCGGGCTGTGGAGCCATCTCTCGATCGTCGGCACCTGCGTGGTGGCAGCGAGCCTCTTCTCCGCTTCGGTGTGGGGCGCGAACCAACGGGTGCAAGACGACTGGGGGCAGATCGTCGTCGCCGTGTTCCTCACCGCGATGGCACTGTACCGCCCTATCGGGGAGGTGCTCGCCGTCGCCTCGGTCGCCGCCGTCATCCTCGGTACCACGGCGGCGTTCGAAGCCTCGTTCCTGACCATCGCCACCAACCCGGTCGTCTACTTCACCGTCGCAGCCACGCCGATCATGGCTCTCGCCTGCGGTGGCTGCGGATATGCCTGGACGATGACGGGGGAGACGCTCGCCTGGCGGGAGGTCGCCCGAGCCGGCCAGGAGAGGCTCGAACCGGAGCTGAGGGACACAGCGAAACGCATCGTGAACCAGGAACGGATCACCACGCTCAACGAGCAGATCGTGCCGTTTCTCGCCGACCTCGTTCAGCGCGGGGAGGTGACGCCCGAAGACACGGCGACGGCGCGTGAGCTGGCGGCAACGCTCAGGAGCGTCTCGGTCGCGGCGGTGAACCGCACCTGGCTCGGTGAGACGCTCGCGCAGGCGTTGTCCGCTCGGGGGGAGGAGACGGGTGCGTTGCGCGGGGTCGATCGGGTCGACGACCCTGACCGTTTGGAGCGTGGCTTCACCGCCGAGCAGCGGGCTGTGGTCGGCGCGATCATCGCGACGGTGGCGAAGCTTCCCGGGCTCGACCCAGCATCCGTCAGCATCGCGGCGACCACCCCTTCGGCGCCGGCGTTCGAGCTCCGGTGCCGCTCGACCGATGGCCGCCGAGCCGTGCGCGGCGAGCTCATCCCGTTCGTCAGCGCTCTGCGTTCCGTCGGCATGAATGCCGGAATGCGCCAGGTCGGTGACCAGCTGACCGTTCGTTTCTCGTACCCTGAGGGGGAGAACCGATGAGCACCGACACCGCATCCGCCGCCCCCAAGCCCGCCCCCATCCGCCTGGCGCTGCTCGACGACCACGAGCTGCTGCTCGACAGCCTCGCCAGCTGGATCGAGAAGCACGCCCCGGAGTTCGACCTGGTCGTCCGCGCCAGCACCTGGCTGGAGCTCGTGCACAGCGAGGCCTTCCCCACCGATCTGGTGATCATGGACCTCCAATTGCGCGAGTCGATCTCGATCGGCGCGCGCGTGCGCACCTGCCGGGCCGCCGGCGCGAAGGTGCTCGTGCTGAGCGCCGTCGACACCCAGGAAGACAGGGAGGCGGCGCTCGCCGCCGGCGCGGTCGCCTACCTGACGAAGACGCAGCCCATGATCGAGGTGCTGGATGCGGCGCTCGCTGCGATGGGGCGAGGCGCCGGCGAGACGGCGGCCGCCACCCAGCCGGTCGTCGAGACGTGGCGACCCCGGCCGGGCATCCCCGAGATGTCGAAGCCTCATCTGAGCGACGGCGAGCGGCACGCGCTGACGCTCTACGCCGACGGCCGCACGACGTCGGAGGTCGCGCGCGAGATGAACGTGCAATACGAGACGGCGAAGACCTACCTGCGCCGCGTGCGGGAGAAATACGGCAAGGTCGGGCGGCCGACGAGCTCGCGGTCCGACCTCATTCGCCGGGCCGCAGAAGACGGCTACCTCACCTGACCCGGCGCTGATCCGACATCCAGTCCCCACCCCGTAGGATCGGTGCGTGGCAAAACTGTATTTCCGCTATGGCGCGATGAACAGCGGCAAGAGCACCGCGATGCTTCAGGCGGCCTACAACTACGAGGAGCGCGGGCACCGCGTTCTGCTCGCGAAACCGTCGATCGACACCAAGGGCGACATGGGCATCCTGTCGCGGCTCGGCGTGACCCGCGAGGTCGACTTTCTGATCGCGCCGGAGACCGACGCGTACGGCAAGTTCCAGCAGCACCGTGAGCGCACGATCAAGCGGTTCGACGTCGACGTGAGCTGCCTGCTCGTCGATGAGGCGCAGTTCCTCACCGAGGCACAGGTCGACGACCTGCTGCGCATCGCCATTCTGGAGAACGTGCCGGTGCTCGCCTACGGCATCCGCACCGACTTTCAGACGGTGGCCTTTCCCGGCAGCCGTCGCCTGCTCGAGGTCGCTCACAGCCTCGAAGAGCTGAAGACCATCTGCCGGTGCGGCCGCAAAGCGATCTTCAACGCGCGCAAGATCGACGGAGTCTTCGTGTTCGACGGAGACCAGGTCGCGATCGACGGTGCTTCGGTGAGCTACGAGTCGCTCTGCGGCGCGTGCTATTTGCAGGAGAGCCAGGGCGTCCTGAACAACGGCCGCCGGCACTGGCCTCTCGATCCCGCCGCATACGTCACCGAGCCTGACGCAGACTTCACCTGATCTTTCGTGCCGCTCGGCGGCAGCTGGGAGTAAGTCCATGAGAATTTCCGTGATCGGATGCGGCTATCTCGGCGTCGTGCACGCTGCGGCGATGGCGGAGCTCGGCCATCAGGTGGTCGGCATCGACGTCGACGCGGTCAAGATCGCGCGGCTGGATGCGGGGCTTCCCACCTTCTTCGAGCCCGGCCTCCCCGAGATCCTCGCCTCGTCGATCGCCTCAGGGCGTCTCCGTTTCACGACGGATGTGTCCGCGGTGTCGGAGGCTGAGGTGCATTTCGTGGCCGTCGGCACGCCGCAGACCGCCGGGAGCGACGCCGCTGACATGACCTTCGTCGACGCCGCGTTCTCCTCCCTCATCGCGCACGTGAAGCCCGGCGATCTGATCGTCGGCAAGAGCACGGTTCCGGTGGGCACGGCCGCTCGTCTCGCCGAGCAGATCGCGGCCTCTGCGCCCGACGTGACGTTGGCCTGGAACCCGGAGTTCCTGCGGGAGGGTTTCGCGGTGCAAGACACCATCCGGCCCGATCGCCTGGTGTACGGGGTGCCCGACGGGGCGGCGGGGGAGAGGGCGGCGCGCATCCTCGACGAGGTGTACGCCGCCACGGTCGCCGCCGGCACTCCGGTGATCGTCGCGGACTACGCGACGGCCGAGCTCGTCAAAGTGTCGGCGAACGCGTTTCTGGCCACCAAGATCTCGTTCATCAACGCGATGGCCGAGATCGCCGAGGCCACGGGAGCCGACGTCACGAAACTGGCGGATGCCATCGGCCACGACAACCGCATCGGCCGGCGGTTCCTGAACGCGGGCGTCGGATTCGGCGGGGGATGCCTGCCGAAAGACATCAGGGCGTTCAGCGCCCGGGCTCGGGAACTCGGCAAGGGCGAGGCGATCGCCTTTCTCGACGAGATGGACAAGATCAACCTGCGCCGTCGCGCGCGCGTCGTCGAGCTCGTCTCCGACGCGCTCGGTGGAGACGTGACAGGCAAACGTGTCGCGATGCTCGGCCTCGCCTTCAAGCCGCATTCCGACGACGTGCGCGACTCGCCGGCGATCGATGTCGCCCTGCGCCTGACCGAGGAGGGCGCGCACGTGGTCGCGACCGATCCGCAGGCGATCGAGAGCGCTCGCCTTCGCGCTCCGCACCTGACGTACGTGTCGTCTGCTGAGGAGGCGCTCCGTGACGCCGACGCGGTCGTGCTCGTCACGGAGTGGCCGGAGTTCGTCGCCCTCGACCCGGTCGACACCGCCGCGATCGTCGCCGGGCGCCGCATTGTCGACGGCCGCAACAGCCTCGATCCCGCGGCTTGGCGGGCTGCCGGCTGGCAGTATGCCGGGCTCGGTCGCTGACGCGCCGGCCGGTTCGCGAGGCACCCCCGGTTTCGGGGGTGAGGATTCCTCCCCTAAAAAGTGAGGAATTGTTACATTAGGGGTATGGCGCCCCCCGAACCCCCTTTTGCCGCTGTCCCGTCAGCGGCAGCTCAGAGTCGCGAGCGGTCGCGCCGCAGGCGCAGAATCGTCGGCTGGAGCGTCGCCGGGATTCTCGTCATCGTGATTTTCGCGCTGGCCTGGGTGGGCATCCGGGGCCTTCTCGCGAAGAGCGCGCTGGAGGGTGCGCTGCCGTACGCGAAGACGGTGCAGTCGTCGATCACCTCCGGAGACCTCGACGCGGCGGGGGCGGCGGCGAGGCAACTCGGCGATCGCGCGCACACGGCGGCCGACCTGACGGGCGACCCCATCTGGCGCGCGATGGAGTTCGTGCCCGGCGCCGGCGCCAATCTCACGGCAGTGCGCACGGCCGCCTCCGCATCGGAGACGCTCGCGTCGCAGGTGATCAAGCCGCTGGTCGCCGTGGCGGAGCTGGTCGATCCGGCCCGGATGAAACCGGCCGACGGAGCGATCGACATCGCGCCCATCACCGAGGCCAAACCGACCGTGGTGCGGGCGCAGCAGGCGTTCCATCACGCCTCCGCATCCGTCGCCGCCATCGACGACTCGGCCGTGATCGGGCCCGTGCGCACCGCGGTCGGGCGGCTCAAGACGATGCTCGTCTCCGCCACCCCGGGCGTGGATGCCCTCGGCAACAGCGCGCGACTCCTTCCCACGATGCTCGGCTCAGACGGCCCGCGCACCTACCTGTTGCTCGTTCAGAACCCGGCCGAACTGCGGTCGACGGGAGGCCTCGTCGGGGCGCTCGCCCTGATCACGGCCGACCATGGCAGACTCGCGCTCACCGCGCAGGCGTCGGGTACGAGCATCCAGCCCTCGCCCACACCCGTGGCCGCGATCCCGGCCAGCACGCAAGGTCTCTACGGCCCGTTGCTCGCCCGCTTCATCCAGGATGTGAATCTCACGCCCGACTTTCCGCTCGCCGCCTCCACCGCCTCCGCGATGTGGAAGGCGAAGTTCGGGGGCACCATCGACGGAGTGCTGACGATCGACCCGGTCGCGCTGTCGTATCTCCTGGGCGCGACGGGCCCGGTGTCGGTGTCGACCGGTGAGACTCTGACGGGTCAGAACACGGTGAAGACTCTGCTCAGCGACGTGTACTTCCGCTGGGCCGAACCCGAGCAGCAGGACGCCTTCTTCGCCTCCGCCGCCGAAGCCGTGTTCACGAAGGTGGCCTCGGGCGCCGCCGACGGCTCCGCGCTCGTCAAGGCGCTCGCCCACGCCGGCGACGAGCGGCGACTGCTCATCTGGAGTGCTCATACCGACGAGCAGAAGGTGCTCGCCTCGACATCGCTCTCGGGCGTACTGCCCGAATCGACCTCCGAGACCGCGGCTCTCGGCGTCTACTTCAACGACGCCACCGGGTCGAAGATGGACTACTACCTCAAGACCCAGGTGGAGGCGGGCACGGCGATCTGCCGGTCGGACGGCAAGCCGAGCAGCCGTGTGACTGTCACGCTCACCAACACGGCGCCCTCGGATGCAGCGACGTCGCTTCCCGCCTACGTCACGGGAGCGGGCAGCTACGGGGTGCCGCCGGGCAGCATCCGCACCCGCGTCGCGGTCTACGGCGCCGAAGGCGGCCTGCTGGCCCGCACGGCGAGCGACGGAGCCGACTACACGACGGTCTCGGGCACGGATCGCGGCCGTCCCGTGAGCCTCTTCACGGTCGAGCTCGCACCCGGGCAGAGCAAGACGGTCTCCGTCGACCTTCTCGACATGAACCAGGATGCGCCCGGGATGTCTGTCGCCGTCACCCCGACCCTGGCCGGAGCGACCCCCGATCTGGGGGCGTCGTTCGGCGCGTCGATCATTGCCCTGGATTGCACCACGACAGTAAAGTGAGCATTAATCACATTAGACCTCCCGGTGCACGCGCCCGGGCTGTTGGAAGGCAACCCGAATGGCCAAGAAAGCCCTCGCAGCACTGATCGTCGGTGTCGCCATCGCCCTGGCGATACCAGCCGCCGCCACCGCCGAGCCCTACACCAAGGGCAGTTCGTGCAGCATCGCTCCGACCACCGTCAGCGCGGGTGCCACGGCGACCCTGACCTGTGACGCCGGAACGTTCCAGCCCTCAGAGCTGGTCGCATACACGGTCTCCGGCGAGAACGGCGCAGACGCGAACCTCGCCTCCTACCGCACCAGTTCGGCGCACACCACCAAGGCCGCGGCCAGCGATGGCAGCGCGGTGCTCCGGGTGACCGTTCCGAAGGATGCGAGCGGGGCATACAAGATCACCGGCATCGGCGAGACCAGCAAGGCCGCCTCCGGTGCCACGGTCACGGTGCTCCCCGCAGACGGCGCGGCGACGAAGAGCAACGACACGCCTGCTTCCGGCGGAAGCACGATCGCCTCGACCGGCTCGACCATCGCGGCCTACATCGCTTGGATCGGCGGAGCGCTCGTCGTGCTCGGGCTGATCGTTCTCGCGCTGCTGGCGGCCCGCCGCCGCCGAGTCGCACCCTGAGCGCGGAACACCGCGTCCACAGCACCACTCGTCACAACGGCCCCCTTTCGAACCCCTGGGGGTCGTTGTGACGTGCGGGGTCTGATGGCGTGCGGCGGAATCTTCCGGCGGCTGCAGCGGTTGGCCTTCATGTGTCTACCGAGTCCCGCATCCCCCTGAACGTCCTCGACCTGGCGAATCGTCCGCACGGCGGCACGAACGCCGACGCCGTCGCCGGATCCATCCGACTGGCGCAAGCCGCGGAGGAGTTGGGCTACGAGCGGTTCTGGGTGGCGGAGCACCACGGGATGCCCGCCATCGCGTCCAGTGCGCCGGCCGTTCTGATCGCGGGCATCGCGGCGGCGACCAAGCGCATCCGCGTGGGCAGTGGCGGTGTGATGCTTCCGAACCACGCACCGCTCGTCGTCGCCGAGCAGTTCGGCACGCTCCGCGCGCTCTACGGGGACCGCATCGACCTCGGCATCGGGCGGGCGCCCGGAACCGACGGGGCCACCGCCATGGCGCTGCGTCGCAGCGCCGAGGGGCTCGGGGTCGAAGACTTTCCGCAACAGCTCCTCGACCTGTTCGGCTTCTTCTACGGCGGTCTGAGCGACGCCAACCCCTACCACAGCATCACCGCCGTCCCAGGCCTCGGCGACGCTCCGCAGATCTGGCTGCTCGGGTCGAGCGGCTACAGCGCACAGGTGGCCGCGGCTCTCGGCATCCCCTTCGCCTTCGCACACCACTTCGCGGGCGACAACACGGAGGCCGCCCTCGACCTGTATCGCAGCCGTTTCGAGCCGAGCGACACGCTGAGCGAGCCGCACTCGATGATCGCTGTCAACGTCGTCGCCGATGAAGACCCCGAGCGAGTGCGCGCCCTGTCGTTGCCGGGCCAGCTCTCGTTCCTGCGGATGCGCCAGGGCGCCAAGCCGCAGCCGGTGAGCGTCGAGGAGGCGCTGGCCTACGAGTTCTCGCCGATGGAGGAAGAGTTCATCGCCGCGCGCAACGCCCGTCAAGCGGTCGGAACGCCCGACGAGGTGAAGGCCAGGCTCGAAGCCCTGCTCGCCTCCACGAAGGTCGACGAGCTGATGATCGCCTCGGGTGCGGCGACCGTCGAGGGGCGAATCCATTCGCTCGAGATCGTGCACGAGGTGCTGGGTGCTTCTTTTGAGTGATTCACAATATGGCTTAGTATCGTGATATGCCAAATCAGCACGAGAGCGAGATCCGCGCCGCCGGTCTTCGCGTGACGGCCGGACGGGTCGCTGTGCTGAATGTGCTGGAATCCGCGCCCCACAGCGACGCGGAGGCCGTCTTCGCGGCGATCGCGCCGGAGCTGCCGGGAACATCCATCCAGTCCGTCTACAACATGCTGAGTGACCTCACGAGAGCCGGGCTGCTGCGCCGCATCGAGCCCGAGGGCTCGAACACGCGCTACGAACGGCGCCTCGGCGACAACCACCACCACGTGGTGTGCTCGAACTGCGGAGCCATCGGCGACGTGGACTGCGTCGTCGGCGAGGCGCCGTGCCTCGAACCGTCCAGCACCGGGGGCTTCACCGTCGACACCGCCGAGGTCACGTTCTGGGGCCTCTGCCCCGAGTGCCAGAAGGCGGCCTGATCGCCGCCCGAGCTCGGCTGGTTGCGAACCGCCCTCTCGGCATGCCATCATTTCGAAGATCGTGATCCGACGGCAGGAGGTGAGACCCGTGAACGCAGTATCCGAGATGGGTGCTCCCTCGCAGTCGACGATCGACGACTGACCCAGTCGTCACCGGGGAGCGCCCGCCAGGCAATTCGCGAAAGGCGACTCCCATGAACACAACGACTTCTGCACGTCCCTCTGCCGACTCGACGGCAGCCTCCGGCCGAGCCTTGGTGCTCGGCGGCGGTGGGTCACTCGGCAACGCTTGGCTGATCGGCGTCGTCGCCGGTCTGTTCGAGTCGGGGCTGGATGTGACCGACGCCGATCTGACGGTCGGCACCTCGGCCGGATCGACGGCCGCGGCCCAGCTCACCGGCGCGAGCCCGGCGCTGCTGCTCGCCGACATCCTCGACGCGGCGCTTGCCGTGCTTCCCCGGCGACCGGGCGGCGGCGGAACCGGCGGCGGGCGCCCCCGCACCGAACCGGTGCCGAACCACCTGGAACGAACGAACCGCATCATCGCCGCCGCCGACGGGGTGGTGGACATGCGCCGCAGGATGGGCGCTGCGGCGCTCGAACTCGACGGGACGACGGATGCCTCAGTGCAGTCCCGCTGGCGCGAGACGGTCGCCTCACGGCTGCCGGCGCAGCAGTGGCCGCGGCAAACGGTCGCCATCACGGCGGTCGACGCGCACAGCGGCGAGCCCGTCGTGTTCGACAACCGCAGCGGGGTCGACCTCGTCGACGCCGTGGCTGCCAGTTGCGCCGGCACCTTCGCCTACGGCATCCGCGACGGCCGGTACATCGACGGCGGCTATCGCACGAACGCCGACAACGCGGATCTGGCCGCCGGATACGCGAAGGTGTTGGTGCTGTCGCCGTTCGGCGGCCGATCGCGAACGCCGGCGGAGTGGGGCACACACCTCGCGACACAGGTCGACGCTCTCCGAGCGGGCGGCAGCGAAGTGGTGACGATCTTCCCCGATGCCGCTGCGCTCACCGTGTTCGGCGACAACATGATGAATCTGTCGGCGCGGCCGGCCGCTGCAAGGGCAGGGCGCGCCCAGGGCAACGCGTTGGCAGGGCAGCTCGGCGACTTCTGGAGCTGACACCCCAGGCGGGCCGGGCATCCGCACCCGCGTCCACAAACGGCGAGACCCCCTCTCGATGAGAGGGGGTCTCGCCTTGCACTGCTGTTTCTCTGGTGGTCGGGGTGACAGGATTTGAACCTGCGACCTCTTCGTCCCGAACGAAGCGCGCTACCAAGCTGCGCCACACCCCGATGGCCCAAGGCCTCAATAAGAATACACGTTCCGCGAGGGGGTGGGTGACCACTACTCTCGCGGCGGAGGTCAGGCCGAGGGGGTCAGCGTGACCAGGGTGGCCTCCGGGCGGCAGGCGAAGCGCACCGGGGCGTAGATCGATGTTCCGAGCCCCGCCGACACGTTGAGAAAAGCCGAGCGGAACGCGTGACGCCAGATGCTGAGGCCCTTGACCTGCTTGCGCGGGATGTCGCAGTTGGTCACCAGCGCCCCGAACCCCGGAACGCAGACCTGGCCGCCGTGGGTGTGCCCCGCGAAGATCATCGCGGCCCCATAGGTCACGAAGGCGTCGAGCACCCGACGGTACGGCGAGTGGGTGACGCCGATCGTGACGGTGCGGCGCTCGTCGCGGGGCGCATCCTCAGGCCAGGTCGCATCTTCGGAGTACGGGTCGTTCTCGCGCAACTCGTCGAGCGCACCGGGAATCGCCTCGACGCGGTCGAACCCGATGTGCGGATCGTTCACCCCGAAGAACTCGAGATGCGTGCCTTTGACGTCGATGGATCCCGCGGCGTTGTTGAGGTTCACCCAACCGAGGCTGTCGAAGTACGCGGTCAGGGCTGCGTTATCGAGACGGGGAGCGGTCGACGCGTTCTTCTTCGACGGCCCCGCGAAGTACTTGAGCGGGTTCTTCGCCTGCGGGCCGTAGTAGTCGTTCGAGCCGTGCACGAACACGCCGGGGATGCCGCGCAACGGCTCGAACGCGCGCTCGATGCCCTCCTGGCCTGCCGCGTGGCCGAGGTTGTCTCCGGTGTCGACGATGAGGTCGGGTTTCAGCGCGGCCAACGAGCGCACCCAGTCCTGCTTGTCCCGCTGCCACGGCGCCATGTGCAGGTCGGAGAGGTGCAGCACCCGCAGGGGCTGCGAGCCCGGAGGGAGCACGGGAGCCGACACACGGCGAAGCGTGTAGAGCTTGCGCTCGACGAGGGAACCCCACGCCAATGCGGTGACGCCGGCGGCGGCGGTCACAGCCAAGGCCGTGACCGCCGCGCCGAAACCGGACCGTCGCGCCACGGCTAGCCGCCCGACGGTGCGTCGGCCTTGAGCGTCAGCTTGACCTCGGAGCCCTGTTTCACCGCTGTGCCGGCGCCGGGATCCATGGCCTCGACGATGCTGTCGGGCTTGCCGCCCTTGACCGTGACCTTGAACCCGGCCAGCGCCTTCTGCGCGTCCGCGAGCTTCTGCCCGACGACGTTCGGCAGCGCGACCAGGGAAGCGTTGCTGGTGTACACCGTGACGACCGTGCCCTTGCCGACGTTCGCACCGGCGCCCGGGTCGCTCGCCGAGACCGTGCCCGCAGGCTGCGTGCTGTCCTGCTGGCCGCCGTCGGCGTACTCGAGACCGAGGCCCTTCAGGATGTTCTGGGCGTCGGCGGGAGACTTGCCCGTCAGGTCGGGGACGGCCACCTGCACACCCTGCAGCAGCTTCTGCGTCGGGCTCGCGAAGTCGTCGCCGCCGTACTTGCCGACCGCGGTGTTCATCACCTCACGCATGACCGCGGTTCTGGCCAGTGCCGGCGTGGTCCCGTGGGTCGGGTAGATGCGGCGCATGTTGGCGTGGCCGTCGATGTTGCCGACCCAGTACGCCCCGGCGACCTTCGTCGTCGCGGCGACGAGCCAGAGCTGCTCGTTGTTGTCGGTCGTACCGGTCTTCGCCAGCATGTCCTTGCCGGTCTGGTTCACGCCGGAGGCCGTTCCGCCGCCCATCGTCACCCGCTTGAGCGCGTACGACATGGTGGCGGCGATCTGCGGGTCGACGGCCTGGGTGCACGTCGACGTCGGCGCGGGAACGGATTCGCCCTTCGCGTTGACGATCTTGTCGATGGCGATCGGGGTGCACACCTGGCCGTTGTTCGCGATGCCGGCGAAGGCCGTCGCCATTGTCAGCGGGGCGATGGTGTTGGTGCCGAGAACGCTGGCCGGGTTGGTGTCGAGCGGGGCGCCGGTCGCCGTGTGAACGCCGAAAGCCTCGGCGTTCTTGCGGATATCGCACAGGTCGAGCTGCGAGGCCATCGACACGAACGCCGTGTTAATCGACTGAGCGGTTGCCTGCAACGCGCTCCGCTGGCCTTCCTCGCCGCCGGAGTCGTTCGTTGGCCAGCGCGGCGGCGTCGGGCCGTAGACCCCGCCGTCGATGCAGCTCGCCTTGAAGGTTCCCGAGGGATAGGTGCGCACGTTGGCGTTCACGGTCTCGTTGAGCGAGTGCCCGTTCTCCAGCCAGTCGGCCAGGGTGAACACCTTGTACGTCGATCCGACCTGGAAACCGGACGAGCCGCCGTAGGCCTGGTCGGTGTTGAAGTTCACCGACGAGTAGTTGGCGCCCGACGCGATCACATCCGGGTCTTGCGAGTAGTCCTTGTTCTGCGCCATGTAGAGCACGCGACCGGTGCCCGGCTGCACGCCGACGAGCGCGCCGCCGAGGTTGGCCTGGTCGTAGGTCTTTGGCACGTAGCTGTTGAGCGTCGCCTCTGCGGTGGTCTGCAGATCGAGGTCGAGAGTCGTGTAGATCTTGTAGCCGCCGCGGAGGAAGTTCGACGCGCGAGTGTCGGCATCCTTACCGAACGACGGGTCGTTCAGGATGATCTTCTGCACGTAGTCGCAGTAGTACGCCGAGCCGCCCGCCGTCTGGCAGCCGCGCACCGATGGCGTGATCGACGGCGTGATCGGGCTCTTCACGGCCTCGTCGTACTGCGCCTTCGTCAGCTTCTTGTACTGGTACATCTTGGTGAGGATGTAGTCGCGGCGGTCTTTGTTCGCCGCGTAGCCGTTCGCCGCGCCGTTGGTGGTGCTGTCCGGGTTGTCGAGTTTCAGCGTCGTCGGCTCGTTCACGATAGCGACGAGGCTGGCCGCCTGCGCCGGCGTCAGCTGCGCCGAGGTGACGTTGAAGTAGTAGCGCGCGGCCGCTTCGATGCCGTAGACCGAACCGCCGAAGCCGGCGATGTTCAGGTAGCCCTCGAGGATGACATCTTTCGAGTACTTCTTCTCCAGGCCGATCGCGTACTTCATCTCTTTGACCTTGCGGTCGGGGGAGACGCCGGTGGAGTCGTCGACGCACTTCTGGTACGCGGCCTTCTCCTCCTTGGTCTTGACGGGCTTGGCCTCGCACTTCTGCAGCAGCACGTTCTTCACGTACTGCTGAGTGATCGAGGAGCCGCCCTGCACGTCATGGCCGACGACCGTCGAGAGCACACCACGGATGGTTCCCTGGATGTCGACTCCGCCATGGCTGTAGAACCGTGGATCTTCACCGGCGATGGCGGCATCCTTCGCCGCCTGCGAGATCTGGTCGAAACCGACCGGAAGGCGGTTCTGCGAGTAGAACGTGGCGAGGGCGCGATCTTGGTCGCCCTGCTTGGCGTAGATGGTCGTGGGCTGAGCGAGCTGATCGATCGAAAGGTATTCGGGAAGACCTTCGAAGACGCCGATGCTGTCGTTGGCGGCCATGCCTGTCACCGCGATGGCGGGGGTGACGGCGGCCGTGACCAGGAGGCCGGCGACGGCGCTCATTCCGATGAACGCGCCGAGCGCGCCGAGCACGACTCTAGCCTGGGGTTTTTGGGCAGACATAAGATCAGGGTAGGTGATAAACCTGACAAACCCCCCGAATGCAAGGAGCATCATGCCGCGCTGGGAGTACCTCACGACCCCGCTGATCGTCCACAACACTGCCGCGATCCTCAACAACTGGGGCTCGGAAGGGTGGGAGCTCGTCCAGGTCGTGACCGGCCCCGAGGGCGGCCTCGTCGCCTACCTGAAGCGTCCGGTCGCCGACGAGGCGGGTGCCTGATGGGCGACTTCGATGCTCGCCTGGCCGAGCTCGGCATCCAGCTCCCCGAGATCGTGCCGCCGCTCGCGGCCTACGTTCCCGCCGTGATCGACGGTGGTCGCGTGTTCACGTCCGGTCAGCTGCCGATGGTGGCAGGAGCACTTCCCGCGACCGGCAAGGTCGGAGACGGGCCGGGGCTCGTTCCGGCGGAGGACGCCAAGGCCTACGCCCGCACCAGCGCGCTCAACGCGCTCGCTGCGGCGAAGGGCGTGCTCGGATCGCTCGACCGGGTGACCCGCATCGTCAAGGTCGTCGGCTTCGTCGCCTCCGACCCGTCGTTCACGGGCCAGCCCGGCGTCATCAACGGCGCCTCCGAGGTGCTGGGCGAGATCTTCGGCGACGCTGGCGTTCACGCCCGGTCGGCCGTCGGCGTCAGCGTGCTGCCGCTCGACTCGCCCGTCGAGGTGGAGCTGATCCTCGCCTTCGACTGACACCGTCTCGCGCAAGCGAAAGGGCGGCGGATTCCGTGAGGAACCCGCCGCCCTTCGCTGTCGGTCGCGCGCTCCCGGCTAGGAGAGCTTGCTCTGGATCGAGCTCATCACAGCGGTGTCGGCCAGTGTCGTCGTGTCGCCGACCTCGCGACCCTCCGCCACATCCTTGAGCAGACGCCGCATGATCTTGCCCGAGCGGGTCTTCGGCAGCTCGGTCACCACGAAGATCTCGCGCGGTCGAGCGATGGCGCCGATCTGCTCGGTGACGTGCCTGCGCAGCTCGGCTGCGACATCCGTCGTCTCGGCCAGTGCCAGCTGATTCTGTTTGATGATGACGAAAGCCACGACGGCTTGGCCGGTGGTCTCGTCGGCAGCGCCCACCACGGCCGCCTCGGCGGTCAAGGGATGCGCGACCAGGGCCGACTCGATCTCGGCGGTCGACAGGCGGTGTCCCGAGACGTTCATGACGTCGTCGACTCGGCCCATCAGCCAGATGTCGCCCTCTTTGTCGTAGCGCGCGCCGTCGCCGGCGAAGTACTTGTCGCCGAACTTCTCCCAGTACGTCTGCTTGAACCGCTCGGGGTCGCCCCAGATGCCGCGCAGCATCGACGGCCACGGCTCCGTGGCGACGAGGAGGCCGCCCTGGTCGCGACCGACGGGCTCACCCGTCTCGTCGAGGATGTCGATCGAGACGCCGGGGAGGGCGACCTGCGCCGATCCCGGCTTGAGGGTGGTCGTGCCCGGCAGGGCGGAGATCATGATGGCGCCCGTCTCGGTCTGCCACCAGGTGTCGACGATGGGCGTCTTGTTGCCGCCGATGACCTCGCGGTACCAGATCCACGCCTCGGGGTTGATGGGCTCGCCCACCGACCCGAGCACGCGGAGGCTCGAGAGGTCGAAGTCGTTCGGGATCTGACGCCCGAGCTTCATGAACGACCGGATGGCCGTTGGCGCCGTGTAGAAGATCGACACCTTGTACTTCTCGATGAGCTCCCACCAGCGGCCGGCGTGCGGCGTCTCCGGAGTGCCCTCGTAGAGAACCTGCGTCGCGCCGTTGGCGAGCGGACCGTAGACCACATAGCTGTGGCCGGTGATCCAGCCGACGTCGGCGGTGCACCAGTACACGTCGGTCTCGGGATGCAGGTCGAACACGTTCTTGTGCGTGAACGCCGTCTGGGTGAGGTAGCCGCCCGAGGTGTGCAGGATGCCCTTCGGCTTGCCGGTCGTGCCGCTCGTGTAGAGGATGAACAGCGGCTGCTCCGCGTCGAAGGCCTTGGCCACGTGCTCGGCGTCGACCTGGGCGATCTCGTCGTGCCACCAGAGGTCGCGGCCCTCCGTCCACTCCACGTCGTTCTCGCCGCGCTTCACGACGAGCACGTGCTCGACGGTCGTCTGCCCGTTCGCGAGTGCGGCGTCCACCGCGTTCTTGAGCGGGAAGACCTTGCCCTTGCGCCAGCCGCCGTCGGCGGTGATGACGAGCTTCGCCTCGGCGTCGTCGATGCGCGACCGCAGGCTCTCGGCGCTGAAACCGCCGAACACGACGGAGTGCACCGCACCGAGCCGCGCGACGGCGAGCATCGCGATGACGGCCTCCGGAATCATCGGCAGGTAGATGGCCACGCGGTCGCCGGCCCGGATGCCGAGGCTGGTCAGCAGGTTGGCCGCCTTCTTGACCTCCGCGGTGAGCTCCGCGTACGTGATGGTGCGGGAGTCGCCGGGCTCACCCTCCCAGTGGATGGCGACGCGGTCGCCGTTGCCGGCGATGACGTGCCTGTCGAGGCAGTTGTACGCAACGTTCAGCTCGCCGTCGTCGAACCATTTCGCGAACGGCGGGTTCGTCCAGTCGAGGGTGCGGGTGAATGGCTTGTGCCAGTGCAGCTCGCGCGCCTGGTCGGCCCAGAAGCCGAGACGGTCGGCCGCGGCCTTCTCATAGAGGTCGGCGGTGGCCACGGCGTTCGCCGCGAACTCCGGGCTCGGCGCGAAGCGGCGGGTTTCGTGCAGCAGATTGTCGATGGTGTTGCTCATGGGGAGTCTGTTCGCTCCTTTGCGATGCTGGTTTCTAGTCGTGGCGCGACAATGCCTGACTCTACAACCTGACGGGAGCAGGTTCGAAGAGACTTGCGTTTGCATCGATTCCGCGTAAACTAAACCCCGGCCGAATATTAATTCTGGCGTGCGGCGCAACCGATTCCCCCCAATCATGCGCCGCAGTGGCCGCACCTGTTCCCCCCAATAGGTGCGGCCCCCCTCTTTTTAACGGCCCGGTCTGCTCGGGTCGCGTTTCTCCACAGGGCTCGGCCGAGGTCGCGTTCTCCACCGATCGTCCGCTCGCCCGCTCTCAGTGCCGTTCGGCTTCTAGCGTCGAGGGATGACGACGGTCCTACCTTCGATACAGCCTCCTCTTCCTCCGCCGACGCCGTGGCAGACGTTCGGGCCGCTTGCGCCCTACCTGCTGCGCGGAGGAGTTACAGACCTGTTCGTGAACGGTGCGGGCGAACTCTGGGCGGACGGCGACTCGCGCGGGCTCCGCCGACTCGAAGGCTGGCGAGCCGACGAGCAGGCGACCCGCGAACTGGCCGTCCGCCTGATCGCCCGCGGCGGCCGGCACATCGACGAATCGACACCGTTCATGGATGTGCGCCTCGAAGGGGGAGTGCGCGTACACGCCGTTCTACCGCCGGTGTCGACGGTCGGAACGCTTCTCTCCATCCGCATCCCGAGCCCTACGCAGCCGCTTCTCTCCGATCTGGTGGCGGCAGGATCGGTCTCGCCATCGCAGCAGGGTGTGCTCGAACGCGCGATCGCGAGTCGCACCAATCTGCTCATCACGGGGGCGGGGGGATCGGGAAAGACCACGCTGCTCGCCGCGCTGCTCTCGTACGCGCCGCCGAGCGAGAGGCTCGTCGTCATCGAAGACGTCGCGGAGTTGCGCATCCGGCACCCGCACGTGGTCGGCCTCGAGAGCCGGCAACCGAACCTGGAAGGCGCGGGAGGAGTCGACCTGCGCCGCCTAGTGCGCGAGGCGCTGCGGATGCGTCCCGACAGGCTCATCCTCGGCGAGTGTCGCGGCGCCGAAGTGCAAGACCTGCTCGCAGCGCTGAACACCGGCCACGACGGCGGCGCCGGCACGCTGCACGCGAATTCGCTCGCCGATGTCGCCGCCCGGCTGGAAGCGCTGGGGGCACTGGCCGGGCTCGGTGATCACGCGCTCGCGAGACAGGCGGTCAGCGCGATCGGGTTGGTCGTGCATCTGGAGAGGGTCGACGGGATGCGGCGCATCGCCGGGTTCGGCCGTCTCGCCCTTCGCGACGACGGCCGGCTGGAGGTGAGTGCCCGTGGCGACGAAGGTCAGGATCGGCAGATCGCGCCCGGCTGGTGAAGCGGGAGACGAGGCCGCGGGGGCGGTGGAGCGGCTTGCGACGCTGCTCGAAGCAGGCGTCGCCCCGGAGTCGGCGTGGGCGTACCTCGGAGAGTTCAGCTCGCATCCGGTGATCGCGGCGATCGCGGCGGGCGGCGCGAGAGGCGAGAGGCCCGCGGAAGCTCTGGACCGATCCGTCGCGGGTCGCGGTGCAGTCAACGACGCCTGGCGTTCGCTCGCCGCTGCCTGGATCGTCGCCGACGCGTGCGGCACGCCTCTCGCGCCCACACTCAGAGAGTTGGCGACGGCCTTGCGCGCGGGAGCCGAGACCGAACGGGACGTCGATGTGGCGCTCACCGGGCCCGTGGCGACCTCCCGTCTCGTGACCTGGTTGCCCGCCGTCGGGCTCGCGCTCGGGATGCTGATGGGGGTGGATGTGGTCGCCGCTCTGTTCGGCAGTCTTCTCGGTGCGGGAGCGCTCGCGGCAGGCGTGGTGCTGATGCTCTGCGGCCGGGCGTGGACGCGGTCGATGGTGGCGCGCGCGACGCCGCGGCGCGCCTCGCCCGGGCTCCGGCTCGACCTCACGGCGGTGGCGCTCTCCGGTGGGGTCTCCGTCTCCCGCGCGACGGCGATCGTCGACGAGTCGCTCGCTCGCTTCGGTCTGCGCGGGGGAGCGAGTGCGGAGCTCGGCCGCATCCTCGCCCTGGCGGACAGGGCGGGTGCCCCTGCGGTCGACCTCTTGCGAAGCGCCGCGCGGCAGGAGAGAAGAGAGGCGCGCACGAGCGGCCAGCGTGCCGCGGCTGCGCTCGCAGTGCGGCTGATGCTGCCGCTGGGCATTTGCGTGCTGCCGGCGTTCATGCTGCTCGGCGTCGCGCCGGTCGTCCTGTCGATCGTCTCCTCCACAGTCGGCAGTCTCTGATGCCTCTCCACAGATCGACCGGCTCCCCGCCGCCGCCGCGGTGGCCGGCTCAGGATGGGAGCAGGCGCAGGAACCGTCGGCGCCGGGAACGGGGAGAAATGATGTTCGAAGAGAAGCGAGCCGGGCGCTCGCGCGGGAGGGTGCTGGTCGATGCGGTTGCTGCGGTCGATGCGGCTGCTGCGATCGATGCGACTGCTGCGGTGGATGTGGCCGCTTCGGGGGAGCCATCGGCCCGAGGAGTGTGGGCGCGGCTGCGGGATGACCGAGGGTCGGCGACCGCGGAGTACGCCGTCGCCACGATGGCCGCGGTCGGGTTCGCCGGTCTGCTCGTCGCCCTGCTGCGCGGCGACCAGGTGCGCGCAATCCTCACCGACCTGGTGACCCGTGCGCTCACCATCGCCGGCTGATGCGCGAGGGGAGCGGGGAAGCGTGACGGCGGAATTCGCGGTCGTGATGCCGGCGGTGCTGCTCTGCCTCGGCCTGTGCATCGGCGCGATCCAGGTGGTGACCCAGCAGGTGCGGCTCACCGACGCGGCCGCGGTGGCCGCGCGCCTCACTGCGCGCGGTGATGACGCGGCGACGGTCATCGCGCGCTCGGGGGCGGCTGCGTCCGAGACGAGCACGGCCGACGGCCTGGTGTGCGTTCGCCTGACCGCGATGACGGCGGTCGCCGGACTCGGCGCGCTGGGCATCACCACGTCGGCGGCGGCCTGCGCAGGTGCCGACGCTGCCGCGGGTGCCGACGCTGTCGCGGGTGCCGACGCCGCCGCGGGTGCCGCTGGTGTCGCTGGTGCCGACGCCGCCGCGGGTGCCGCTGGTGTCGCTGGTGCCGCGGGTGCCGCGCAGTGAGGACCAGGCAGGCGGCGCCGGGGGTGGTGTGGGTCAGCGATCGGCGCGGCGCGCTGGGCGAACGGGGGTCTGCGTCGACGCTGTGCGTCGCAATCGTCGCGGCGCTCGCCGTGCTCTCGAGCGGCGTGGTCGGTGCAGCCGGTGCCGGCGTGGCGAGACAGCGGGCAGCGGGCGCGGCAGACCTGGCGGCGCTCGCCGCGGCCGACGTCGCCTCCGGGGCGCAGCCGGGCGTGCCGTGCGCGGAAGCGAAGCGAGTGTCGGCAGCCAATGGGGCCGACCTGTCCCGATGCGCGCTCGACGGGGTCGTCGTCACGGTCACCGCGTCGGTCGGCTACCTCGGGTTCGACGTCAGCGTCGAAGCCCGGGCGGGGCCGCCCGCACATCCCTGAGCCTCCACTCGTTCGCCCGCTGCGCGTTGGGGTGCCAGTCGTTACAGCTTGTCGGCGTGAATTGTTGCAACTACTGGCGCCTCGGCCCGCCGAAGGGGCTAGGAGGAGAGGGGAGAGGGGAGAGGGGAGAGGAGCTAGACGAAGATCGTCTCGAGATAGCGGTACTCGACGGCGCTGGGGCGCTCGTCGAGGGCGTCGTCCGAAGCGAACTCGCTGCCGGAGGAGCGCACGTACAGGTAGCGCTTCGCGGTGGCCCCGACCGGGATCTCCAGCCGGGGGCGGGGCACGCCGGCGTCGAGGAACTCCGTCGCGATGGTGGTGCCCTCGAGGGGGCCGTCGGTCAGTTTGGCGGTATACGTCGTCGTTGAAGTGGTAGCCATGCAGTTCATTTTCCTCCCGTGGTGGGCGACCGCAAGGGCTGCGCCCACGGCGAACGCCGCGCGAAGGATTAGGCAGACAGGCGGCTCAGGTGTGTATGGTGTGCCTGACGGGCTGAGTCGCCCGGCTCGCCGCAAGGGGCGCGGCGCTCGGGGGAGCGCGCTATCGGACGTTCAACTGTTGAAACACAGTGCGTACATATAAGAGGAGTCAGGTGTCTGACACGAAGAAACTCGTCATCGTCGAGTCTCCGAACAAGGTGAAGTCCATCGCCCAGTACCTGGGTGAGGGTTACGAGGTCATGGCCTCGGTCGGACACATCCGTGACCTCATCGAGCCCAAAAACCTTCCGCCCGAGCTCAAGAAGGGCTCGCTCGGCAAATTCTCTGTCGACGTCGACAACGGCTTCGAGCCGTACTACGTGGTCTCCGATCAGAAGAAGAAGACGGTCGCGGACCTCAAACGGGCACTGAAGACCGCCGACGAACTCGTACTCGCAACAGATGAAGACCGTGAGGGCGAGGCCATCGCGTGGCACCTCATCCAGGAGCTCAAGCCCAAAGTCCCGGTGAAGCGGATGGTGTTCCACGAGATCACCCGCGAAGCCATCGAGAAGGCGCGCGACAACACGCGTGACATCGACATGGCGCTCGTCGACGCGCAGGAGACGCGACGCATCCTCGACCGGCTGTACGGCTACGAAGTGTCACCGGTGCTGTGGCGCAAGGTCGGTCCTGGGCTCTCCGCGGGGCGAGTCCAGTCGGCGGCGACCAGGCTCGTGGTCGATCGCGAGCGGGAACGCCTCGCGTTCGTGCCCGCCTCCTACTGGGGACTCACCGCGCACTTCATGCCCGACGCCGACGCTGGAACCGAGAAGCCGACCGGATTCGAAGCCCGCCTCGCGCGTCTCTCCGGCGACCGGGTCGCCACCGGGCGCGACTTCGACGACCACGGACAGCTCACCTCGAACGCCCGCACCCTCGACGAGACCGCCGCCACGGCGTTGGCCGCGGCGATCAGCAGCCCGAGCACGCAGGTCGCCGTGAGCAAAGTCGAGTCGAAGCCGTATTCACGTCGCCCGGCGGCGCCGTTCACCACCTCGACCATGCAGCAGGAGGCGGCGCGCAAGCTGCGCTTCTCCGCGCGCCAGACGATGAGCGTGGCACAGTCGCTCTACGAGAACGGCTACATCACCTATATGCGAACCGACTCCGCGTCGCTCTCGCAGCAGGCCACCAACGCGGCACGCTCACAGGCCGCCAAGCTCTACGGCCCCGAGACGGTTCCGGAGAAGCCCCGTACATATGCGTCGAAGAACAAGAACGCGCAAGAGGCCCACGAAGCGATCCGCCCCTCCGGCGAGACCTTCCGCACGCCGTCCGAGGTCTCCTCGGTGCTGCGCGGCAACGACTTCAAGCTCTACGACCTCATCTGGAAGCGCACCGTCGCATCGCAGATGGCGGACGCCAAAGGCCAGACCGCATCCGTGACCGTCGAGGCGAAGATCACCGAAGGCGACAGCAGCGGCACCGTGGCGGAGTTCACGGCGAGCGGCACGGTCATCACGTTCCGCGGGTTCCTCAACGCGTATGAAGAAGGTCGCGACGAGGAGCGCAACGCCAACGCCGAGCCGAGCGAGGCGAAGCTGCCGCCGCTCGAGGTCGGCCAGGCGCTCGACGTGAACGACGTCGAAGCCGACGGCCACGAGACGACGCCGCCCCCGCGTTACACGGAGGCGAGCCTGGTCAAGACGCTGGAAGAGCTCGGTATCGGGCGTCCTTCGACCTTCGCGAGCATCATTTCGACGATCGTCGACCGCGGGTACGTCACGCCGCGCGGGCAGGCGCTCGTGCCGAGCTGGGTCGCGTTCTCGGTGGTGCGCCTGCTGGAGGACTACTTCGGTGACCTCGTGCAGTACGACTTCACGGCGGAGATGGAGAACGACCTCGACCGCATCGCCGACGGCGAAGCGGAGCGGGTCGACTGGCTCAACAGCTTCTATTTCGGCAGCGACAAGCACAAGGGACTGCGCCGGGTCATCGACAACCTCGGCGAGATCGACGCGCGCGGCATCAACTCGATCGCGATCGACGACGACATCACCCTCCGCATCGGCAAGTACGGCCCCTACCTCGAGGTCGCAGAAGAAGGAGCGGCCGAAGACGCCACGCCTCGCCGGGTGAACATCCCGCAAGAGCTGGCGCCGGACGAGCTCACGCCGGCGAAGGCGCGCGAACTGATCGACGCACCCGTGCTCACCGACCGTGTGCTCGGCGTCAACCCGCAGAACGGCAAGAACATCGTCGCGAAAGACGGCCGGTTCGGGCCGTACGTGACCGAGCTCGACCCGGAAGAGCCGGAGAGCGCAGACGGCGCGACGGTCGACCCCGCCACCGGCGAGGTGACCGAGGCGCCGAAGAAGAAGACGACGAAGAAGGCGGCCGCCGCGAAGCCCCGCACGGCATCCCTCTTCAAGTCGATGGATCTGGCGACGCTCGACCTGCCGACCGCGCTGCAGCTTCTCGACCTGCCCCGCACGGTGGGCGCCGACCCCGAGAGCGGCGAAGAGATCCAGGCGCAGAACGGCCGCTACGGGCCCTACTTGAAGAAGGGCGCCGACACGCGCTCGCTGCCGAGCGAAGACGACATCTTCGGCATCGACCTGGCCGGCGCGCTCGAACTGTTCGCGCAGCCGAAGTACGGTAACCGTCGCGCGTCGAGTGCTCTGAAAGAGTTCGAGGCAGACCCCGTGAGCGGCAAGCCGATCAAGGTCAAAGACGGTCGCTTCGGCCCGTATGTGACCGACGGCGAGACCAACGCCACCATCCCGCGCGGCGAGATGGTGGAAGAGGTCGACTTCGACCGGGCCGTTCAGCTGCTGGCCGACAAGCGCGCGAAGGCCCCCGCGAAGAAGGCCCCCGCCAAGAGGGCCCCCGCCAAGAAGGCACCCGCGAAGAAGGCGACCGCCAAGCCTGCGGCCAAGAAGACCACGACCGCGGCGAAGCCGGCAGCTGCGAAGAAGCCGGCCACCAGAAAGACCGCCGCGAAGAAGCCGACGGCCGAGTGACCGGCGGAAACGCCGGGGGAGAGAACCCGAGCGGTCTCTTCATCACGCTCGAAGGCGGAGACGGTTCCGGCAAGTCCACGCAGGCGGCACTGCTTGAACAGTGGCTGACCGAGCAGGGCCGCGCGGTCGTGCGCACGCGCGAGCCGGGAGGAACCCCCGCGGGTGTGGAGATCCGCGAGATCGTGCTGCACCACCGGGGCGACATCTCGCCCCGGGCAGAAGCGCTGCTCTACGCGGCCGACCGCGCCGACCACGTCGCGACGGTGGTGCGCCCCGCGCTCTCGCGAGGCGAGGTCGTCTTGCAAGACCGCTACCTCGACTCCTCTGTCGCCTACCAGGGCGCCGGCCGGGTGCTCGGCGGCGACGAGATCCGCGATCTCTCGCTGTGGGCGGCGGAAGGGCTGCTGCCCGATCTGACAATCCTGCTCGACCTCGACGAGACGACGGCCAGAGCGAGGCTCGACACCTCCCGCACCCGCTACGACAGGCTCGAAGCGGAGAAGGCGGAGTTCCACGCCCGGGTGCGCGCCGCCTACCTCGACCTCGCTGCGGCGGAGCCGGAGAGATTCCTCGTCATCGACGCCGCACGACCCGCGGAACAGATCGCCGAAGAGATCCGCGCGCGCCTCACGCCGTACCTCTGACGCCGAGCAGTGTCCGCCGTGACCGCTAGCCTGGACAGCATGGCAGTGTGGGACGACCTGACGGGTCAGGATGATGCCATCGCCATCTTCAAAGCGGCCGCGGCCGGCGGGAGCAAGAGCGGTGCGGCGGGAGCGACAGGCGTCGCCGGGCGCTCGATGACCCACTCCTGGCTGATCACCGGTCCACCGGGCTCAGGTCGTTCCAACCTCGCCTTCGCCTTCGCGACGGCGCTGCTCAGCCCGGGCACGCCTGGGGGGGACCTCGCGGCTCAGCGTCAAGTCGAGGCGCGCACGCATCCCGACCTCGCCGTGCTCAGCACCGAACGCGTGATCATCTCCATCGAAGAGGTGCGGTCGCTCGTCTCGAGCTCCCAGTTCTCGCCGTCGGTCGGGCGCTATCGCGTCATGATCATCGAAGACGCCGACAGGATGAGCGAGCGCACGTCGAACGTTCTGCTCAAGGCCCTCGAGGAGCCGCCCGAGCGCACGGTGTGGATCCTCTGCGCTCCGAGCGACGCCGACCTCATCCCGACCATCCGATCGCGCGTGCGCACTGTGCGCCTGCGGGTGCCGAGCGTGGCCGATGTCGCTCAGCTCATCGAACGCCGCGACGGGGTGGCCCCCGACATCGCCGAGCGTGCCGCCCGCCACGCGCAGAGCCACATCGGCATGGCCCACCGCCTCGCCACGAACGAGGAGGCACGGCGGCGGCGCCACGACACCCTGCGCCTCGCCCTCGACATCCGGTCCGTCTCGGATGCGGTGCAGGCCGCGGCGACGATGCTCGAGATCGCGGGCGCCGACGCCAAGGCGATCACCGAGGAGCGCGACGCGGAAGAGCGCGAACACGCGCTGCGTTCGCTGGGTGTCGAGCCCGGAGGAACGATTCCGCCGGCGCTGCGCTCGCAGCTGCGCCAGCTCGAAGAAGATCAGAAGCGGCGCGCGACCCGTAGCCTGCGTGATGGCATCGACCGCATCCTCGTCGACCTGCTCTCGCTCTACCGCGATGTGATGATGGTTCAGCTCGGCAGCACCACGGCTCTGGTCAATGTCGAGCTGCGCGAGAGGCTCGACCTTCTCAGCGCTCACACGACTCCTGCCGCTACGCTCGCGGCCATGGACGCCATCGCGACGGCGCGCCAGAGGATCGAATCGAACGTCGCACCGGCCCTCGCTCTCGAGGCGATGCTCACCAGCATCCTGCGGGGAGTCGGACGAAAGGGGACTAGTCAGTGACCACCCGACCGGGCCGTTCGCGCCTGAGCCGACGCGCCACCCGCACCGCACTCGTCGCGATCGCCGCCATCACGGCGCTGACCCTCAGCGGATGCGTCACCTGGTTTCTTCCCGCCAAGTCGGCGAGCACATCCTCACCCGTGAAAGAGAGCGTCGCCGCCGATCTGGCACCCTTCTACGACCAGGTTCTCGAGTGGTCGAGTTGTTCGAGCGGCAAGCAGTGCTCGACGGCGAAGGCTCCGCTCGACTGGAAGAACCCGTCGGCGGGCGAGGTCGAGTTGGCGCTCATCCGTCAGACCGCCAAAGGAACCAAGCAGGGCTCACTCCTGGTCAATCCCGGCGGCCCGGGCGGCTCGGGCTACGACTTCGTGAAGAACTCGGTCGACTACGCGACCGACTCCTCGCTGCAGAACGCGTTCGATGTGGTCGGCTTCGACCCTCGCGGAGTCGGGCACTCGACCGCCGTGAAATGCTACGACGCCAAGCAGATGGACGACTATCTGTACGGGATCACGCCGGGAGAGCGCGGCTCCGACGAATGGATCGCGGCGAACACCGAGGTCGCGAAAGACTTCGGCGCCGCCTGCGAGAAGAACACCGGCAAGCTGCTCTCCGAGGTCGACACCGTGAGTGCGGCGCGGGATCTCGACCTGCTGCGCTCGGTTCTCGGCGACAAGAAGCTCAACTACCTGGGCTACTCGTACGGCACCTACCTCGGCGCGGTCTACGCCGACCTCTACCCGGGCAAGACCGGGCGACTCGTGCTCGACGGCGCACTCGACCCCGCGGCGAGCAACTTCGACGTCACCAAGGTTCAGGCGCAAGGGTTCGAGAGCGCTCTGCGGGCCTATCTCGCCGACTGCCTGAAACAGAAGGACTGCCCGTTCAGCGGAACGGTCGACGAGGGCATGAACACGATCTCGCGACTGCTCGCGGCGGTCGAGCAGAGCCCGCTCCGCAACACCGACGGCCGCGAACTCGGCGCGAACACGCTCGTGACAGCGATCATCTATCCGCTCTACGACGCGACAGCGTGGTCGTATCTGAGCGACATGTTCGCCTCGGTCAAGAAGGGCGACCCGTCCTACGCGTTCACCCTCGCCGATGCGTACAACAATCGCGAGCAGGACGGCACATACGGCGACAACTCGACCGAGGCGTTCATGGCCATCAACTGCCTCGACTACACCTACGACGACGACCCCGCCATGATGCGCGCTCAGGCGGCCGAACTGGCGAAGGACGCACCCGTCATCGGGCCGTACATGGCCTACGGAGACATCAGCTGCGCGAACTGGCCGTACAAGACCACGTACGAGCGCGGCCCCATCGCCGCGAAAGGCTCGGCGCCCATCCTCGTGGTCGGCACGACCAACGACCCGGCGACCCCGTACGTCTGGGCCAAGAACCTGGCCGGCGAACTGGAGAACGGCCACCTGCTCACCTACAAGGGCGAGGGCCACACCGCGTACAACAAGTCGAACCGGTGCGTGAACGACACGGTCGACGCCTACCTGCTGAAGGGCACGCTGCCCGCAGACGGCAAGACCTGCTGAGCGGTGTGACGCCCGAGTGGTGCAACTTTGCAGAGAATGCAATCATTAGGCATGACCGTGGCTGAAGAAGCACTGGGGCTGCGCGAGCGCAAGCGCCTCGCGACTCGCCGAGCGATCCAGTTGGCCGCCGTGCAGCTGGCCAGCGCGCGCGGCTTCGACAGGGTGACGATCGACGAGATCAGCCATCAGGCGAACGTGTCTCCGCGCACGTTCTTCAACTACTTCCCGTCGAAGGAGTCGGCCATCATCGGCGAGCTCCCCGAGCTGCCCGACGAGGAACGCATCGAGCGTTTCGTGAACGCCGGGCCGACCGAGCCCATCCTCGACGGCATCAGCGAGCTTCTCATCGCAGCCATCGACACGGGGGAGCTGGGCGGGGATGCGGAAGCCACCTCCGAGACCGCGCGCAGCATGCAGGAACTGCACAAGAGTCGGCGGGCGCTGCTCAAAGACAACCCGGAACTGTTCGCCCAGCGCATGGCGAGCATGCACCAGTTCGAGGATGCGCTGAGCACGATCGTGCAACGGCGTCTCGGCCACGACGATCCCGCCCTGCTCGATGACCCGGAGATGTTGCACCAGCGTGCGCGCCTGGTGACCTACGTGTCGTTTGCGGGGATGCGACACGCCTGGTCGTGCTGGGCCGACCACGGAGGCGTCGAACCGCTCGCTGACCGCCTCCGGAGCTCGTTCGCCCAGCTGCAAGCCCTCGGCTCGCACGTGCGCTGAGCCCGGTTCGAACGAGCCTCCCGGATCGGGTAAGCTATCCAACTGTGCGTCTCGCTCCTTGAGCGGACCCACGCCGCCCTAGCTCAGTCGGCAGAGCATCTCACTCGTAATGAGAAGGTCAAGGGTTCGATTCCCTTGGGCGGCTCCACCAGGCGGACAGTTGCCGCGCGATATCTCCGATGTCTTCGATCTCACCCTCGGCGACCGCAACGATGAAGTCGAACATCGCGTCTTCGTCGTAGTGCTCCTCGTAGCCGTTGAGCTGGAAGAACAGGGCGCAGAGAATCCAGCCGGTGCGCTTGTTGCCATCGAGGAGCGCGTGATTTCTCAGGCTGGAGTGCAGCAACGCGGCGCCCTTGGCGTAGATGTCCGGGTAGGCGTCTCTGCCGAACAGTGTCGCGGCCGGCCGCTCGAGGGCTGACTGCAGGAGCACGGTGTCACGGACGTAGCGGAGCGGGTCGTGGCCGTGCACGGCCTTGATGACGAGAAGTGCCTCCTCGAGCGTCACGTATCGAAAGCTCAAGCGTCTCGCAGCCGCTCAAGCAAGCCCGCGTTCTCCGTCACGATCCGGTCGATCATCTGCTGTGTCGTGCGGTCGTGCGCGGCGATGTAGGCGTCGACAGCGTCGAGCACTGTGGCGGTGAAGTTCGTGTGGGTGTCCGCCGCAATCGACGCGAGGGCAAGCACCTGATCGGGGCGGAAGGCGATCAGCTTCTTGTCGCGGGCGGAGGGTGTTGTCGTCTGTGTCATTCCCTCTCACTCTCCTGAATGATCGACCATATATATGGTTCTCGGTTGAGTATATACGTCGATGTGGGCAGCCATAACTTCCCGTGCGCCCGGCGCGAAAGGGGAGTACTCTCGACGGTAAACGTGAGGATCGTTCACGTTTAGAGTGACCTACTCCTTCCGAGGTTGTCATGAGCACCACAGCGCAGGCCCGTTTTCGCAGGTTCGGCATCCTGACCGCCATCACCACGGCGGTCGGTCTGGTCTTCGGCGGTGTCGCCTTGGCCGGTTCAGCTGTTGCGGACACCGCGCCGCCCGATCCGGCGAACCCGGCGTCACCGCCGACGGTCAGTGCGGATGCGCTGCCCACCACCCAGATCGACGGCGTCGCCTGGGCGCAGGTCGTCGTCGGCAACACCGTCTACGTCGCC
>NZ_JBHVYL010000030.1:0-46935 GCF_042880955.1 Leifsonia sp. NPDC058292
CGAGGGGTCCCGACACGCCGTCTCCTGCCTCACGGTGACGGCGAGTCGGGACCCCTCGTCGACGTCGTGCGGGCGCGCGCACTGGCGCGAGGGAGCATCCCGGGGGAGGATGGGGGCAGAACTTGAGGAGGTGCGATGTCGGATTCGGGACCGACGGCCCTCGTCGGAGACAGTCTCGTGCAAGGCGGAGACTGGCAGGCGTGGCTACCAGAAGAGACCATTTACAACTTCGGGGTGGGGGGAGACACCACCGACGATGTGATAGCGCGGCTCGGGGATGTGATCAGCGCGCGCCCGGCGATCGTCGTGCTGCTGATCGGCACGAACGACCTGGCGTGGCGACGTTCGGTGGAGCACGTGGTCCGCAACGTCGAGACCATTCTGGTCACCATCCGGCGAGAGCTCCCCGACACCCGCATCCTGGTGGAGTCGGTGCTGCCGCGCGGGCACGAGTTCGCCGAGCAGTTGCGCGACATCAACCGGCACCTCTGGCAGTTCGCTCCGACGGTGCACGCGCAGTGGCTCGACCTCTGGCCGGCGCTCGCGCTCGACGACGGCGAGCTGAACCCCGCATACAGCGAAGACAGGCTTCATCTGAACGAGGCCGGCTACCGGGCCTGGGTGGACGAGCTAGCGCCGGCGCTCGAACGCCTGCGTCAGCTTCCTCCGTCGAGCCGGGCGATCACCCTTCCCGACCTGGGCTAGCGCCGTCGGGCTCCTCGCCGGCCGCGGAACGGAAAGCCGCCAGCGCTTCGTCGGAGAACAGCACGAAACGCACACGCTCGACCGGGCCGAGGGATGCGGCGAGCACGGCACGCACGGTGCTCACGGCGATGCGCGCGGCGTCGTCCATCGGCCAGCCGTACACACCGGCTGAGATGGCCGGGAAGGCGACGCTCGTCGCGCCGAGCTCCCGAGCCACGCGCAGCGACGAGCGGTAGGCGTTCTGGAGCAGCGGTGTCCTGTCTTCGGTGGCCGACCAGACGGGCCCCACGGTGTGGATGACCCACTCGGCCGGCAGATCGCCGGCCGTCGTGGCCACCGCCTGGCCGGTCGGCAGCCCGTCAGGCAGCGTGGTCGCGCGCAGTTCGCGGGTTGCCGCGAGGATGGCGGGGCCTCCCGCGCGGTGGATGGCGCCGTCGACCCCGCCACCGCCGAGCAGTGAGTTGTTGGCCGCGTTGACGATCGCGTCGACGCGCTCGCCGGTGATGTCGCCTCGGACGATCTCGATGACGTCGTCCACGGTCAGCCCCGGTTGTTGGAGAGCTCGTAGACCTTCAGCAGTTCGACGATCGCATCGTCGCGCTGACTGCCGCCTTCTTCGAACATCTCGGAGACGTGGGTCTTCAGGTGGTTCTCGACGAGCAGCTTGTTGAGGGAGCCGAGCGACTTCTGGATGGCGAGCGACTGCGTGATGATGTCGATGCAGTAGTCCTCGTTCTCGATCATCTTCTCCAGGCCTCTCAACTGGCCTTCGAGGATGCGCGTGCGGTGCATGGCGCGTTTCTTGATGTCTGCGATCACCTCTCAAGGATAACCCGGCGATCCCACATACCCCTATGGGGTATGTGCTAGCGTGGGACCCATGGAGAAGATCTACGACATCCAGGGCATGACCTGCGCGCACTGCGCCCACGCCGTCACCGAAGAGCTCGAGGCCGTCGACGGCGTGACCGCCGTGTCGGTCGACGTGGCCGCCGGCACGGCCACCGTGACCAGCGCCGCTGCGCTCGAGGAGGCGGAGGTGCGTGCCGCCGTCGAGGAGGCGGGCTACGTGCTCGCCCGGCCGGGAATGCTTCCGCTGGCATGAGCGACACCACCGGCTCGGTCCAGCTCGACCTCGCGATCGAGGGGATGACCTGCGCCAGCTGCGTCGCCCGCGTCGAGAAGCGTCTGGGTCGTCTCGAGGGCGTCACGGCGAGCGTCAACCTCGCCACCGAGCGCGCTCGGGTCAGTCATCCCGCAGGCCTCGACCCTGCGGCTCTGGTCGCCGAGGTGCAGCGGGCGGGATACGGCGCGCACGTGATCGAACCGGAGGCAGTGGCAGGCGCACGACAGGACGCATCCGGCGACCCGCGCGGGCTTCGCGCCCGACTCATCGGAAGTGCAGCGCTGACCGTGCCGATCGTGCTCATCTCGATGGTGCCGGCGTGGCAGTTCTGGGGATGGCAGTGGGTGTCGCTCGCGCTGGCCACTCCGGCGGTGCTGTGGGGCGGCTGGCCGTTCCACCGCGCGACGATGGTCAACCTGCGTCACGGCGCCACGACCATGGACACCCTCGTCACGCTCGGTACCGCTGCCGCGTACCTGTGGTCGCTCTGGGCGCTCGTGTTCGGCACGGCCGGTGAGCTGGGGATGCGCCACCCGTTCTCGCTGCTGAGCGAGCCGGGATCGGCATCCGGGAGCATCTACTTCGAGGTCGCCGCGGTCGTGACGACCTTCCTCCTGCTCGGCAAGGTGGTGGAGGAGCGGTCGAAGCGTCGCGCCGGCGCCGCTCTGCGCTCGCTGCTCGAGGCGGGCGCCAAGGATGTGGCCAGGCTCGATGCGCGAGGTGGCGAAGAACGCGTTCCCGTGGCGGCACTCATGGTCGGAGACCGGTTCGTCGTGCGCCCCGGTGAGCGGATCGCGGCCGACGGCGCCGTCGACGACGGCGGCGCCGCCGTCGACACCAGTGCGATGACGGGGGAGTCGGTGCCGCGAGAGGTCTCCGCGGGCGACGACGTGTCGGCGGGCACGATCGTGCACGGTGGCGCCATCGTCGTGCGCGCGACCCGGGTGGGCGGCGACACGCAGCTCGCGCGCATGGCCACGCTGGTCGAAGAAGCGCAGCTCGGGAAGGCCGACATCCAGCGGCTCGCCGACCGGATCTCCGGCGTGTTCGTCCCCATCGTCATCGCGCTCGCCATCGCCACCTTCGTCGGCTGGCTGCTCGCCGGAGGCGGCACGGCGACCGCCGTCACGGCGGCTGTCGCCGTGCTGATCGTCGCGTGCCCGTGCGCGCTCGGGCTCGCGACGCCGACCGCGCTGGTCGTCGGCACGGGGCGCGCGGCACAGCTCGGCATCCTCATCACCGGGCCCGAGGTGCTCGAACGCAGCGGACGCATCGACACGGTGATCTTCGACAAGACGGGAACGCTCACGACCGGCGTCATGACGGTCACCGGGGTCACGGCCGCCGACGGCTGGCGGAGGGCCGACGTGCTCGCGCTGGCGGGCGCTCTCGAACGCGGCTCCGAGCATCCCATCGGCGTGGCCGTCGTGCGAGCAGCCGAGGCGGAGGGGTGCGTCCTACCAAGCGTCTCCGGCTTCCGCGCGATCGCCGGATCGGGCGTGACGGGTTCGGTCGACGACCGCTCGGTCGCGGTGGGACGCGCGGGGGACGCGACCGACCTCGCGAGGGAGACGGATGGGCTGGCCGAGGCGATCGACGAGGCCCGGGCGTCCGGCTCGACGGCGGTACTGGTGACCGTCGACGGCCGCTCCGCCGGCGTGCTCGTGATCTCCGACCCGCTCCGCGTCGAGTCCGCGCCCGCGATCGCCCGCGTTCGGGCCCTCGGGTTGGAGCCCGTCGTGCTGAGCGGCGATCACCAGGCCACCGTGAACGCGGTGGTCGCCCCGCTGGGCGTTCGCACCGTGATCGGCGGGGTCGACCCGGTCGGCAAGGCGGATGCGGTGCGCAGCCTTCAGGCGTCGGGCCGGCGCGTGGCGATGGTCGGCGACGGCGTGAACGACGCCGCAGCCCTCGCCCAGGCCGATCTCGGAATCGCGATGGGCTCGGGCTCCGACGTGGCGATCGAGGCGGGTGACCTGACCCTGCTGAGGTCGGACCCGCTGCTGGTGGCGGATGCGATCCGCCTCTCTCGCAAGACGCTCGGGGTGATCCGCGGCAACCTGTTCTGGGCTTTCGCCTACAACGTCGCGGCTCTGCCGATCGCCGCCTTCGGGCTGCTCAACCCGATGATCGCGGGCGCAGCGATGGCATTCTCCAGTGTGTTCGTCGTTCTGAACAGCCTTCGGCTCAGGAATTTCGGGAGAGCCGGCTCGCGCGGTCGCGCGTAACGCAGCGTCATATCCATCCCGTGAACGGGGCTTTAACACAGGGTTTGCGCCCGTGATCCACGACGCGTCGGCGTGCCGAATCGCACCCCCCTGAAAGGGGGGTGGGGGAGGACATACCGGTGGGTCTATCCTCCACGTAGGGGTTGAGAAATATTCGTTTTACAGGAAAGGCCCGACTTTGCTGAAGAACCTCAGCCCGCTGCTGTCCGGCGCGCTTTTAAGCGCGCTCGATTCCATGGACGATGGCGACATGCTTACCCTTGTCGGCAGCGGCTATCCAGTGCAAGAAATAGTTTCACCCGTCATTCATCTCGGAGAGGTGAGCACGGAGGCCGCGGCAGACGCGATCCTCAGTGTTCTCCCTCTCGACAACGCAGACCCGTCGCCGATCAAGTTCCTCGATCTCGGCGGAGAACCGTACGATGTCCCAGACGTCGCTTTCGCAGTGAACGGCATCGCGTCCGATGCCGAACTCCGCCGCGTCGCGATGACACGTCTGGAGCTCGACGATTTCGTCGCGCTCGCCCGCCAGTCCGTGGTCACCGTCCGTGTGGGGTCCGACGCCCCGCCGTGCGCTTTCCTGCTGCGGAAAGGCTCCTGCTGAATCACAGTTCGACCGTCGTCGCGCCCGTGGAGGTCTCGCACGGGCGCGGCGGTGTCGGTCCGGCGGCGGCATCCGCCTCGCCTCGCCACTGACGTAGACTCGACTCTCGTGTCCCGACCCGTCAGCCAGCAGCCCGCGTTCAACCGCACGGCGCTCGCGCCGGGCATTCTGGGCGCGATCGTGCTGATCGCCGGTCTCGCCCTGATCGGCGGCGAGTGGTACCTCTACGTCGAGTACGCCACGGCCATCCTCGCGCTCATCCTGTGCGTGTTCGCCGGACAGGCGAAGCAGTGGTGGTGGTTCATCGGACTCGTGCCGATCGCGGTGATCTGGAACCCGGTGTGGCCCCTCGGCATCGATGACGCGGTGCTTCGCGGGCTGCACATCGCAGGCGCCGTGGTCTTCATCGCGGTCGCCGTCAACGTCAAGGTGCCGAACGAGCAACGCCGATAGCGCACCGGATGTGGCCCGCGGGCCCTCCTTCGCGTAAACTGTGCGTGTGCCTCAGCTCTGCGGCACACGCACGTCGGCGTACAGCATCCGGATTCTGCATCCGGGTCGCCACGTCGAATCTCTCTCACGTCTACCGGCGTCCCGCCCTTCGCGGCCGTGACGCACGCGGTCCACTCGCGACCGCCGGCTCCTCTGGAGGACCATGTCCCGTTCTGGTCAGCGCACCAGCTCTTCGCGCCCGCAGCAACAGCGTCGCACCCGCCACGCGAACAATGACGGGCTCATCCCTGTTCTCGCCCGCAAGGTGCGCGAGGTGGAGGCCAAGGCCACCGACGGCAAGAAGCTCGGGCCGACCAACCGAACGAAGTTCCAGGTGATCGCGTTCCTCATGCGCGAGGAGCGCGCCCGCGCCAAGTCGGACTCGGAGCTGAGCGACGCCGCTCGCGCCGAGCAGCTGAAGCGGCTCGACGGCATCGCGACCATCCTCGCCAAGACCGCCGCCCGCGACACCTCGCTGATCGCGCTGCTAGAGAGCGAGTCGCCGCCGACGGCGACCGCCCAGAAGATGCGCCGTGACTGGCTTCTGGAATCGGGCACCGAACTGAGCCCGGACGACCTCATCATCACCGTCGAGCGCCCGATCGCCAAGCAGGACAGCGTGATCACGCCCGAGCTCGCCGAGAAGCAGGTCATCCCGCAGTCGGTTCGGGCCCGTCAGCTCTCGAACCCGTTCCTCGCGCCCGACTTCTCCAAACTGACGCCGCAGCCCGAGGCTCCCCGCCGGCGCCTCGACTCGTGGGAGCTGCTCGGCCCCCTGTTCAAATCGTTCGAGTACGGCGCGGGGGGCCAGGCGGCCAGCATGGAACTGCCTCCGGCTCCGGCCATCGACAGGTATTCCCCTCCCGGCATGGAACTCATGCACCACCAGGCACGCTTCATCGAGAGCGCCAGGCTCGGCCACCGCCAGTTCCTGCTCGCCGACGAGCCCGGTCTCGGAAAGACGGCCCAGTCCATCCTCGCGGCCTCCGTCGCGGGGGCGTGGCCCTTGCTCGCCGTCGTGCCGAACGTCGTCAAGATGAACTGGGCGCGCGAGGTCGAGCTCTGGGCACCCGGCCGCCGGGCCACGGTCATCGACGGAGACGGCGAGGGACTCGACGCGTTCGCGGATGTGGTGATCGTCAACTACGAGGTGCTCGACCGGCACCTCGCCTGGCTCAGCACCCTCGGCTTCAAAGGCATGGTGGTCGACGAGGCTCACTTCATCAAGAACCTGCACTCCCAACGCTCGAAGTATGTGCTCGGGCTCGCGGACGCGATCCGCAAGACCGGCGATCCGCTGCTCATCGCCCTGACCGGCACCCCGCTCATCAACGACATCGACGACTTCAAGGCGATCTGGCAGTTCCTCGGCTGGATCGACGGGGACAGGCCGACGCCCGAGCTCATGCAGCGGCTGGAGGAGACCGAGCTGACCCCGGCCGACTTCGGCTTCTACGCCGCAGCGCGCGAAGCCGTCATCGACATGGGCATCGTGCGCCGCCGCAAACTCGACGTCGCCGCCGACCTGCCCAGCCGTCGCGTGGTCGACCTGCCGGTCGAACTCGACGACGACCTCGGCCGCTCGGTGCGCCAGGCCGAGCACGAGCTCGCCACCCGCCTCGTGGCGCGGTTCAACCGCGCTTCCGCGGCTGGACGGCCCGACAGCTTCGACGGCGACGACGAAGCGCACCGCGACCACCTCATCCGTCTGGTCGCCCAGTCGGAGCTCGAAGAGGCGAAGTCGTCGAAGTCCGGCGACAACGTGTTCACTATGGTGCGCAAGATCGGTCAGGCCAAGGCGAACCTCGCCAGCGACTACGCCGCCCAGCTGGCGCGGTCTGTCGGCAAGGTCGTGTTCTTCGCGAAGCACATCGACGTCATGGATGCGGCCGAGGCCCACTTCGCAGCCCGCGATCTGAAGACCGTGTCGATCCGCGGCGACCAGAGTGCCCTCGCCCGCCAGAAGGAGATCGACGCGTTCAACAACGATCCCGAGGTGTCGGTGGTCGTCGCATCCCTCACCGCCGCCGGCGTCGGGCTCAACCTGCAGGCTGCGTCCAACGTCGTGCTCGCGGAGCTGTCGTGGACGGCGGCCGAGCAGACGCAGGCCATCGACCGTGTGCACCGCATCGGGCAGGAGGAGCCGGTCACCGCGTGGCGCATCATCGCCGCACAGACGATCGACTCGAAGATCGCAGAGCTCATCGACGCCAAGCAGGGTCTCGCCGCGCGTGCCCTCGACGGTTCCGACGTCGAGGTCGGCTCGGCCGACTCGGTGCAGCTGGATGCGCTCATCCACCTGCTCACGGAGGCGCTCGACCAGGGACTCTGAACCGGCTGGGCGCCGGGGCATCCCGGCGTCTAGTCGCCTCGTCGCCTCGTCGCCCGGTCGCTCAGAGGATCTCGGCGTCGTCGGGGTCGATGGGCACGCGACGTTCGTCGTCGGGCACCGGTGCGTCGTCGTCCAGCTCGTCTTCGTTCACGGGCAGGTCGTCTTCGTCGTGCAAGGTGGGCGCCGGTTCATAGCCGGTGTCCTGCGTCTCGACGAACTCGTCCAGGTCATCGTCGCCGTCGCGACGGGGGTCGCTTGCGTTCATGCTGCGAGGGTACGCCTGCCGGGCCCCGCCCGCGAGGTCGAGGTCGGTGTGTCAGCCCGCGGTGAACGCGAGGAACGGGCCCTCCTCGTCGTGGACGATGCGCGCGGGCCCGCCGAAGTCCGCGAAGTCGCCGGTGCCGGTTCCCGGGATGATCCACCCGAACGCGGAGTCGTCGCTCGGGTGCTGCAAGGCGCCGTGGTGCACCGTGAAGGATCCGGTGCGCCCGTCGTCGATGGTGCCCGTGACCCGCTCGGCCGCGAGATATCCGCGACTCTCCTCGGTGCCGGAGGAGAGGAAGTGCGCGACGGATTCGCCGACGAGGCCCGAGGTGTAGCTCTTGCGCATCACCACCGCGCCCACCCAGTCGCCGTCGATCCCGGCGAGGTCCGCGGGCTCCCACCCGGTGATGGCGAAGCGGGCGGTGATGGTCTCGGAGTCGGTCATGCCCCCAAACCTAGGGCGGCGTGCGGCACCGGTCTTGTAATTTCGCGACAGGGCGTGTTTGGACTAGACAAGGGTGATGCATCTGACCCAGACCGAGATCGAACGCAAGTACGACGTCGATGAGACCGTCGCTCCGCCGCGGCTCGTGGGCGCAGGCGCCGTCGCGATCGAGAGCGAACCGGCGACCGCAGACCTCGTGGCTCTGTATCTGGACACTCCTGATCTCGCGCTCGCCCGACAGAAGGTCGCCGTGCGAGTTCGCCGTGGCGGCGCCGATGAGGGCTGGCACGTGAAGCTGCCGGGCGACGAGGGCCGCACCGAACTGCACTGGCCCCTCGGTGACGACGACGTGCCGCCCGCCGAGCTGCTCCAGACGCTGCGAGAGAAGATCGGGGATGCGCGCCTTCAGCCGATCGCGCGCGTCACCAACCGGCGCACGACGACGATCCTGCAGGACGCCGCCCGCTTCGCCATCGCCGAGCTCTGCGACGATCACGTGAGCAGCGAGAACCTGCGCGACGGTGGAGTCCGCTCGTGGCGCGAGTGGGAGGTGGAGCTCCTCGGCGGCGCTCCCGACACGCGCGCCGCGCGAACCGCCCTGCTCGACGAGATCGAGACGCGCCTGGTGGCCGCCGGCGCGGCGCCGTCGGCGAGCTCCTCCAAGCTCGCGCGTGCGCTCGGGCTCTGAGCGCGAGACTGGTGGTGCGGCCGGCGGGCCGACCGCAGGAGCCGAAGGCGTTTTGGCGCTGTGGGTGAGCGTCGGGCATTATTCACACGTAGGCACAACATCCCAGGGAGCAGCATGAAGATCGGCATCCTCACCAGCGGCGGCGACTGTCCAGGACTGAACGCGGTCATCCGCGGCGCTGTCCTGAAGGGCGACCGCGTGTTCGGTTCGGAGTTCGCCGGCTTCCGGTACGGCTGGCGCGGCGTCGTCGAGGGCGACATCATGCCGCTCGATCGGCACAGCGTTCGCGGCTTGTCCCGACAGGGCGGCACCATCTTGGGCTCGAGCCGCACCAACCCGTTCGAGGGCGACAAGGGCGGCCCCGAGAACATCCAGCGCATGATGGACCAGCACGGCATCGACGCGATCATCGCCATCGGGGGAGAGGGCACCCTGACGGCGGCGCGGCGGTTGACGGATGCGGGCATCAAGATCGTCGGCGTGCCGAAGACGATCGACAACGACCTGGCCGCCACCGACTACTCGTTCGGCTTCGACACCGCCGTCGAGATCGCCACCGAGGCCATCGACCGGCTGCGCACCACCGCCGAGTCCCACCAGCGCTGCATGGTCGTCGAGGTCATGGGGCGGCACGTCGGGTGGATCGCGCTGCACTCCGGCATGGCAGGCGGCGCACACGCCATCCTCATCCCCGAGCAGCCGCAGTCGATCGAACAGGTCGTCGAATGGGTGGAGTCGGTGCGCGACCGCGGCCGCGCACCGGTGCTCGTCGTCTCCGAGGGCTTCCACCTCGACACCATGGAGGAGGCTCACTCGCACAAGGGCCTCGACGCGTTCAACCGTCCCCGGTTGGGCGGCATCGGCGAGATGCTCGCCCCGATGATCGAGGAGCGCACGGGCATCGAGTCGCGCGCCACCGTTCTCGGTCACATGCAGCGCGGCGGTGTTCCGAGCGCGTACGACCGCGTGCTCGCGACGCGCCTCGGCATGGCCGCGATCGACGCCGTCTACGAGGGACGCTGGGGGTCCATGGTCTCTCTGCGCGGCACGGATGTGGTCAACGTCTCCATCGCCGACGCGACAGGCGGACTGAAGACCGTGCCTCAGGCGCGCTACGACGAAGCGGCCCTGCTCTTCGGCTGACCCTTCCCGGCCGGCCCCCGCGCGGCACAGGCCGCAGGACTAAGCTCTCCGCACAGACGGAAGGAGCTTCAGTGCCAAGAGTCGTTCAATTCGACGAATTCGGGTCGCGTGACTACCTCCGGGTGGTCGACAAGCCGAAGCCGTGGCCCGGGCCGGGCCAGATCCTGGTGCGGGTGATGGCGGCCGGGCTCAACCTGCTCGACGCCAAGGTCTACCGCGACGAGAAGGTCGCTGCGCGGGTCGGTGTCACCGTGCCGAGCGGCACGGGCCAGGAGTTCGCCGGGTTCGTCGAAGAGGTCGGTGAGGGCGTGACGACGTTCAGCGTGGGAGAGGCCGTCTTCGGCACCGCGCCGTACGCGTCGATCGCCGACTTCGCGGTCGCCGCGGAAGGCGCCGTGTTCCACAAGCCGGACGCCTTGACCTTCGAGGTCGCCGGGTCGCTGACGATCGCCGGGCGCACCGCCATGGCGAGCGTCGCATCCCTCGGCCTCACCGAGAACGACACGGTGCTGGTGAGCGCTGCCGCCGGTGGCGTCGGGGTGCTCGCCGCCCAGCTCGCCGTGCGTGCCGGAGCGACGGTGATCGCCACGGCCAGCGAGCCGAACCACGACTACCTGGAGACGCTCGGCCTGATTCCGGTCGCGTACGGCGACGGGCTGGCGGATCGCGTGCGCGAAGTTCTCGACGACGGCGACACCGTGACGGCGGTGCTCGACAATCACGGGTCGGACACCATCGAGGCGGCCATCGAGTTGGGCGTTCCCGTCGAGCGGATCAACACGATCGCGGCGTACGGTCCGGAGGCTCACGGAGCGACATCGGTCGGCGGCGCGAACGCCACCGGTGACGACGTCGAGGAGATCGCCCGGCTGCTCGCTGAGAACGAGCTCGTGCTGCCCATCGATTCGATCTACCCGATCGAGCGCGTCGGGGAGGCGTACGGCCGTCTCGAGGCCGGCCACCTGCGCGGCAAGATCGTGATCGTCACCGAGTAGCGGCCACCCCTAGCCCCCCAAAAAAGAAGCAATCGACTACAGGAAGAACGCTTCCACCCGGTCTGTTGGGGAGCGATCTTCCTGTAGTCGATTGCGTTGGAGAGGCGGGGCGCGACGATCGCGCCGGCTGCCCAGGGATCGCGCGTAGACTCGCGACAGTTCGACCGAGGAGGTTTCATGAGGGTCACCGACACGCTCCGACACAGCCCGACCGACGGCGCCGGTACGCCGTTCGGCGCATGATCTCGGACGCGCTGGCGCGCGAGCTGCGCGCGGCCGGACTGCGGTGGCAGCCGGAATCGGGGGACACGTTCGCGATCGATCGCGACGAGCTGGCGGGCGACAGGTTCACGGTCAGCGAGATGACGATCGAGCCGCATCGGTTCGACACCGGCACCATTCTGGGGTTCAACGGCACGACGGAATGGGCGCTCGACTCGCTCGCCGTCGAGGACGCGCTGTGGATTCCTCGCGAAGACCAGCTGCGGGAGTTGCTCGGCGGTTCGTTCCGTCACCTCGCGCGCACGCCCGACGGCTATCGCGTGACGATCGAGCTGGGCGGCGACGACCGGATGTTCGAGCACGAAGACGCTGCAAGCGCCTACGCCCGTGCCCTCCTGTCGCTGATCGGCGCCTCCGTTCTCTAGCCCGGCGAGCATCCCGGGCGTCGCACCGTGGGCGGCGCACCGGCGTGTGGGAGCATGAGGCATGTTCGGTCACGAGTTCTTCGACGCTGTCGCCGTCGCCTTCGAGGTGGTCGGTGTGTCGGCGATGGTCATCGGCTTCATCGTGGCGGTCGGCATCACGTTACGGACCTGGGCGAAGACTCGCAGCGGTGCGACGGCGTTCCGCACGCTCCGGGAGACGTTCGGCGGCGTGATCCTGCTCGGGCTCGAAGTGCTGGTCGCCGCGGACCTCGTGAAGACGGTGACGTCGACCCCGTCGCTGACCGACGCGCTCGTGCTGGCCTTGATCGTGCTCATCCGCACCGTGCTCAGCTTCTCGCTGCAGGTGGAGATCGACGGCGTCGCGCCGTGGCGTCGCGCGCTCGTCACCGGCCCCGAGGTGCTGGCGCGGGCCGCTGCGCGCTCGGGAGACGGATCTCAGCCGAACGCGGGCTGAGCGCGGGGAAGGTCAGGCGTTGCGAGCGGCGCGTTCGGCGTTGCGAGCCTTGACGCGAGCGTTCTCGGCGTGCACTTCGGCCTGCGTGGCGCGCTCGGCGACGAGCCACCCCGGGGGCGCCGTCAGCAGCTCTTTGATCTCGGCCGTGGTCAGAGCATCGTCGACGCCGGCGCGGGCCAAGCCGCTGATCGACACGCCGAGCTTGTGGGCGACCACGTCGCGCGGATGCGGGCCGTCGGCACGAAGCGTGGTCAGCCACTCGGGCGGCTGAGCCGTGAGCTCGGCGAGCTCGGTGCGCGTGATCTCGCGATCGCGGAACTCGTCGGGGGCTGCGGGGAGGTAGATCCCGAGCTTCTTGGCGGCCGTGGCCGCCTTCATCGTCTGGGGTTTCTTCTCCGTGCTCATAGCTCAAGGGTATCGTCCTTGCGGGTTCGATACCCTTACGAGCATGCCGTCCACCTTCACCATCGCGTTTCCGCTCGGCGTCACGATCGGAAAATGGACGCGCGCGTTCGAGCAGCGGCATCCGGATGTCGAGCTGAAGGTACTGCGCATGGAGCTCGCCGACCAGCGCGCGACGCTCGAGCGAGGTGACGCGGACATGGCGTTCGTGCGCGAGCCGATCGACGGAGACGGGCTGCACATCATCCCGCTCTATGAGGAGAACGTCGTCGTGGTCATGAACCACGAACACCTGCTCACGCTGGAGGAGAAGCTCCACACAGCCGACATCGCGGAGCAACCGCGTGTGGCAGGCGACGGCTCGGAGACGCAGTTCCGGCGGGTGGCCGAAGGCGTCGGCATCGCCGTGCTGCCGCAGTCCGTCGCCAAGGCCTTCCGGCGCAAGGACGTGACGGCCATGCTCCTTGAAGACGCCGAGACCAGTCGCATCTCCCTGGCCTGGCCCCGTGACTCGCAGCATCCGCTCGTCGACGAGTTCATCGGCATCGTGCGCGGACGGTCGGCCCACAGCTCACGCAACCCCGAGGTCGCGGCCGGCGAGGCGGCGAAACGCAAAGAGGGCGAGCGCAAGAAGGCGGAACGGCAGAAGGCCGCCCGTCAGGCTTCAGCCAGGGAGGCCGCCGCCAAACGGAAGAAGGCCGGCGGCCAGATCAGGAAACGTGCACGGCGGGGCGGCGCTTGACGTCTTTCTCGGCCTCACGCAGCACCTCGCGCGTGACCGGGGCGACCTCGCCCACTCCTGTGATGAGGAACCGGAACATGTTCGAGATCGGGTTGCCCTCCGTCCACTGGAAGTAGATCGACGGCACGACGCCCGTCACATCCCTGACCTCGAGCAGAACCGCGGCGATCGTGTTGGGCACGTTGCCGCTCTTCACCTGGAGCACGCGATAGCCGTGCTTGACGACGCCGTACACGACCAGGTCTTCTTCGAAGTCGGAGGAGTCCGACGGGTAGACCTCGACGAAGATCGTGCGTGAGCGCTGCGGGATGTGGGAGAACTTGCGCTCGTCTTTGTTCTTCTGCTCGTACTCCTTGCCGGTGTCGACGTCGGGCTCGTGCGAGATGATCCGGATCTCGCCCTCCTCCGCGTCTTCGAGCACGAAATCGAGGGCGGTGACGTCGAGGGTCACCGACGTGGCCCGCAGCTGGAACGAGCGACCGATGCGGGAGACGATGGAGATCACGAGGATGCCGATGATGAAGAGCGTCGCGATGCGCAGACCGTCGGGCCGCTCGATGACGTTCACGATCGTGGTGTAGACGAAGATCGCGGTGATGATCGCGAACGCGATCGTGCGCTTCCGCTGACGTTTGCGCTTCGCCGAGAGGGTCACGGCGAGGGATGCGGAGGTGATCAGCACCAGCACGCCTGTCGCGTATGCGCCGCCCTGCGCATCCACGCTCGCCTGGAAGACGATGGTGATCAGGAAGGCGATCGCCGTGAACACGAGCACCAGGGGCCGCACCGCGCGCGCCCACTGCGGGGCCATCCCGTAGCGCGGGAGATACCGCGGCACCAGGTTCAGCAGGCCGGCCATCGCCGACGCCCCCGCGAACCAGAGGATGAGGATGGTGCTGATGTCGTAGACCGTGCCGAAGATGTTGCCGAGGTATTGGTGGGCGAGGTAGGCGAGGGCCCGCCCGTTCGCCGAGCCGCCGGCCTCGAACTCCTTCTGCGGGATGAGCAGGGTCGTCGTGAAGCTCGACGTGATGAGGAAGACGCTCATGATCACGGCGGCGGTGGTGAGCAGCCGGTGGGCGCCCTTGATGCGACCCTCCGGCCTTGCCGGGTCGTCGTCGGGCCTGCCTTTGATCTGCGGCATGACGGCGACACCGGTCTCGAAGCCGGAGAGGCCGAGCGCCAGTTTCGGGAACACCAGCAGCGCGATGGCCACGACCATGATGGGATCGCCGTGCTGCGTATTGAGCGCCGCCCACCAGTCGGTGACGGCCGTCGGATGCTCGAACACCTCCACGATCGAGGTCGCGACGACCACGACGTTGAGGGCCAGATACACGGCGACCAGGATCACCGCGATTCCGATCGCCTCCCGGAACCCGCGGAGGAACACCGCGGCGAGCAAGGCGAGCAGTACGAGGGTGATGCCGATCTGATTGCCGTGGAACCATTCGGGCGTATACGGGTTCTCGATCGCGTGCGCCGAGGCGTCGGCCGCCGACAGCGTGATCGTGATCATGAAGTCGGTGGCGGCGAACCCCAGCAGCACCAGCACGAAAAGCTTGCCCGCCCACCAGGGCAGCAGCCGTTCGAGCATGGCGATCGACCCGGACCCTTTGAAGCTCTCGCGCGCGACTCTGCGGTACACGGGGAGGGCGCCGAGAAGCGTCAGCGCCACGAGCACCAGCGTGGCGAACGGCGAGACGACGCCGGCGGCCAGGGCGGCGATGGCCGGCTGGTAGCCCAGGGTCGAGAAGTAGTCGACGCCGGTGAGGCACATGACCTGCCACCAGGTGTGGGTGTGCTCAGGGCTCCGGCCGTGGGGCCCTTGCTGGGTGCCCGTCTCGTCGACGAGACCCGACAGCAGCCAGTGCCGGAATCGCCCGCCCTTCGCCGGTCGAGGCAGCTGATGGGTCTGACCGGGAACGGGTCTCTCGGGTGCCTGCTCGGCGGGAGTGCTGGACATCGGGATCCTTCGTCGGCCGGCTGCTAATGAGGTTCAGGTTACCCGTCACCAAGCGGAGACGCGGTAGTCCTTCAAGAACACTCCGTGCAGGTCGTCGCCCGCCTCGCCGCGCACGATCGGGTCGTAGACCCTGGCCGCCCCGTCGACGAGGTCGAGGGGAGCGTGGAAGCCCTCCTCGGCGAGGCGCACCTTCGTGTAGTGCGGGCGCTCGTCGGTGATCCAGCCCGTGTCGACACTTGTCATCAGGATGCCGTCGCTGTCGAACATCTCCTTGGCGCTCGTGCGCGTCAGCATGTTGAGGGCGGCCTTCGCCATGTTGGTGTGCGGATGCCCTGGGCCCTTGTACTGGCGGCCGAACACGCCCTCCATCGCCGAGACGTTGACGACGTAGGAGCGTCCCGCCCGGGCGGCTGCCATCGACGGGCGGAGCCTGCTGATCAGGATGAACGGCGCCGTGGTGTTGCAGAGCTGCACCTCGAGCATCTCGAGCGGGTCGACGTCCTGCACCGCCTGCGTCCAGCTGTTCACGCGGTCGACGTCGGGCACCAGACCGCCGGCGTCGATCGCGGTGCCGTCGGCGTGCTTGGCGAGGGACGAGGAGCCTGGCGCCATCGCCAGAGCGGCGAGCTCGTCGGCGGTGACCGCGACCGGCCGGCTCAGCGCGCCGACCGTACCGGCCAGGCTCGCGACGGAGAGAAGCGGATTCGCGGCCACCGATGCTTCGAGCGCCTGCGGATGCGGGTCGTTCGTGTGGCCGAACGTCTCCATCTCGGGAAGGGGCCCGTCGGGGAGCGGCCGCGACTCGGCCTCCGCGAGCAGCGAATAGGAGCCGGGGGAGCGGCGGACGGTCTGTGCCGCGTTGTTGATGAGGATGTCGAGCGGCCCCTGGGCGGCGACGGAGTCGGCGAGGGCCACCACCTGGGCCGGGTCCCGCAGGTCGATGCCCACGACGCGCAGCCGGTGCAGCCAGTCGGCGGAGTCGGGCAGCGAGGAGAAGCGGCGCACCGCATCCCTCGGGAACCGTGTCGTGATCGTGAGGTGGGCGCCATCGCGGAGCAGACGGAGCGCGATGTGCATCCCGATCTTGGCGCGGCCGCCGGTGAGCAGGGCGCGCTTGCCGGTGAGGTCGGTGCGGGCGTTGCGCTTGGCGTGGCTGAAGGCTGCGCAGTCGGGGCACAGCTGGTGGTAGAACGCGTCGACCACGGTGTAGTGCTGCTTGCAGATGTAGCAGGCGCGCGACTTGAGGAGCGTGCCTGCCGTCGCTCCCGTGGTGCTCGCCGTCAGGTCGACGCCGCGCGTCTCGTCGTCGATGCGGTCGGGGGCGCCGGTCGCGGTCGCCGCGACGACGGCCCGATCGTTGCGGGCGACGGCATCCCGGATGGCTTTGCGCCGGGCCTGCTTGACCGACTTGAACATGTGCGCGGTGGCGCGGCGCACGGTGATGAAGTCGGGGTGCTCCTCGTCGAGCTCGTGAAGTGTCTCCAGCACGCGTAGGGCGGCCGCGAGATCGTCGGGATCGATGGAGGGGGAATCGGGAAGCACCGGAGAATTCTAGGCCGAGATGCTGAGGAGGCCTATTCGCGGCGTCCTACTCGTTGTCGACCGCGAGCTGCAGCCAGGCGAGCCCCTGCAGGTCGATGGACACCCGCCCCGGATGCTCGACCAGCATCGCCAGCACGTCGCCGCACGCTGAGCACCGCAGCACCATGCCGTGCGCGTTCGGGTAGACGTGCGCTTTCGCGACCTCGGCCTGATCGCCGCAGTGGGAGCACATCCCCCGGGCAGCGGTCACGTCGACCGCGAAGATCTCGGACAGGAGACCGGCGGCCGCGTTGCCGTCGAGAAAGTTCAGGTCGCTCACGATGCGCCTCCGACTCCGCCGTAGCGTTCGGTCTTGATGCGGTCGGGGTCGTAACCGGCCGCGACGAGCCAGTCGGAGACCGACTCGACGAACGCGGTCGCCCCGCAGATGAACACGGTCGGGTTCGCCGAGACGGGCAGGATGTTCTGCGCCAGCGTCTCCGCGCTCAGCCGGGCAGCGGCGACGGGCCAGCCCGCCGGAGCCGTGCGCGTGTAGATGTAGGAGACCTGGAACGGCGCCGCCGCATCCTTCTCCAGCTCGGGCAACTCGTCTCGGTAGTAGACGGTGCCCGGCATCCGCACCGAGTACAGCAGCCGGAACTCGGCGGGGCTCGCCGCCGCGGCATGGGCTCTGGCCATCGACACCAGGGGCACGACGCCCGATCCGCCGCCGATGAGTTGAACGGCGCCGTCGTCGCCCGGATGCCAGACGAACCACCCGCCGACCGGGCCGCGCACCTCGAGCTGGTCGCCGATGGAGAGGCCGCGCACCAGATACGGCGAGACCTCGCCGTCGGCGAGCTCTTCGACCGTGATCTCCAGTTCGTCACCGGGAAGCGCCGAGGCGATGGAGTACGACCGCACTGCCTGGTAGCCGTCGGGAGCGGTGAGGCGCACGTCGACGTGCTGACCGGCGAGGTGGCCGTTCAGCCCTGGGATGCGCAGCCGGAGGGTTCGGGCGGTGGGCGTCTCGAAACGGTCGCCGACCAGGTCGGCGGCGCGCCAGACCGTGCTCACCCGTAACGCTCTTCGCGCCAGGGGTCCCCGTACATGTTGTAGCCGTTCTGCTCCCAGAACCCCGGTGTGTCCCTGGCTAGCATCTCGATGCCCGACACCCACTTCGCGCTCTTCCAGAAGTACAGATGCGGCACGAGCAGACGGGCCGGGCCGCCGTGCTCCGGGGCCAGGTCGGCGCCGTCGAACTGGTGGGCGACCCAGGCCTTGCCGTCGAGCAGGTCGGCGAGCGGCACATTGGTCGTGTATCCGCCGTACGAGTGGGCCATCGTGTACTCGTAGTCGGTGTCGATGCCGTCGAAGAGGGTGTCGAGCTTCACCCCGCGCCAGGAGGTGCCGAGCTTCGACCAACTGGTCACGCAGTGGATGTCGGTGGACACGTCGTCCTGGGGCAGGGCGAGGAACTCGTCCCAGCTCCACCGGTGAACGACACCCTTCTCGGTGGTGATCGTGAAAGCCCACTGGTCCTTCGGGATGCGCGGCGTCGGGCCGGCGGACAGCACCGGGAATCCGTCGGTCTCGTACTGGCCGGGAGGGAGGCTGGGGTTCTCGCTGCGACGTCGGCCGAGGAAGCCGGAAGAGATGATTCCCATGCGCGCAGCTTATTCCCAGTAGAGCGCGACGGTCTACGATCCTGGCCGGTCTAGTCTGATGGCATGCCTGCCGTGAACCTCGGACTTCCCGCCCGCGCGGCGGTGCGCGGCGAGCCGACCCAGGTGGGACGCCCGGAGGTGGCGGGCCTCATCGACAGGTTCGGTCGCGTGGCACGCGATCTGCGGGTCTCCGTGACAGAGAAGTGCTCGTTGCGCTGCACGTACTGCATGCCGGCGGAGGGGCTGCCGAACATCCCTCGCGAACAGCTGCTGTCGGCGGCGGAGATCGCGCGTCTGGTCGGCATCGGCGTGCGCGACCTCGGCATCACCGAGGTGCGGTTCACCGGTGGTGAGCCGCTGATGCGCGCCGACCTCGCCGAGATCATCGGACTGTCGGCGGATGCGGCGCCCGGCGTCGACCTGTCGATCACGACCAACGGCATCGGGCTCGACCACCGCATCCACTCGCTCGTGGCGGCCGGGCTGACGCGGGTGAACGTCTCGCTCGACACCATCGACCGCCGGCACTTCGCCGAGCTCACCCGCCGTGACCGGCTTCCGGCCGTGCTGGCGGGCATCCGTGCCGCCCACGACGCCGGGGTCAGCCCGCTGAAGATCAACGCCGTTCTCATGCGGGACACGCTCGCCGGCGCCGCCGACCTGCTCGCCTGGGCGATCGAGAACGACTGCCGTCTGAGGTTCATCGAACAGATGCCGCTCGACGCCGACCACAACTGGGCCCGCGACAACATGGTGTCGGCGCAGGCCCTGCTCGACGTGCTCGGCACGCGATTCACGCTGACCGAGGCCGGCCGCGACGATCCGTCGGCTCCGGCGGAGGAGTGGCTCGTGAACGGTGGGCCGGCGACCGTCGGCATCATCGCCTCGGTGACTCGCTCGTTCTGCGCTGCGTGCGACCGCACGAGGATCACGGCAGAAGGCACCGTGCGCTCGTGCCTGTTCGGCGACGACGAGACCGACCTGCGCGGACTGCTGCGTGGCGGCGCCGACGACGCCGAGATCGCGCGCTGGTGGCGCGGGGCCATGTGGGGAAAGCAGGCCGGGCACGGGATCGACAGCAGCGGGTTCGTGCCACCGGCCAGAAGCATGGGGGCGATCGGTGGCTGAGGTTCTCGTGCGCTACTTCGCGGCCGCAGAAGACGCGACAGGCCTCACGGAGGAGCACGTCACGCTCGCCGAGCCGACCCTCGGCGCTCTGCGCGCCGATCTGCTCGCCCGGTACGGGGCCGAGATGGAGCGCGTGCTCCGCTCCGGTTCCTTCCTCGTCGACGCGGTCGTCTCCCGTGACCCGGCCCGCCGCATCACCGCCACCGTCGACGTGCTCCCGCCCTTCGCCGGCGGCTGACCGGTCAGAATCGGCGAGACGAGCCGAAGTGTGGTTCTGAGTCGGGAATGACCCCACTTCGGCGCATCTCGATTGCCTGTCATGCGGGGTAGAGGGTGACGGCGGTGGCGGGGAACGTGAGCGTCACGGGTGTGCCGGGGGAGAGCGCGAGGTCGGCGACGACGGCGGGGGAGGCCAGCGCCGGGTAGGAGTTCGTGCGCACGCGGATGAGGTCGCCGCGCGGTTCGAGATCTCGCACGATCGCGGGGATGCGGTTCTCGGCGGCCGAATCGGCGGCCGAATCGGCCGGTCGGCTCGCGCGACCCGCCCCCTCGATGCGCACCTCGGCCGGGCGGAGCGTGGCGGCGACCCTCGCATCCAGGGCCGCGGCCTCGGCGGGCGTCGCCGCGATCGCGCGACCATCGTCGGTGACGAGGCCGGTCGGGGTGCGCCGGCCGGTGAGCAGGGTGACGCCGACGAGCTCGGCCGTGAACGGGCGGCGAGGGCGTTCGAGCACCGCGCGCGTTGGTCCCTGCTCCACGATGCGGCCGTCGTGCATGACGATCACACGATCGGCGAGCAGGTAGGCGTCGAGAGCGTTGTGGCTCACGAACACCGCGGTGCGATCGGCGAGAACGCGGGCGAGCATCCGGCGCACCTCAGAGGTGACCGTCACGTCGAGGGCGGAGAGCGGCTCATCGAGAAGCAGCAGGCCGGGCTCCGCGGCCAGGGCGCGGGCGATGGCGACGCGCTGCGCCTGCCCGCCCGAGAGCTCGAAGGGATGGCGGTCGGCGAACTCGGTCGCGCCCGTCTCGGCGAGCCAGCGTTCAGCGGCGGCGCGAGCCTCCGTGCGGGGCACGCCCGCGGATCGCGGGCCGAACGCGACGTTGTGGCGCACGGAGAGATGGGGGAAGAGCAGGGGCTCCTGGGCCAGGAGCGCTATGCCGCGCCGGTGGGGAGGCGTCCAGGTCTTCGGCAGGTCGAACAGAACGCCGTCCCCGAGAGTCGCGACCCCGCTGTCGGGGCGCACGAGGCCGGCGATCATCCCGAGCAGTGTCGACTTGCCGGCGCCGTTCGGCCCCAGCACGGCCACGGTCTCGCCCGTCGCGACATCGAGCGTGACGGCGACGTCGCGGGCCGCGAGAACGGCCTCCATGCGGAGGCTCACAGCGTCACCCGCCGTCGGCGTCGGGACGGCACACCGGCGCCGTGCGCCACCGCGACGACAACGACCGCGACGGCGATGAGCACGAGGGACAGGGCGACCGCGGCGTCCGGGTCGGTCTCGCGCTGCAGGTAGATCTCGAGTGGGAGTGTTCGGGTCACGCCCTGCAGGCTGCCCGCGAAGGTCAGGGTCGCCCCGAACTCACCGAGGGCTCGGGCGAAGGAGAGGATGGCGCCCGACAGCAGTGCGGGCAGCACCAGTGGCAGGGTCACACGCAGCAGCACGCTGCTGGGACGTGCGCCGAGCGTTGCGGCGACGGCCTCGTACCGGGTTTCCGCGGTGCGCAGCGCACCCTCGAGGCTGAGCACGAGGAACGGCAGGGCCACGAAGGTCTGCGCCAGGATCACCGCTGTGGTCGAGAATGCGACGTCGAACGCCCCGCCGAGCAACCCGCGCCGTCCGAACAGGTAGAGCAGCGCGAGCCCGCCCACGACCGGCGGCAGCACCAGCGGGAGCAGCACCAGGGCCCGCATGACGCGCTGACCGGCGAAGGGCACCCGTGCCAGCACGGTCGCCATCGGCACGCCGAGCAGCACGCACAGCACCGTGGCGCAGACCGAGGTGCGCAGGCTGAGCAGCAGCGCATCGACCGACGACGGTGAGGTGATCAACGGGATGAACCGTGCCCAGTCGACGCGCACGACCAGGGCGACGAGCGGCAGCAGCACGAAGAGTCCACCGACCACGGCGATCGCGATCACCCAGCGGGGGACTCCTGGAGCGCCGGCGTCTCCGCGCGCCGGCGTCATGGTGCCCCGAAGCCCGCAGCGCTCAGCACCTTGCGTCCTTCCGGGCCGCTCACGAACGAGACGAACGCCCGTGCGAGTGCCGCGCTCTCGGCGCCCTTGAGCGCAACGATCGGATACGTGTTCACCACGGACGAGCTCTCGGGGAACGGAACGGATCCGACCCTGTCGCCCGCGGCCGTCACATCCGTCACGTAGACGATGCCGGCGTCGGCCTCGCCCGAGCTCACCTTGCCGAGAACGTCGGTCACCGACGACTCCTGGCTCACGGGCTTCAGGGTCACGCCGGACGCCGCTTCGACCTTCGCGGTCGCAGCCCCGCACGGCACCTGGGGAGCGCAGATCACCGTCTTGACCCCTGGTTTCGCGAGGTCGGCGAACGAGGTGATGTCGGCCGGGTTGCCCGGAGGCACGGCGATCGCGAGTACGTTGGTGGCGAAGTCGACGGGATCGCCGGCAGCGAGGCCCGCGGCGGTCGCCTTGGTTATGTTGGTTTCGTCGGCCGACGCGAACACGTCGGCCGGCGCTCCCTCGGTGATCTGACTCACCAGATCGGACGATCCGCCGAAGCTGAAGCTCACGGAGGTTCCGGGATGCGCGGACTCGAACGACTTGCCCAGCCCGGTGAACGTCGCGGTCAACGAGGCGGCGGCGAACACCGTGACCGTTCCGGAGAGCTCGGGCGTGGCGCTCCCGCCCGGGGTCGCTGCGCCGGTGCGTGCGCTGGACGCGCATCCCGAGACCGCCAGCGCGAGGGTGGAGGCGATCGCCGCAGCGAGGGTGATGGTGGTGCGGCGCACGATCAGTTCTTTCCGGTCGGGGTCTCGACGATGACCGTGGTGGCTTTGACGACCGCGATGGCGACCGAGCCGAGCTCGAGACCGAGATCGCGCACCGCCTCGCTGCTCATGAGCGACACGACCCGATGCGGGCCGCACTGCAATTCGACCTGTGCCATGACCTTGTCCATGACGATGTCGGTCACCAGTCCGACGAAACGATTGCGCGCGGAACGCCCGACGGCCGACGGGTCGGCGGGCAGCACGGCATTCTGCTTGGCCAGTCGAGCGAGTTCGAGACCGTCGACCACGGTGCGTCCCGACTCGTCTTTCTGGCTGGCGAGCAGGCCGCCGTCGATCCAGCGGCGCAGGGTATCGTCGCTCACCCCGAGGTAGAGCGCGGCGTCTTTGATCCGAATCTGCGGCATGAATCCCATGTTAGGGCCGCATCTGCGGAGAAATCAGCGTTGAGGGCGAATCCGCGTCATCGCTTCGAGGATCACAGGCCCACCCATTCGGACACCCCGTCGGCGAAGTGCTGCCTCTTCCAGATCGGCACCGAAGCCTTGATCAGCTCGACGAGCTCCGCGCAGGCCGCGAACGCCTCTGCCCGGTGCGGGGCGGCGACGGCCGCGACCAGAGCGAGATCGCCGATCGTGAGCGAGCCGACCCGGTGCTCCGCTGCGACGCGCAGCCCGGTCGAAGCGGCGATCTTCTCGCAGCACTCGCGCAAGAACGTGTCGGCCTCGGGATGCGCGCGATAGTCGAGCGACACCACGTCCCGCCCGCCGTCGTGGTCGCGCACGATGCCCTGGAAGGCGACGACCGCGCCGGACTCCGCGCTCCAGACGAACTCGTCGACGGCCGAGGAGTCGAGGGGTTCCGCGCTGATGCGCGAGAAGACGTCGCTCACGAGCGGTGTTCCGCCCGGCCGCGAACCTGGTCGATCAGGTGTGCCAGCAGGTCGTCGAGAGTGGCGAGGCCGTCGGCGACGCCGCCGCGCGACCCCGGAAGGTTCACGACGATGGTGTCGCCGGCGACGCCCGCGAGTCCACGGCTGACGGCGGCAAGAGGCGTGCTGGCCAGGCCACGGGCACGAATCGCCTCCGCGACACCGGGCAGCTCACGATCGAGCACGGCGGCCGTCGCCTCGGGGGTGCGGTCGGTGGGGCTGACGCCCGTGCCGCCGGTGGTCAGCACGACCGCCGGATGGGCGGCGACGGCATCCCGCAGCGCGCCCGCGATGTCGGCGTCGGCGACAACTCGCACCTCGGCCGGCAGGTCGCGCTCGGCGAGCCAGCGCGCGATGACAGGACCGGTCGCGTCTTCACGCTCGCCCGAGGCCGCACGGGTGGAGGAGACGACGACGATGGCGGCGGCGGCGGACTCCACATCGGCAGGAGCAGGCGCGTCCGCGACCGCGGCCTCGGGTTCCCGCTCTGCAGGGCGCCGCCAGTCGCCGCGCTTGCCTCCGCTCTTGGCCACGAGCCGCACATCCGTCATGCTCGCCGCAGGATCGACGGCCTTCACCATGTCGTGGAGGGTGAGGCCCGCCACGGCGACGGCGGTCAGCGCCTCCATCTCGACGCCCGTGCGCCCCGTGGTGCCGGCCGTGACCTCGACGTCGATCGTGCCGGCCTCGGCGTTCAGGTCGAACTCGACCCGCAGCGAGGTCAGCGGCAGCGGATGGCAGAGGGGGATGAGCTCGGAGGTGCGCTTCGCTCCCGAGATCGCGGCGATGCGCGCGGTGGCGAGCACGTCAGCCTTCGGCAGGTCGTCGGCGCGCACGAGGCGCACGACCTCCGTGGTGGTCAGAAGACGCCCGCGGGCCACGGCGGTGCGCACGGTCTCCGGCTTGCCGCCGACGTCGACCATCCTGGCGCGTCCGTCGCCGTCGAGATGGGTGAGTTCGCTCATAGTGTCCAGACTGTCACGTCGGCGCCGACCTCGAGGTCCGTCGTGTCTGCCGGGATGTCGATGAGCACGTCGGCGCGCGCCATTCCGGCAACGAGATGCGAGCCTGCGCCCGAGATCTGCTCCACGGCGCCGTCGGTCGTGACGCGGCCTCGCAGGAACTGCCTCCGCCCGGCGACGGAGTGCACCGGCGTGGCGAGGAGCGCCGAGGCGGGGTCGAGCGGCTGGAGTCCGGCCGCGTTCCGCAGCGCCGCTCGCACGAAGACGGTGAACGAGACCTGCGTGCTCACGGGATTGCCCGGGAAGCAGACGATCGGAACGCCGCCCAGCACGGCCGTCGCCTGTGGCCCTCCCGGTTGCATGGCGACCGTCGTCACCCGCGCGCCCAGGGGCTCGAGCACTTCGCGCACGACCTCGAACGCGCCCTGCGAGATGCCGCCCGAGGTGAGCACGAGGTCGCTCACCGCGACGGCGTCGTCGAGAACGGCGCGGAAGGCCGCCGGGTCGTCGGCGCTCGTGCCGCGGAACGAGACGGCCGCCCCTGCCTCCGTCACGAGGGCGGCCAGCGCGATCCCGTTGGCGTCGAACACCTGGCCGAACTCCACCGTCTCGCCGCCGGACAGCTCGGAACCGGTCGTGAGGATGCCCACCCGCACCCGAGCCCGCACCCTCACCTCGCGCACCCCCGCCGAGGCCAGCGCGGCCAGGTGGCGGGCCGCGAGCGCTGTGCCCGCCGGCACGATGACCTCGCCGCGGGCGAGGTCGCTCCCGCGTTCCCGCACGTACTCACCGGCGGCCCGGGATGTCCGGATCTCCACCACCGCTCCCGCGAGGTCGTCGTCGCGCCCGAGCACCAGCTCGGTGTCTTCGACCGGAACGACCGCGTCGGCGCCGGTCGGCAGCGGAGCCCCGGTCATGATGCGGATCGCGGTTCCCGGCGTGAGCACCACGGGAACGGCGTGACCGGCCGGTACATCGCCGCTCACCTCGAGCGCGATCGGGGCGGCGGCTGTGTCGGCGGCGCGCACCGCGAAGCCGTCCATCTGCGAGTTGCGGAACAGCGGGAGGTCGACGTCGGAGCGCACGTCGTCAGCGGTGACGCGGCCGAGCGCATCCTCGATCGGCACCGTCTCGACGGCGGGGGACGACAGCACCGGCGCCAGCAGGTCGGCGACGTGAAGGGCGTGCTGCTCGAGCGGGATGCGGACGGTCATGGGTTCAGTATCGCGCCAGGCCCGCGTCGATGTCGCGCGCCCACGCGTCGATCCCGCCGGTCAGCACGACGCCCGAGGCTCCGGCCTGCGCGAGGATCTCGCGTGCCGCCTCCGCCCGCTGCCCGTGGTGGCAGACGATCACGAGCGCGTCGTCGCCGAGCCGCGCCGCGAGCCCGCGCGGGTCTTGCTGCACGACGCCGAGCGGCACGAGGAGGGAGCCGGGGATCTCGGCGATGTCGGCCTCCCAGGGCTCACGCACGTCGACGATCGTCACGCTGTCGCCGGCCAGCAGCCGGGCGTGCAGATCGGCGGGCGCGATGGCGGACGCAGCGCGACCGGCGAGCGGCGCGACCGGTGCGCCCTGCGGATCGCGTTCGTAGCGCAGCTCGCGGAACGTGCCGCGCAACGAGTCGTGCACGATCACCCGTCCGAGGAGGGGGTCACCCGTTCCGGTCACCAGCTTGATCGCCTCTCCCACCATCAGGCCGCCGACGACCGCGCACACCGACGGGAGCGCGCCGGCCTCCGCGCAGCTGAGCACGGTGCCCGGTTCGGGCGGTGCGGGGAAGAGGTCGCGGTAGTGAGGCCCCTGCTCGGCCCAGCTCAGACCGACCTGTCCGCCGAACCGGTCGACGGCGCCCCACACGACCGGTAGGCCCGCGAGGACCGCGGCGTCGTTCACGAGATAGCGGGTCGGAAAGTTGTCGCTGCCGTCGAGCACGAGATCGAAACCGTCGAACACTTCGGCGGCGTTCTGCGCGGTCAGCATCGTGTCGAAGATCCGCACCGTCGTCTCGGCGTCCAAGGCCGTGACGGCGGCAGCGGCCGACGCCACCTTGGCGGCCCCGACATCGGCCGGCGTGTGGATGCTCTGGCGCGGCAGGTTGCTCGGTTCGACGCGGTCGGCGTCCACGATCCCGATCGTTCCGAAGCCGGCGGCCGCCAGAGCCGGGATCACCGCGCTGCCGAGCCCGCCCGCGCCGACCACGAGCACCCGGGCGTTGCGGATGCGGCGCTGGGCGGGCATCCCGAAGCCCGGCAGTTGCGTGGTGCGCGAGTAGCGGTCCTGTCTTTCCGGACTGAGCTCGGGTCCGGGCTGCACGAGAGGCGGAAGCGACATGGATTCAGGCTAACGACTCAGGAGACCGACACGCTGATCTCGTGCAGCCCGGTGGCGCCGTCGGGCACCACGTCGGCGACCTTGGAGGTCTGCACCTTGCCGTTCGCATCCGTGGCCCGCACACGGATGGTGTGGCTGCCTTTCGTGGCCTCCCAGGCGTACTTCCACTGCCGCCAGGTGTCCACCGAGATCGCGTCGGCGAGCTCGGCCGCCTGCCAGTCGCCGCCGTCGATCTGCACGTGCACCGCGCTCACGCCGACGTGCTGCGACCAGGCGACACCGGCGACGGCGACGGTTCCGGCCGCGACCTGACGCCCGGCAGCGGGGACGTCGATGCGTGACGACAGTTTGACGGGGCCGCGCTGCGACCAGCCGCGGTCGGTCCAGTACGAGGTGATGTCGTCGAAGCGGGTGACGTTCAGCTCGACCACCCATTTGGTGGCGGAGACGTATCCGTAGAGGCCGGGCACGACCATGCGCACCGGGTAGCCGTGTTCGAGGGGGAGCGGCTGACCGTTCATCCCGACGGCGAGGATGGCGTTGCGCTCGTCGGTGAGCGCCTCGATCGGGGTGCTCGCCGTCCAGCCGTCCTGACTCCGCGAGAGCACCATGTCGGCTTTCGCCGTCGGCTTCGCGCGGGCCAGCAGGTGGCGCAGCGGGTAGCCGAGCCAGGTGGCGTTGCCGATCAGGTTTCCGCCGACCTCGTTCGACACACACGTGAGCGTCGTGGTGCTCTCTTCCAGCGGAAGCTTCAGGAGCTCGGCGAACGTCAGCTCGATCTCGTTCTCGACCATTCCGGTGATGCGCAGTCGCCAGCTCGACGGGTCGATGCCCGGAATCTGGAGTGCCGTGTCGATGCGGTAGAAGTCGGCGTTGGGCGTGACGACGGGGGAGAGGCCGGCGATGTCGAACGAGGCCCCGGCGGGGATGGGCGGGGCCGTCGACGCCGCTCGGGGGAGATGGATCGCGGCCCGGGCCGTCGCCGCCGCTCGGTACCCGGTCGCCACCACCTGCCCGACGATCACGGCCAGAGCGCCACCGGCCGCCGTCGCGCTCGTCGCGGTCACGAACCGCCGGCGGGTGACCGAGCCCGACGGCGCGACACGCGTCGGAGCCGTGCCGCGCAGCATCCGGGACAGGGCGCCGAGCACGAGGATGCCGACCACGGCCGTGATCACGGACGGGATCGCATCCAGAAGCCCAGCACCCGAGCGCGTCAGCGCCGCGAGCACGCCGACCGCTCCGCCCACGGCGATGAGGATGCGGCCGACCGGCGGGCGGAGGTGCTCCAGCCACCCGGCGACGCCGGCGCCCACGAGCAGCACCAGCGCCAGGCTCACGATCAGCACGGCCTTGTCGCCCGTGCCGAAGACGGCGATCACGGCCTCTTTCAGCCAGGCGGGCACCAGATCGATGACCAGGGCGCCGACGACGAGCACCGGGCTGCCGTTCTGCACGAAGAACGCGCTCACGAGTTCGCCCGCGCCCACTCCGGCGAGCACACTCGCCACGCCGGTCGCGGCCGGCCGCCAGAACGACGTCATAGCGCCGAGGCTAGGGGCGCAACCTGGGACTCAGGCGTAAGGCGCCGCGGCGACGTGGGAGGCTGGGACCACGATGGCAGCAGCAGAACAGTCCGAGCAGACCCGGCCCCTGATGGTGAGCGCCATCCCCGGTTTCGAGAACTCGCAGAGTGACGGCGCGAACGGCGTCGACGACGACGCGATCTACGAGACCTTCGTGACCTGGGTGGAGGCGGGCGGAATCGCCCTCTATCCCGCACAGGACGACTCGGTGATCGAGATCGTGTCGGGCGCGAACCTCATCCTCAGCACGCCAACGGGAACCGGCAAGTCGCTGGTGGCCGTCGCCGCCCATTTCGCCGCGCTCGCCCGCGGCCGGCGAAGCTTCTACACTGCGCCGATCAAGGCGCTGGTGTCGGAGAAGTTCTTCGCGCTCGTCGACATCTTCGGCGCGGAGAACGTCGGGATGATGACGGGCGACTCCTCGGTCAACGCCGACGCGCCGATCATCTGCTGCACGGCGGAGATCCTGGCCAACCTCGCTCTGCGCCAAGGCGCCGACACCCCGGTCGGACAGGTCGTGATGGACGAGTTCCACTTCTACGCCGACCCGGATCGCGGATGGGCGTGGCAGGTGCCGCTGCTCACGCTGCCGCGGGTGCAGTTCATCCTGATGTCGGCGACCCTCGGCGACGTGACGGAGCTCGCCGCCGACCTCACCCGACGCACCAGCCGGGAGACGGCCGTGGTCACCGGCGTGGAGCGCCCGGTACCGCTGCACTTCTACTACGAGGTCACTCCGGTGCACGAGACGGTCGAAGACCTCCTGAGCACGGGGCAGGCGCCGGTCTACATCGTGCACTTCTCGCAGCTCGCCGCTCTGGAGAGAGCCCAGTCGCTGTCGAGCGCGAAGATCGCGACGCGGGAGCAGCGGGACGCCATCGCCGAGCTGATCGCCGAATTCCGGTTCACGACCTCGTTCGGCAAGACCCTCTCCCGGCTGCTGCGTCAAGGCATCGGCGTGCACCACGCGGGGATGCTGCCCAAGTACCGCCGTCTTGTCGAGCAACTCGCCCAGCGCGGCGTGCTGCGGGTGATCTGCGGAACGGACACCCTCGGGGTCGGCATCAACGTCCCGATCCGCACGGTGCTCTTCACGGCGCTCACGAAGTTCGACGGCACCCGGATGCGCCAGCTCAACGCCCGCGAGTTCCACCAGATCGCCGGGCGCGCGGGGCGGGCGGGCTACGACACCGCCGGCACCGTCGTCGCGCAAGCCCCCGAGCACGAGAGCGACAACATCAAGGCGATCGAGAAAGCAGGCGACGACCCCAAGAAGCGGCGCAAGATCGTGCGCAAGAAGGCGCCCGACGGGTTCGTCTCCTGGGGCGAACCGTCGTTCCGCAAACTGATCGACGCCGAGCCCGAGACCCTGGTCTCCTCGATGCAGATCACGAGCTCGATGCTGATCAACGTCGTCGCCCGAGGCGGAGATGTGTTCCAGCACGTGCGCTCCCTCGTGTTCGACAACCACGAGCCCTGGAAGCGTCAACTGGCCCTCGCCCGGCGAGCGCTCGGCATCTACCGCACGCTCGTGACGGCGGGCGTCGTCGAGAACGTCGGCGGCAGCATCCGGCTCACCGTCGACCTCCAGCCCGACTTCGCGCTCAACCAGCCGTTGTCGCCGTTCGCGCTCGCCGCATTCGAGCTGTTCGACGTGGAATCCCCGGAGTACGCGCTCGACATCGTGTCGGTGGTCGAGGCCACGCTCGACGACCCGCGACCGGTGCTGTCGGCGCAGCAGTTCCAGGCGCGCGGCGAGGCCGTCGCCGCCATGAAGGCCGACGGTGTGGAGTACGACGAGAGGATGGAGGCGCTGGAGTCGGTCACGCATCCGAAACCCCATGCGGAGTTGCTGCAGGAGGCGTTCATCACCTACGCGGGCAGCCAGCCGTGGGTCGCCGACTTCGAGTTGAGCCCCAAATCAGTCGTGCGCGACCTGTATGAGCGCGCCATGACCTTCGGCGAGTTCATCGCGTTCTACGAGCTCGCCCGCTCGGAAGGCGTGGTGTTGCGCTACCTCTCCGGCGCCTACCGTGCCCTCGGACAGACGGTGCCGCTGGAGGCGCGCACCGACGAACTCAGCGACATCATCGAGTGGCTCGGCGAGCTCGTGCGGCAGGTCGACTCGAGCCTGCTCGACGAATGGGAGGAGCTCATCCATCCCGACGCCGCCCGCCACGCTGCTGAGAGCGCCGACATCGCCCCGCCACCGCCGCGCAACGTGACCACCAACCGCCGGGCGTTCTTCATTCTGGTGCGCAACGAGCTGTTCCGGCGTGTGCAGCTGGCTGCGCTCGACCAGGTGGAGCAGCTGGGCGCCCTCGAGAACGAGGCCGCGGCGCTCGCCGGAGCCGTGACCCCCTCGTTCACCGCTCTGGACTGGGACGAAGCGTTGGAGGCGTACTACGCCGACCACGACGCGATCGGCACGGATGCGGCCGCCCGCTCCGCTGCCATGATCGTCGTCGACGAGAGCGCGGCGGCCACGCAAGGGGTCTGGCGCGTGCGGCAGATCCTCGCCGATCCTGCGGGAGACCACGACTGGGGAATCGCGGCGGACGTGCTTCTCGCTGCGTCGGCCGAGCAGGGACTCGCCGTGTTGAGGGTGACCTCCGTCGACCGGCTCTGACGTGCCGCGGAGGCTCTCAAGTTGACCTGGTCCGGCAGCCGTGTGAGTATCGTCCTGGTTGCCTAACAGCGCCAGGTCATCTGCATGAAATCCCCGCTAACACCAGGCGCGGGACGGACTGTGTCCCGACACGAGACTGTGCTCTCGAGAGAAAGGCACCGGCACCGGTGGATCTCACCCTTATCGTCGTGCTGGTCATCGCACTGGCCCTGTTCTTCGACTTCACGAACGGCTTCCACGACACCGCGAACGCGATGGCGACGCCGATCGCGACGGGCGCGATGCGGCCGAAAGTGGCCGTCGCGCTCGCCGCTGTCCTGAACCTCGTCGGCGCCTTCCTCTCCACCGAGGTGGCGAAGACCATCTCCAGCGGAATCATCAAAGAGGGCGACGGCGGAGTTCAGATCACGCCGGAGCTCATCTTCGCCGGGCTCGTCGGCGCGATCATCTGGAACATGGTCACCTGGCTGTTCGGGCTGCCGTCCAGTTCGAGCCACGCGCTCTTCGGCGGTCTGATCGGCTCGGCGATCGTCGGCGTCGGGTTCGGCTCCGTCGACTTCCTCGTGGTGCTCGACAAGGTCATCCTCCCTGCCCTCATCGCCCCGGTGACCGCCGGAGTCGTCGCATTCTCGGCCACCAAGCTCGCCTACGCGATCACGCGCCGCTACGACGGGCGACCGGATGGACGCGGCGGTTTCCGCTACGGTCAGATCTTCTCGTCGTCGCTCGTCGCGCTCTCGCACGGCACCAACGACGCGCAGAAGACCATGGGTGTCATCACGCTCACGCTGATCGCCGCCGGTGCACAGTCGGCCGGCTCCGGTCCTGAGCTGTGGGTGGTCATCGCGTGTGCGCTCGCGATCGCGATCGGCACCTATTCGGGCGGCTGGCGCATCATCCGCACCCTCGGCCGCGGCCTGACCGACGTCAAGCCGGCGCAGGGCTTCGCGGCTGAGACCAGCACGGCGGCGACCATCCTCGCCTCCAGCCATCTCGGCTTCGCGCTCTCCACCACGCAGGTCGCCTCGGGTTCCGTGATCGGTTCGGGCCTCGGCCGTCGCGGCTCTTCCGTGCGCTGGGGCACCGCCGGGCGGATAGCGCTCGGCTGGTTGCTCACGCTTCCCGCCGCCGCCATCGTGGGCGCCATCGCCGCCTGGCTCGCGGGCTTCGGGCCGATCGGCATCGCCATCGACGCCGTGCTCGCCGTGGCCATCATCGTGACGATCTTCATCCTCGCCCGCCGCAACAGCGTGCACTCGGAGAACGCCGTCGCGCCCGCACCCGTGCAGGGCACCAGCGAGGTCGCGGCCTCCGGGCGCGCCGTGAGGATCAAGAAGGTCAAGCCGCTCAAGAAGCCGCGCGGCACCAAGAAGGAGTCAGCATGATCGACTGGGTCGCCTTCCTCATCGTCTTCGCCTCGTCGCTCTTCGGCGCCTGCGTGGTCGTGGCCTTCTATGCCACGGGCACGCGCCTCCTCGCGGCCGCCGGCCGGGCGCTCTTCGTCGAGCCGGCCGAGTTCACCGACGCGATCACCGTCATCTCCCCGGAGCAGGCGGCCAAAGCTCTCAAGAAGGCCAACAAAGCCCTCAAGAAGAACCCGCTCACCGACGGCCAGAAACGAGCCGCGCTCACCGGCGCCTACGCCTGCTTCGTGCTCTGCGGCCTCGCCGTGCTGTACGGGCTGTACCTGATCATCCCGTTCTTCCACCACTAGCCGCGCTCTTCCCACCGAGCGCGCCTCGTCGCGCCGAGTGCGCCTGTTCGTGCCGAGTGTGGCCGGTGCGGTCGAGTGTGGCCGGCACACCTGGCACGCTCGACCGCAGTAGCCACATTCGGGCTTCTGTGGAGCGCTGGGCGTTTGCGGATGCGGTGGGGCTTCCTCTGGGCGGCTGCGGTGCCGCGAGTGTGGCTGTTCGTGCCGAGTGTGGCCGGTGCGGTCGAGTGTGGCCGGCACACCTGGCACGCTCGACCGCAGTGGCCACACTCGTGGGGAAAGGGCACAGTCGGCGACGCAAGCGGGCCAGCGCAGCTGCGCGGCGGCTCAGTCGGTGCCGCGCAGGCGGGAGACCGTTCGCATCAGGTGGTACACCACGATCGCGGCGATGGTGCCGAGCGCGATGCCGTTGAAGGTGAGCTGTCCGAGGTTCAGCGTGAAGTCGGCGATTCCCACGATGAGCGCGGTCGCCGCCGTGAACTGGTTGACCGGCTTCGAGAAGTCGACCTTGTTGTCGAGCCAGATCTTCACACCGATGATGCCGATGAGGCCGTAGAGCGCCGTCGTGACACCGCCGAGCACTCCCGGCGGGATGGTATTGATCACGGCGCCGACCTTCGGCGACAGCCCGAGCAGCACCGCGAAGATGCCCGCCACCCAATACGCCGCGGTCGAGTACACCTTGGTGGCGGCCATCACGCCGATGTTCTCGCCGTAGGTCGTGGTTCCCGAACCGCCGAAGAACCCGGCGATCGTGGTCGCGAGGCCGTCGGCGAACAGTGCGCGACCCGTCAGCCTGTTGACCGACGGGTCGGTCATCTGCGCCACCCCACGGATGTGCCCGACGTTCTCGGCCACCAGCACCAGCACCACCGGCAGGAAGGCGGGCAGGATGCCGAAGGTGGCCCCCGGGTTCTCGAACGGGTTGGCCGGCAGCGCGAACTGCGGAAGTCCGATCCAGTCGGCTTTCGCCACGGTGGAGAAGTCGACCTCGCCCATCAAGACCGCGAAGACGTAGCCCACGATGACGCCGATGAAGATCGACAGCCGCCCGAGCAGGCCGCGGAACAGCACCGTGCAGAGGATCACGGCGAGCAGCGTCACGAGCGCGGTCCACGGGGCGAGCACGAAGTTGTTCTTCGCTGCGGGCGCCAGGTTGAACCCGATGAGGGCGACGATCGCTCCGGCCACCACCGGCGGCATGAGCGCGTCGATCCACCCGGTTCCGGTGAGGATGACGATCCCGCCGACGATGGCGAGCAGGATCCCGACGGCCACGATCCCGAACAGGGCGCTGCCCATCCCGCTGCTGGCCGTTGCCGCGGTGATCGGCGCGATGAACGCGAACGACGAGCCCAGGTAGCTGGGCAGGCGGTTGCGGGTGATGAGCAGGAACAGGATCGTTCCGACGCCGGAGAACAGCAGGGTGGTGCTCGGCGGGAAGTGTGTGAGCACCGGAACGAGGAATGTCGCGCCGAACATCGCGACGACGTGCTGCGCGCCGAGCCCGATCGTGCGGGGCCAGGTCAGCCGTTCGCCGGGATGGACGACCTCGGCCGCCCCCACGTTCTTTCCGTCACCGTGCAGCTTCCAGGGCAGAGCCATAGATTTCCTTCGCGTCGAGGGGGCTTTAGGCTTGTCCGGTCGCGATCAGCGCACGAAAAGCCTTACGAGATACTACGGGAGACGATCATTTCCGCACCGACCAAGTCCGCTCCGCCCGCGCCGACGTTCCGCGGGCGCCTTGACGGCTTCTTCGAGATCACCAAACGCGGCACGACCTGGGGCACCGAAGTGCGCGGCGGCGTGCTCACCTTCGTGACGATGGCGTACATCGTCATCCTGAACCCGCTCATCCTCGGCGGCACCCCGGATGTGGCGGGCCACTCGCTCGACGGGGGCCAGCTCGCGGCCGTCACGGCCTTGAGCGCCGGCTTCATGACGGTGCTGTTCGGCCTGGTGGCACGCCTGCCGTTCGCGTTCGCCGCCGGCCTCGGGATCAACTCGTTCCTCGCGGTGAACGTCGTGCAGATCCTGACCTGGCAGGAGGCGATGGGCCTCGTCGTCATCAACGGCCTGATCATCGTCCTGCTCGCCGCGACGGGCCTTCGACGCCTGATCTTCAACGCCGTGCCGCAGCAGCTGAAGACCGCGATCACGGTGGGCATCGGGCTCTTCATCGCCTTCATCGGCTTCGTGGACAGCGGGTTCGTTCGCAGCACGAACATGTCGTCTCCGCCCGTGCAGCTCGGTGAAGCCGGTTCGATCGCCACCGTTCCGACCCTGATCTTCCTGCTCGCCCTCGTGATCATGGGTGTTCTCATGGCCCGCAAGGTCAAGGGCGCCCTGCTGATCGGAATCGTCGCCGCCACCGTCGTCGCGATCATCGTCGAGGCCATCGCCCCCGTCGGCCCGTCGATGGGCGGCAAGAACGCGGGCGGCTGGAACCTGACCGTTCCGCAGCTGCCGTCGTCGCTCGTCTCGCTGCCGAACCTCGGACTCGTCGGCCAGGTCGACCTCGTCGGCTCGTTCGGCCGCATCGGCGCTCTGGCCGCCATCATGCTGGTCTTCACCCTCGTCTTCACCAACTTCTTCGATGCGATGGGGTCGATGACGGGCCTGGCCCGCAGCGCGGATCTCGCAGCGCCAGACGGCACGTTCCCGCGGCTGCAGTCCGCGTTGATCGTCGAGGGCGTCGGCGCCGTGGTCGGTGGCGGCACGTCGGCGTCGTCGAACACCGTGTTCGTCGAATCGGCGTCGGGCATCGGCGAGGGCGCGAAGACCGGTTTCGCGAGCGTCATCACCGGCGTGCTCTTCCTGCTCGCGATGTTCTTCACGCCGCTGACCCAGGTCGTGCCCCTCGAGGTCGCCGCCGCCGCTCTGGTGGTGGTCGGTGCGCTCATGGTCGTGCAGATCCGTCACATCGACTTCAGCGAGTTCTCGAGCGTGCTGCCGGTGTTCCTCACGATCATCGTCATGCCGTTGACCTACTCGATCGCGAACGGCATCGGCGTCGGATTCATCAGCTGGGTGCTCATCCGGTCTCTCGGCGGCAAGGCGCGGGAGATCAGCCCGCTGCTCTGGATCGTGGCCGCCGGCTTCCTGGTGTACTTCGCGCGTGGGCCGATCGAGGCCGTGCTGCCCCACTAGGGTCGCCACTCGGGGGTTCCCCTGAGTGCAATCGGGGGATATCCCGATGGTGCGGTGCGTGCCGATCCGGTTGACTCGGAGTCACCGAGAAACAATCGAGGAGACCCGCCACCATGACCAACATCGGATACCAGCAGACACCGTATGCGGCGACCCCGCCCGCGGCGCCTGCACCCATCGCACAGCCCGAGAGCAGGGCACTGAGCGTGACCAGCCTCGTGCTCGGACTCGCCTCGATCGTCTTCAGCTGGACGTTCTTCGCGCCGGTCATCGGACTCGTCGTCGGAATCCTCGCCCTCACCCGCGAGCCGGCGAGCAAGACGATGGCGGTCTGGGGCATCGTGCTCAACGCCGTGATGCTGGCCGGCGCGATCTTCGTCGCGCTGCTTGCAGTCGTGGGTGTCGGCGTCGGGTTCGCGTTCCTTCCGTTCGCGTTCCTGTAACCGCCGCAGGCCGCTCATCGCCCGCACACCTTTCGACGCCCTCCGGACGGCTTCCCGGAGGGCGTCGATGCGTGCGGAGACCGTCGATGCGCGCGAGGGGCGTCAGGTGGGGGAGACTTGTCGGGTGGAGAACAGCACCAGAACCCGCAGCTTCGTGACGCGCGGACGCAAGACAGAAGCGCAGCAGCGAGCGCTCGACGAGCTGTGGCCGACCTACGGCGTCGATCTCGGTGAGGCGGCGCTCGACCTCGACGAGGTGTTCGGGCGCAAGGCTCCGCGCGTGGTGGAGATCGGCTTCGGCAACGGCGAGAACCTGCTCGCCCTCGCCGCGCTCTACCCTGAGCGCGACTTCCTCGGCGTCGAGGTGCACGGCTCCGGCGTCGGCCACGCTCTCAACGAGGCGCACGTGCGCGGCCTCACCAACATCCGGGTGATCCGCCACGACGCGGTCGAGGTGCTCGACGAGCACCTTCAGGCCGCCAGCGTCGACGAGGTGCTGCTCTTCTTCCCCGATCCCTGGCCGAAGAACCGCCATCGCAGCCGGCGGCTGGTGCAGCCCGAGTTCGCCCAGCTGGTCGTGCGTGTGCTGAAGCCGAGCGGAGTCTTCCGCCTCGCGACCGATTGGGAGGACTACGCCGAGCACATGCTCACGGTGCTGGATGCGGCTCCCGGGCTCGTCAACGCGGCGGGCGAACGCGGTTTCGTCGAGCGGCCGGCCGACCGTCCCGTCACGAGGTTCGAGCGCCGCGGCGAGCGTCTCGGGCACGCCATCAAAGACCTGGAGTACCGCCCGACCGCGCACCCGTAGGATGGCCGCATGACCCTGGCGCAGACCGTCGAAGACCTCCGTCGCTCTTACGATTCCGGCCTCACGAAGCCGCTGTCCTGGCGGCTCGCGCAGTTGGCGGCGCTGCGCCGGATGCTCGTCGAACGGGCGCCGGACTTCGAGGATGCGCTGCTGGCGGATCTCGCGAAGAATCCCACCGAGTCGCAGATCGCCGAGATCGGTTTCGTCGTCGGCGAGATCGACCACACCGCCAAGCACCTGCGGCGGTGGCTGCGCCCGCGCCGGGTGAGCGTGCCAGGCGCGTTGATGCCGGCGCGCGCATCCGTCGTGCGCGAACCGCTCGGTGTCGTGCTCGTGATCGCGCCGTGGAACTACCCCGTACAGCTGCTGCTGGCGCCCCTGGTCGGCGCTCTAGCTGCGGGCAACGCCGTTCTGCTCAAACCGAGTGAGCTCGCGCCGGCGACATCAGCCGCGATGGCGCGGCTCGTTCCGCAGTATCTCGATCCCCGCGCCGTGAGCGTGGTCGAGGGCGGTGTCGCCGAGACGACCGAGTTGCTCGCGCAGCGCTGGGACCACATCTTCTACACCGGCAACGGCCGGGTGGGGCGCATCGTGGCGGCCGCGGCGGTTCAGAACCTGACACCGGTCACGCTGGAGCTCGGCGGAAAGTCGCCGGTCTACGTCGACGACACCGTCGACATCGCTGCAGCGGCCGAGCGCATCGCCTGGGGCAAGTTCATGAACGCCGGGCAGACCTGCGTCGCGCCCGACTACGTGCTCGCGACGGCTGCCGTGTCGCGCCGGCTGGCGGAGGCGCTCGAGTCAGCGCTCGGCGCCCTCTACGGCGCCGATCCAGCGACGAGCCCCGACTATGGCCGCATCGTCGACGCGAGGCAGTTCGAGCGGCTCGCGGGCCTCCTGGATGCGGGAACCACCGTCGTGGGCGGGGTCACCGATCCTGCCTCCCGGTACATCGCTCCGACGGTGCTGACGGACGTGCCGCGCGACGCGGCGGTCATGCAGGAGGAGATCTTCGGCCCCGTCCTTCCCATCGTGACGGTCGCCGGACTCGACGACGCGATCTCGGTGATCAAGGCGGGCGACAAACCCTTGGCGCTCTACGTGTTCAGCGCCAGCGCGGCCGTGCGCAAGCGCATCCTCACCGAGACGAGCTCGGGGGCCGTCGGGTTCGGTGTTCCCGCCGCCCACCTCGCGGTCGCCGGTCTGCCGTTCGGGGGAGTGGGCGAGAGCGGCAGCGGCTCGTATCACGGCGAGAACTCGCTGCGCACGTTCAGCCACGAGAAGGCCGTGCTCACGAAGAGCCTCAAGCCGGACACCATGAAGCTGATCTACCCGCCGTACACCGACGCGAAAGACAGGTTCGCGCGCGGCCTCCTGCGCAAACTCGGCTGACGGCCGGCACCCTCCCGGCGGGCAGGCGGGCGGGGTAGGCTCGAAGGGTCGACGGCCACGAACGGTCGACACCTTCATCCTGCCAACGCACAACGAGAGGCAACGGAGCCGAACGTGAATTCCCCCACCGCAGCAACCATGGACGAACCCAAGACCCGCCCCATCCCGGTCGTGGACGCCAGTGAGAACGTCTCCGACGTTCCCGCGCCCAGCGCCGAGGGCGAGGTGCGAACCGAGAGCGACTCTCTCGGCGTCAGAGACATTCCGATCGACGCATATTGGGGGGTGCACACCTCCCGGGCGCTCGAGAACTTCCAGATCGCCAAGCGTCCGATCTCGGTGTATCCCGACCTCGTGGTCGCCCTGGCCAGCGTCAAGCAGGCTGCCGCTCGTGCCAACCTCGAGATCGGGGTGCTCGACGAGCGCAAGGCGAAACTCATCGACCGCGCCTGCCAGCTCATCATCGACGGCCGCTTCCACGACCAGTTCGTGGTCGGTGTCATGCAGGGCGGCGCCGGCACCTCGACGAATATGAACGCCAACGAGGTCATCGCCAACGTCGCGCTCGAACTGGACGGCCGCCCCAAGGGCGACTACCAGTACCTCAGCCCGATCGACGACGTCAACCGCAGTCAGAGCACCAACGACACCTACCCGACGGCGATCAAGATCGCCCTGACCTTCGCCCTCGCACACCTGCTCGACGAGCTGGCGCTGCTCCGCGACTCCTTCGCGGCGAAGGGCAAAGAGTTCCGGCACGTGCTCAAGGTCGGCCGCACGCAGCTTCAGGATGCGGTGCCCATGACCCTCGGCCAGGAGTTCCACGGCTTCGCGACCACTCTCACCGAAGACCACGCCCGGCTCACCGAGTCGAAATGGCTGCTCGCGGAGATCAACCTGGGTGCCACCGCGATCGGCACCGGCATCACAGCAGACCCGGGCTACGCCTCGGCGGCCGTGCGCCACCTCAACGAGATCACGGGGCTCAACCTCGAGACCGCCCCCGACCTCATCGAGTCGACGAGCGACGCGGGCGCCTTCATGTCGTTCTCCGGCGCTCTGAAGCGCAGCGCCATCAAGCTGTCGAAGATCTGCAACGACCTCCGCCTCCTGTCCAGCGGGCCGCAGGCCGGTTTCGGCGAGATCAACCTGCCGCCTCGCCAGGCAGGTTCGAGCATCATGCCGGGCAAAGTGAATCCGGTCATCCCGGAGGTCGTGAACCAGGTCGCGTTCTCGGTCGCCGGCGCCGACGTGACGGTCACGATGGCGGCCGAGGGGGGCCAGCTGCAGCTGAACGCCTTCGAGCCGGTGATCGCCCACTCGCTGCTGCAGAGCATCACCTGGATGACGCAGGGCTTCCACACCCTCCGCGTCAACTGCGTCGACGGCATCACCGCCAACGAGGAGCGGTTGGGCGCGATGGTCGGTTCGTCGGTCGGCGTGATCACGGCGCTCATGCCGCACATCGGCTACGCGGCGGCGGCGACTCTCGCCAAGGCTGCTCTGCTCACCGGCAACAACGTCGCCGACATGGTCGTCGACGCCAAGCTCATGAGCCGCGAAGACGTCACCCGCCTCCTGTCACCGGCCCGGCTGAGCGGCATCGAGACGATCACCTCGGCCATCCCCACCGTTCCGAACGCGATCGATCTCGGCGAGTGACCCTCGGCCTCGACCCCGTCGGCCTTCCGCTCACCCGGTTGGCCGGCGAGGTCCGCGCCTTTCTCGACGCCCGCTTCCCGACGGGGGACCACGGAGCAGCCGGCGTGCTGCTCGACGACGGCTGCATCGTGACGAGCACGTCACCTCCGGCGAGCAATCCCGCCGTCGACTATTGCCACGAACTGGGAGCATTCGCCGAAGCGTTCAAGCGTGACCGCCGCATCCTCGCCTCGGTGTGTATCGCTCGGGAAGGCGACAGGATGGTCGTGCTGAGCCCCTGCGGCGTGTGCCTGGAACGCCTGCGCGATCACGGTGACGACGTTCTCGTCGGCGTGCCTGCCCAGCCGGGCCGAGCGCACGATGACCTCCTGCGCTGGGTGAAGCTCCGCGAGGCCCTACCGTACGATTGGCGCCACGCGCCGTCTTAGGAGCGTTCGGCGCGCTCGGCGCGGTGGAACAGGGCGAGCATGTCGCGGCCGAGCTGGTGCGGGGCCGTCTCGCACGGACTGTGGCCGGTCGTGTAGACCGCGAGGGTGGCGCGGAGCGCCTGGGCGTTCGCAGCGTGCAGGTGCGTGGGCCACAGGTCGTGGTTGCCCGTGGCGACCAGCACGGGAACGCGGCTCTGGGCGACGCGCTCGCGCACATCCGGAACCCGCTTCATGAGTCCGACGATGTCGTCGACGCTCGCTCGTCTGGTCAGCCGGAACCTCGAGCGCACGAATGCCAGCCTGCTGGGCGGAACCTTGTTCTTGTTGGTGACGATGCCCCAGATCATCAGGCCGGCGCCCTGTCTTCCGCCGAGGAACCAGCTCAGCCAGCCGATGACCCGCACCCCTCGGAACGCTTGGCCGGGCTCCGGCGGCGTCGTGAGCAGGGTCAGGCTGCGGAACAGGTGCGGCTGCTCGATCAGCGCGAGCTGCGACAGCACGCCGGCGAAGGAGTAGCCGAGCACGTGCGCCGGTTCGCCCGAGCGGAGGAAGGCGAGAACGTCGGTCACCAGAAGCTCGTACGTGTAATGGCCGCCGGGCACCGGTCCCGCATCCGCCGACTCGTATTGGCCTGCCAGGTCGAAGCTCTGCACGAAGTACCCGCCGGCCACCAGGATGGGCGCGAGCAGGTAGAAGTCTTCTTTCGACCCCGTGACGCCAGGGATCAGCACCACTCGCGGGTCGGCCGGGTCGCCGAGCGAGACCACGGCGAGGGCGCCGCTCGGTGCGTCGAAGGTCGAGAACTGCGCGCCGACCGGGGCCACGGACCAGTCGATGTCGGGGATTCCGGCATCGAGTCGCGCAGCCTCGTCGTCACCTCCGGCGACTCCCGGTCGCCTCTCACCGATGGACACGCTCCAACGCTAGCCGACGCGCCCGACGTTCGCGCGCAGTGTCCGCGTCGACGCAGCGCGCCCGATAGCCTGAAGGGGTGAGATTCTCGCACCTCAGCTCCACATCAGACCCGACGCCGCGTCTGGCAGCCGTCATCGGTGACGGCGCCCTCTTCCTCGAAGAGGTGATGGACGACGCACCGCGCGACCTCCAAGACCTCATCGAACGCGGGGACGAGGCGCTCGCCCACGCGCGGGCGGTCGTCGACAACGCGATCGCCCAGCACACCTCGCTCACGCCCATCCGCGAGCTGCGGCACGCCTCTGCGGTGCTCCGCCCGCCGCAGGTGATCGCGATCGGTGCGAACTACGCCGCTCACGCCTCCGAGCTGAAACTGCGCAGCGAGAAGGCGGCGACGGTCTTCTCGCTCTGGCCGAACTCGCTCGCCGGGCACGAGGGCACGACCGTCTGGCCCGAAGACCTCACCACGCAGGTCGACTACGAGGCCGAGCTCGGTGTGATCATCGGCAAGCCGGCGCGCGATGTCTCGGAGAGGGATGCGCTCGACTACGTCTGGGGCTACACGGTCGTCAACGACATCACGGCGCGCGATCTGCAGTTCTCCGAGGCGCAATGGTCGCGGTGCAAGTCGTTCGACGGGTTCACCCCCAACGGCCCCGTCGTCGTGACCGCCGATGAGATCAGCGATCCGCAGGACCTGTGGCTCACGACGAACGTCGACGGCCGCATCCTGCAGGATTCATCGACCGCGGACATGGTGCGGTCGGTCGCCGAGATCATCGCTTTCCTCTCCCGCTCGGCGACGGTGCAGCCCGGCACACTCATCTCGACCGGCAGCCCCGGCGGCGCCGGCTACTCGCGCACACCGCCGGTCTTCCTGCGCGACCACTCGACAGTCACCGTCTCGGTCGGCGGCATCGGCTACCTGACCACCTACTGCCGGGTCACCTGAGCCCGCCTCAGGCGACCGCGCCCGGCAGTTCCTCGGCGTGCTCCTCTTCCCACCGGCGGCGCGCCGACCGGCGACGCCACGGCGACTCCTGGGGAAGGTGCATCCGCAGCGTCGTGTACGCCCAGCCGAGGCGGCGGCCGAAGCCGCGCCAGGTGGAGAACGGTCGCGCCGAGATTCCGACGGTGAGCCGTTCGTCGTAGCGCACGACCTGATCGGGGTCGAGGTGGATGGCCAGGTCGAGGTCGTCGTGGATGGCGCGGAGTCCGCGGTGCACGCGGCCGCGCATCCGCTGCCACACCTCGTGGCGCATCGCGAAGTTCGAGCCGAAGATCGGGGGATGCCCGAGCCAGATCTCCATCGACCAGAAGTATCCGCCGATGTAGAGCGCCTGGCCGAGCCCGGCGATCACGGCGTTGCCGTCGTAGAAGATCCCGGGTCCGGTGAGCACGCTGATCTCGGGGGAGTCGACGAACTCGGCCTCGATGTGCAGCAGCCAGTCGACGGGCGGTCGCGAGTCCGCGTCGAGACGCGCGATGATGTCGCCCGTCGCCGCGTCGTAGCCGGCGGACGCCGCGGGCCAGATTCCGCGAACCGGCTCCTCGATGACGCGCGCACCGTGCGCCGCGGCCACGGCGGCCGTCTCGTCGGTGCTGCCGTTGTCGACGACGATGATCTCGTCGGCGGGGCGCAGCTGGGCGGCGAGGTCGGAGAGGCTGTGAGCGAGCATCTCGGCGTCGTTCAATGCCGGAATCACGACGGTGATCGAAGGCAACCTGCCGTTCCTCCTTCACCGACCCGAACTTGTCCGTCTGCGATCCTACGCCTGAGAGGCGCGCCAGAGATGCATTCCGGCGTAGCTGCGCCACGGCGCCCAGCGCGCGCCGTACTCCGTTAAGGCTCGCGCTTCGGCCGGCAGGCCGAGCTTCGCGGCGCCCTGCCGGATGATCAGATCGCTCGTGAGCAGGATGTCGGGGCTCCCGAGAACGCGCATCGCCACGTAGCCGGCCGTCCACGGTCCGATGCCCGGTCGTGCGAGCAGGCGGCGCTCCAGCTCTTCGCGCGATTCGCCGACATCGATCACGAGTTCGCCGTTTGCGAGCGCCTGGGCCGTGCCGACGATGGCGTCGATGCGGCGGGCCGGCCCGCGGAGAACATTCCGACCGTGCTCGGCGATGTCCGCCGCGGCGGGGAAGAGCCTCGTGAAGCCGCCGAGATCGATGGGTCGGCCGAGCGCGTCGGTCAGCCGGGCCAGTGCGGTGCGGGCAGCGGGCACGGAGACCTGCTGGCCGATGAGCGCACGGAAGAGGATCTCTTCGGCGTCGACGGCACCCGGCACCCGCCGGCCGGGCGCGGCGGCGACGCTCGGAGCCAGCGCCGGGTCGGACGAGAGCGCGGCGTCGATCGCCTGCGCGTCCGCGTCGAGATCGAGCAGGCGACGGATGCGCGCCACCAGGGGCGCGAGATCGGCCACGTCGCCGAGGGCAGCCTCGCAGACCACGTGCGGCGACGCCTCGGTTCCGCCGAGGCTCAGGTGCACCACCGTGGGCCCGTGCGGCAGGTCGACGGCGCGGGAGTATGTGCCCGGGCCGCCGAGTTCGACGCCGGCGACAGCACGGGCGCCGAGGAAGTCGAGCACCGCACGGCCGTCGAACGGCGCCCGCGCGGGCAGCCTCAGCGTCAGAGAAGCCTCCCGCGTCTCTCCCGGCTGCGGCCGCGCGGCCGGCCTGCCCTTCGCGGCGGCGCGGATGTCGCCCGGCGTGGTGCGGTAGATCTCCGCCATCGTCTCGTTGAACTGCCGCACGCTCGTGAAGCCGGCGGCGAACGCCACATCCGTGATGCTGAGGTCGGTGCCCGCCAGCAGCAGGCGCGCGGTCTGAGCGCGGTGCGCGCGGGCGAGCGCCAGCGGCCCGGCCCCCAGCTCGGCGACCAGAACGCGGCCCAGGTGACGCGGCGTGTACCCCAGCCGGTTCGCCAGCCCGGGAACGCCCTCCCGCTCGACGGTGCCGTCGGCGATCAGTCTCATCGCTCGCGCGGCCAGATCGTCGCGCACGTTCCACTCGGGGGAGCCGGGAACGGCATCCGGCAGACAGCGTTTGCAGGCGCGGAGCCCGGCCTCGTGCGCGGCGGCGGCAGTGAGGTAGAACGTCACGTTGGAGGGTTTCGGCGCGACCGCCGGGCAGCTCGGGCGGCAGTAGATGCCCGTGGAGTGCACTCCGGTGATGAACTGCCCGTCGAACCGGGCATCCCGCGCGCTCATCGCCCGGTAGCGCTCGGCGAAGACGGGATCGGCCAGCTTGTCGGTGGTGCTCATGGGTCAAGACTGACACCGGCGACCGACATTCGATAGCGGTTTTCGGACATCACCGGTCGTGCCGATTCGGTGGCACGACCACCGCATCCCTAAGGTGAAGGCCATGGATGTTCTCGACTGGCTCAAGGCGGCTCTCGGCGACGATGCGGTCGCCGCCGGTGTGCTCAGCACCGATGAGGCGACCCTGGAGGCCGCGCGCACCGATCGTTCCGGCTGGGTGGCCTCCGGCCGTCCGCTGGCCGTGGTGAACGCCACGACGGTCGAGCACGTGCAGGCTGCGATGCGCGCAGCGAGCGAGTTCCGGGTTCCCGTGGTGCCGCGCGGCGCCGGAACAGGGCTCGCCGGCGGTGCGAACGGCACGGACGGCGCCATCGTCGTGAGCGTCGCCGGCATGAACCGCATCCTCGAGATCTCGGCGGAGGACGAGCTGGCCGTCGTCGAGCCGGGTGTCATCAACGGTGACCTGAACGCCGCCCTCGAACCGTTCGGGCTCTGGTTCGCCCCCGACCCGGCCAGCCGGGCCATCGCCAGCGTCGGCGGAAACATCGCCACGAACGCCGGCGGCCTGCTCTGCGCCAAGTACGGCGTGACCCGCGAGGCTGTGCTCGCGCTCGACGTGGTGCTCGCCGACGGCAGGCTCCTCCGCACCGGCCACCGCACCGTGAAAGGGGTCACCGGATACGACATCACGGCCCTGTTCGTCGGATCCGAGGGAACGCTCGGCGTCATCGTCGGCGCCACCGTGCGTGTGCTCCCGGTGACGCCCGGCACCGCGACCACCATCGGAGCGCTGTTCCCGGATGTGCGCAGCGCGGCAGCGGCGGCAGCGGCCGTGACGGCGTCCCGGCTGCGCCCAGCCGTGATGGAGTTGCTCGACGCCCCGTCGCTGGAGCGCATCGCGGCGTACCTCGGCGAGCAGACCATCGCCGAGGCGTTCGGCGCGACCGGCGGCGGCAGCTATCTCCTCACCCAGTTCGACGGCCTGAGCTCGGCGACGGATGCAGCGGCCGCGGCCGACGTCATCCGCGCATCCGGCGGAACCGTGCGAGTGTCCGCGGACGCCGCGGAAGGAGAGCGGCTCCTCGCGATCCGACGCGCCTTCCACCCCGCTCTCGAAGCGACAGGTGAGGTGCTGATCGAGGACGTGTCGGTTCCGCGGTCGAAGATGCCCGAGATGTTCGCGGCGATCGAACGCATCGGCGAGCGCTACGGCATCGCCATCCCCACCGTCGCGCACGCGGGCGACGGAAACCTGCACCCCAACTTCGTCTACACGGGCGAAGAGGTGCCGGAGAAGGTGTGGGATGCGGCGGGCGACATGTTCCGCACCGCGATCGAGCTCGGTGGCACGCTCACCGGCGAGCACGGCGTCGGCGTGCTCAAACGCCGCTGGCTCGGGGATGAACTCGGCCCCGACTCCTACGACCTCCAGGTGAAGCTGAAGTCGGTCTTCGATCCACTCGGCATCCTCAACCCCGGCAAAGTCTTCGGCTGAGCCCGTCGCTCCATCGAGGGGTCTAGCGACGCGACACGAAGCTGCCGGTTAACAGACTCATCGCCCGGTGGTGCGGCGATGCCTGCGACTCTCCCGGGCGACGAGTTGATCTGTGATCTACCTCCAGGGTGCCAACATTCGCGGGTGAGCGCAAGAGCGAATTCAGGAATGGGCATCCGGGATGACGCGCTCAGCGAACGCCTTTGACGCGGATGCGCACGAACGAGTTGGATGGAGGCATGGCAGAAAACACCAACCAGAAGCCCGAAGTCGACGCCCCTGAGGGTCCGGCTCCCGAGACCCTCGAGATCGTCGACATCGTCGAAGGCTCCGGCGCGGAGGCCGCTCCCGGCTCCAAGGTCGACGTGCACTACCTCGGCGTCGAGTACGAGACGGGCGAGGAGTTCGACTCGTCGTGGGGCCGCGGTCAGTCGATCAACTTCCCGCTGAACAACCTCATCAAGGGCTGGCAGGAGGGCATCCCCGGCATGAAGGTCGGCGGCCGCCGCAAGCTCACGGTTCCGCCCGCGCTCGCCTACGGCCCGGCCGGTGGAGGGCACCAGCTCTCCGGCAAGACCCTCATCTTCGTGATCGACCTCCTCGGCGTCAGCTGAGCGACTGCGCACCTGCGAGCACGAAAACGCTCCTCCGGCATGGGCCGGGGG
>NZ_JBHVYL010000031.1:0-44636 GCF_042880955.1 Leifsonia sp. NPDC058292
GGCCGCGTTCGCGTGCCGGGCCGTTCTCGCCGTCGGCTCAGACCGTGACGGCTTCGCGCGCCTGCTCGAGGCCGTCGATCAGACGGGTCGTCGGGCGGCCGATGAGGTCACTGAGGGTGCTGGTCGCCTCGGCGAGCGCGCCGTCGCGGATGTTGCCGTCGAGCGCGACCACGAAACCCGCCGTGCCCTCGTCGAGACCGGCGCCGGTCAGGATGGCCGTGTGCTCCTCCGGGGAGACGGGGCGGTACGCGACGTCCCGGCCGAGGATCGTCCCGACCGCAGCGGCGAGGTCGGTGAACGCCCAGGCCTCGTCGCCGGTCAGCTCGTAGACGGCGCCTTCGTGACCGGGAGTGGTGAGCACCACGGCGGCCGCCTCGGCGTAGTCTTTGCGCGTCGCGCTGGCCACACGGCCGTCGCCGGCACTCGCCACGATCTCGCCGGACTGCCCGGCGGTGTCGAGTTGACCGACGTAGTTCTCCGTGTACCAGTTGTTACGCAGCACGGTCACCGGCAGGCCGGATTCCGCGAGCAGCTCCTCGGTGGCTTTGTGCTCGGGCGCGAGCACCAGCGCGGTGTCCGTGGCGTGGGGCGCGCTCGTGTAGACGATGTGGCCGACCCCCGACCGTACGGCAGCGTCGATCGCGTTCTTGTGCTGGGGGACGCGTTTGCCCGGCTCGCTGGCCGAGACCAGAAGCAGCGCATCCGCACCGTCGAACGCCGCGTCGAGCGTCTCCGGCTTGTCGAAGTCGATGGTCGCGGTCTGCACGCCGCGGTCGGCGAGAGCGGCCAGCTTCTGTTCGGAGCGCCCGAGGGCGCGGATGTCCGCTGCGGGGACGCCCCTCTCGAGCAGCGATTCGACGACGAGGCGTCCGAGGTGTCCTGATGCTCCGGTGACGACGATGGTCATGGTGGTGTTTCCTTTCGGTCGGTCTCCAGCTCCAACCCGCGTCCTCCACGGTTACTTCCCGTTCGGAGGTACCCACTTTTTGGTAAGTTACTGACGTGAATACCAGTATTCAGTCGATGAACGGATTCGGATTCACGGATGGTGTGCTCCCCTCCGCCTGCCCGAGCCGTATCGTGCTCAACCACGTGACCAGCACCTGGGGCGTTCTGGTGCTCGTCGCCCTCTCTCAGAGCGACCTCCGCTGGGGCGAGCTCCGCCGAACGGTGCAGGGCATCAGCGAGAAGATGCTCGCGCAGACCCTCAAGACACTCGAACGCGACGGCTTCGTGCTGCGGACCGCCCAGTCGAGCATCCCGCCCCGGGTCGACTACAGCCTCACCGACCGCGGTCGCGACCTCACCGAGCACCTCCTGCCCCTGATGTCGTGGATCGCCGACAACGCCGACGAGATCCTGGAGCCGCAAGCGTGACGACTGCCGCCGGCGCGAGCACGGTGCGCACCCGCTCTGTCCCACTCGATGTGCTGCGGATCGGCGCCATCCTCGGCGTGATCGCCATCCACGTCTTCGCCGGGATCGTCGGAAACCCCGCGATCCGCGGGTCGGGCACGTGGTGGGTGGCGACGATCGTCGACATCGGCGGCATCTGGGTGGTGCCGGTGTTCGTGATGGTGAGCGGCGCGCTGCTGCTCTCGCCTCGTGTGCACGCCGACGGACCGGCCGCCTTCTACCGCAAGCGACTGCTGCGGTTGGGGCCGGCTTTCGTCGTGTGGCAGGTGTTCTACATCGTCGTCGTGCGCATCCTGATCAGCCACGAGCACCTCACGGCGCTGCAGACGATCGGGCTCGTCGTCGACGGCAAGGCGTACACGCAACTGTATTTCCTGTGGCTCATCGCCGGGCTCTACCTGGTCGCGCCGGTTCTGGCGGCGTTCCTCTCCGGTGGCGGGCAGCGTCGCGCCCTCGTCTTCGCCGGCTCAGTCCTGCTTTTCACGGTCGCCGTCGTCGGGCTCTCCGGCCTGTCGGCGCTCTTCGGCGATCCGCATCCGATCGTGCTGAACGCGCTGACCCAGTGGCTTCCGTACGTCGGCTTCTTCCTCGCCGGCTGGGCTCTGCGCACCGTCGTGCTCTCGCCCGGGTGGACGGTCGCGGCGGCGCTCGTCACCGCAGCCCTTCTCGCCGAGACCATCTGGCAGTACGGCAGCGCATCCCGCCCCGCCTGGCTGCAGGCGGTCTCACCGGTGGGCTACGACGGTGCCGTCGTCGCCGCTGCCTCGCTCGGTGTCTTCGTGGTCGTGCAGAGCCTGTTCGCCCGCGTGACCGCGCTGCGCGAACGCGGTGCCCGGATGCTCGCCCAGCTCTCCGACGCCGCGTTCGGCGTCTTCCTGGTGCATTTCTTCTTCCTGACCCTGGCCGTCACGCTGTTCCCCGGGTTGAACGTGGCGCGGTCGAACAGCCTGCCCGTCGCCATCCTGCTCTGGGCGGGCATCGCGGTGCTGTCGTTCGCCGTCAGTCTGGCGGCTCGTCGCGTGCCGGGGCTCCGGCGGCTGTTCTGACACAGCGCGCCTCAGCGCCCCTCGTTACGGACGGGTGCGGGTGTCCTGCTTGCGCAGCTCCTTCGGCAGGGAGAACATGAGGTCTTCCTCCGCGGTCTTCACCTCTTGCACATCCCCGTAGCCGGCCCCGCGCAGGTCGTCGAGAACCTCCTGCACGAGCACCTCGGGCACGGATGCGCCACTCGTGACGCCGACGGAGGCGACCCCGTCGAGCCATTCCTGCTTGATCTCGCTGGCGTAGTCGATGCGGTAAGCCGCCTTCGCGCCGTATTCGAGCGCGACCTCGACGAGCCGCACCGAGTTGGAGGAGTTGGCGGAACCGACCACGATCACGAGGTCGGCGTCTTCGGCCACCTTCTTGATGGCGACCTGGCGGTTCTGGGTGGCGTAGCAGATGTCGTCGCTGGGGGGATCTTGCAGGTGCGGGAACCGCTCGCGCAGTCGCCGAACGGTCTCCATCGTCTCGTCGACGGAGAGCGTGGTCTGGGAGAGCCAGACGACCTTCTCCGGGTCTCTGACGACGATGTTGTCGACGTCGTCGGGCCCGTTGACGAGCGTGACGTGCTCGGGCGCTTCGCCGGCGGTGCCCTCGACCTCCTCGTGACCTTCGTGTCCGATCAGCAGGATCTCGAAGTCGTCGCGGGCGAACCGCACCGCCTCGCGGTGCACCTTGGTGACCAGCGGGCAGGTCGCGTCGATCGCCTGGAGGCCGCGATCGGCAGCCGACTGCACGACGGCGGGCGAGACACCGTGCGCGCTGAAGACGACGTGAGCCCCGGTGGGCACCTCGTCGACCTCGTCGACGAAGATCGCGCCCTGGCGTTCGAGCGTCGAGACGACGTGAACGTTGTGCACGATCTGCTTGCGCACGTACACGGGGGCGCCATAGTGCTCGATGGCCTTCTCGACGGCCACGACCGCGCGGTCGACGCCGGCGCAGTAGCCCCGGGGGGCGGCCAGCAGCACCCGCTTATGTCCGACGACCGGGGTATCCTTGAGCCGGCCTCTCAAGCCGGGGATTCTCGGCATCGGCAGGCTGATGGTTGCGTCGCTCACCCCTCAATCCTAGGTGAGTGCGCTGAGCACTCGATGGGAGACGTACCGTGGCCAGCACTGCGAGCCCGACAGGCGCCCCGTCGATGGAGGTCGGGCCGCCGACCGCCGACGCGCCGTGGCCCGTCGCCACCCTGTCGAGCAAGATCCGGGGCTGGATCGAGCGGCTCGGCACGGCGTGGGTGGAGGGCGAGATCACCCAGTGGGGCGTCTCGGGCGGAAACGTTTACGGCAAGCTCAAAGACCTGAACGAAGACGCGACGATCAGCTTCACGATCTGGTCGTCGGTGAAGGCCCGCATCCCGGCCGATCTGAAGCAGGGTGATCGCGTGATCGCGGCCGTCAAGCCGAACTTCTGGGTCAAGGGCGGCACCCTCACCATGCAGGTCTTCGACATGCGCCATGTCGGGCTCGGCGATCTGCTGGAACGGCTCGAACGGCTCCGCGCGCAGCTCGCGGCCGAAGGGCTGTTCGCCCTCGACCGCAAACGCCGGCTGCCCTTTCTCCCCCATCGCATCGGCCTCATCACGGGCAAGGACTCCGACGCCGAGAAGGATGTGCTGCGCAACGCTCAGCTGCGCTGGCCGCAGGTGGAGTTCCGCATCGTCCACGCCGCCGTGCAGGGCGAGCGCACGGTGTCGGAGGTCACCGCCGCGATCCGCCGACTCGACGCCGACCCCGAAGTGAATGTGATCATCATCGCGCGAGGCGGTGGCGACTTCCAGAACCTGCTCGGGTTCAGCGACGAGACGCTCGTGCGCGCGGCTGCCGCTGCCACCACGCCGATCGTGAGCGCCATCGGGCACGAGGCCGACAGGCCGCTGCTCGACGAGGTCGCCGACCTGCGCGCGTCCACCCCGACCGACGCGGCGAAACGCGTGGTGCCCGACGTCGCGGAGGAGATCGTGCGCGTGCACCAGGCCCGCGCCAGGATGGGGATGCGGCTGACGCACCTGCTCGCCGCCGAGATCGACCGCATCGGGCATCTGCGCTCGCGGCCGTCGCTCGTCTCGTCGAGCTGGATCGTCGACTCCCGCGCCGAAGAACTCACGCGGTACGTCGCGCGCGGCGCAGAGCTCGTCGAGCGCGCCATCGAGAGGGAGCACATCCGCACCGCCGAACTGCGGGGGCAACTGCGCGCGCTGTCGCCGCAGGGAACACTCGACCGCGGGTACGCGATCGCCCAGCTCCCCAGCGGACACGTGCTGCGGACGCCCGGCGAAGCCCCCGACGGAACACTGCTGAAGCTCACGGTCGCCGACGGTTCGCTCACCGCCGTCGCCGACTCGCTGGCGGACTCAGGCGAAGGTCAGAACGACAAATAGAATGGATGTCATGCCCACCACCGAGGACAAGAGCCTCAGCACCGCAACGCTCAGCTACGAGGAGGCCCGCGACGAACTCGTGCGCGTCGTCGCCGAGCTCGAGCAGGGCTCGTCGACCCTCGAACAGTCGATCGCGCTCTGGGAGCGCGGCGAGGCCCTCGCCCGCCGCTGCGAAGAGTGGCTGATCGGCGCGAAGGCACGGCTCGACGCCGCACGCGCCGGAGCCGTCGCCGGGGATGCGGGCTCGGCGCCCACGGGAGCCTCTGACCCCGAATGACCCCCAGCAAGAAGCCTCCGGCGGTCGTCGCCGAACTCGGTCGCCCCGAAACACCCGAGGAGACCGCGGAACGCAAAGCGCAGAACTCGCGCAACCACCGCAACCGGCAGACGATCAACAACCTCGTCTATTCGCTCCTCGCGACGGTGGGGCTCGTCGCCGTCATCGTTCTCTTCGTTCCCCGCGGCAACCCGATCGACGCCAATCCGGCCGTCGACTACACCTCGATCGCGGCCGAGGCGCAGGGCTCGGAACCCGACAGGCTGCTGGTGCCCGCCCTCCCCTCGAGCTGGAAGTCCAACAACGCACAGGTGAACACCAAGACCCCCGACCGGGTCGACTCCTGGTACGTCGGGCTGATCACACCCAAGGGCGAATACATCGGCATGCGCCAGGGCTTCGAGGCCAACGACAGCTGGACGGCCGAGCAGGTCAACAAGAGCATGATCACCACCACGACGACGATCGACGGCGTGAAGTGGGACGTGTACGACAACCGCTCCTCGGGCAAAGACAACGGCGACGTGGACTACGCGCTCGTCACCACCGCCGGCAAGAGCTCCATCGTCTTGTTCGGCACAGCAGCCACCGACGAATTCCGTGTTGTCGCGGATGCCGTCGCCGGCCAGATCCGCCAACTCGGAGGTTCATGATGGGAATGCCACGACCGTCACGCGTGTGGGATGAGATGCTGCGAGGCAACGAGCGCTTCGTGGGAGGCGGGCCGGAGCATCCGCGCCAGGATGTCGAACGCCGCGAGACGATCGCCGCCGGCCAGGCTCCGCTCGCCGCGATCTTCGGCTGCAGCGACTCCCGCCTCGCAGCGGAGATCATCTTCGACCTCGGTCTCGGTGACGCGTTCGTCGTGCGCAACGCCGGGCAAGTCATGTCGGATTCGGTGCTCGGCTCCCTCGAATACGCCGTCGGCGTGCTGCACGTTCCGCTCATCCTCGTGCTCGGACACGACGAGTGCGGTGCGGTTCGCGCCGCGATCGACTCCCAGGCCACGGATGCGGAACCCCTGCCTCCGCACATCGCGAACCTCATCGCCCCCATCGTTCCCGCCGTGCACCGCGTCTCGCGCACCTCGCTCGGTCAGTCGATCGACCCCTCGGTGCTCGACGCGAGCGAGGTCGGGCGCGAGCACCTGCGCGACACGGTCGCCGAACTGCTGGAGGAGTCCGAGATGATCAGCGCGGCCGTCGCCGACGGCTCGTTGGCTATCGTTGGTGCGAACTACCGGCTTCAGGAAGGTCGGGTCGTGCCCGACGTCGTCGTCGGACTGGCCGACCCGGCCTCCGACTAACACCGCGCGGGAGAGCCAGCCATCCGCTGGCCTCGCTTCCGCGCCCCAGAAAGGAAAACACACCGTGGTGGACACCCAGGCGGACACCGGCTACCGCATCGAACACGACACGATGGGAGAGGTCCGCGTTCCCGCGGCCGCTCTCTACGGAGCGCAGACGCAGCGCGCCGTCGAGAACTTCCCCATCTCGGGTTCGGTGCTCGAGCCGGCGCAGATCGCCGCCCTCGCCCGCATCAAGAAGTCGGCGGCCCTCGCCAACGCCCGTCTCGGCGTTCTCGATCAGTCGATCGCCGACGCGATCGCCGCCTCCGCCGACGAAGTCGTCAGCGGTGCGCACGACGCCGAGTTCCCGATCGACGTGTACCAGACCGGTTCGGGTACCTCGTCGAACATGAACATGAACGAGGTGCTGGCGACGCTCGCCTCGCGCCGGCTCGGTTCGCCGGTGCACCCCAACGATCACGTGAACGCCTCGCAGTCGTCGAACGACGTGTTCCCGACCTCCGTGCACATCGCCGTGACCGGTGCCCTGATCGACGACCTCATCCCCGCTCTCGACCACCTCGCGGTGTCGCTCGAAGAGAAGGCGGAGCTGTGGGTGACCGCCGTCAAGGCCGGCCGCACCCACCTCATGGACGCGACGCCGGTCACGCTCGGCCAGGAGTTCGGCGGCTACGCCGCGCAGATCCGCCTCGGCATCGAGCGCGTGCAGTCGGCGCTGCACCGGGTCGCCGAGGTGCCTCTCGGCGGAACGGCCGTCGGCACGGGCATCAACACTCCGCTCGGCTTTCCGCAGCTGGTCATCGAGCTGCTCACGCAGGAGACCGAGCTGCCGATCACCGAAGCGCGCAACCACTTCGAAGCACAGGCCAACCGGGATGCCCTGGTCGAGACCTCCGGCGCTCTCCGCACGATCGCGGTCAGCCTGACGAAGATCTGCAACGACCTGCGCTGGATGGGCTCCGGCCCGAACACAGGACTCGGCGAGCTGCACATCCCCGACCTTCAGCCCGGCTCCTCGATCATGCCCGGCAAGGTCAACCCGGTCATCCCGGAAGCCGTGCTCATGGTCGCTTCCCGGGTCATCGGCAACGACGCCACGATCGCCTGGAGCGGCGCCTCCGGAATCTTCGAGCTGAACGTCGCCATCCCCGTGATGGGCACCGCGCTGCTCGAGTCGATCCGTCTGCTCTCGCAGGGCACGCGCGTGCTCGCCGACAAGACCATCACGGGCCTGGAGGCGAACATCGACCGCGCCCGCGCTCTGGCGGAGTCGTCGCCGTCGATCGTCACCCCGCTGAACCGCGTGATCGGCTACGAGGCCGCCGCGAAGGTCGCCAAGCACTCGGTCGCCAACGGCATGACCGTGCGCGAGGCCGTGATCGACCTCGGCTTCGTCGAGCGCGGTGAGGTCACCCTCGAGCAGCTCGACAAGTCGCTCGACGTGCTCAGCATGACCCACCCCGGCTGACCCGCCGCCTGCTCGGTCGGCCGGGCTGCCCGCCCGGCCGATCGAGCTGCAGGTGCGCCGGCCGACCAGTTCGTCGGAATTCCACACGAATTCCGGCCGATTTTCCGTCACGCCGGAAGAAACGCCGCACCCACGCGCGACTTCTCCTGCGCAACCCCCGGCGCCTCACCCCGAACTCACAACGGCCACCCAGAAGCCGCCCAACAGGAACGGCCCCAACGGCACACCATCGCTTCCTCGCCGCCACTCCGCGAGCGCTGCGATCCCGGCCGTCCCGAACGCGACCATCCCGGCCAGCACCACGGACCCGACCGAAGCACCGCCCCGGTCGCTCACGCCCAGCGCGAGGGCCAGCATGCCGGCGAGCTTCACATCCCCGAGCCCGAGGCCACCGCCGACGGCCATGACCCCCAGCGCGCACAGCACCACGACGCACACCGCGAACGCTTTCCAGGGGGCCGCACCGCCCGCCGCCCACGCGCCGATGCCGCCCACGCCCGCGACGACGAACCCCGGCAGCACGAGGATGTTCGGCAGCCGCCGCTCGCGGATGTCGCTGAGACTGAGCGGCACAGTCACCATGGCCACGTATCCCAGCACCGCGAACCGAGCAGGATCGTGCCCCATCAGCGCGCCGGCGACGCCCACCAGCCCCACCAGACCCGCAAGCGCGGAGAATTCGGCGCGATCTCCCAGACCGGTGCCCCTCACGAGCCCCACAAGCACACCGGCGTCGACCGGCCCGGCAGCCCGGCCCTGCACCGGCCTGCCGGCCCGATCGCGCTGTCCCCCGATCGTTCTCCCCACGCCTTCGACGCTAACCCGCCGTCGGGCGCGAATCGCGTTGTCCACAGGTCGAGCGTCCGCCCACAACGGCATCGACGCTTGAGGCGCTAGTGGCCCTGGAAGGCGCGGCCGGCGAACGCCCAGCAGACGAACGCCCAGCAGGCGAACGCACCACGGCGCCCGCCCCGTGTTCCGGGCCGGGCGCCGTCGCGCGCGTTCACTCGAGCGGCGCAGACCGCCGCACGCGCCTAACTGAGTTCGTTGCCTTCGAGCAGCTCCGTGACGAGCGCCGCGATGGCCGAGCGCTCCGACCGTGTGAGGGTGATGTGGCCGAACAGCGAGTGGCCTTTCAGGGTCTCGATCACCGAGGCGACGCCGTCGTGCCTACCCACCCGTAGATTGTCGCGCTGGGCCACATCGTGGGTCAGCACCACGCGCGAGTTCTGGCCGATGCGGCTGAGCACGGTGAGCAGCACGTTCCGTTCGAGCGACTGGGCCTCGTCCACGATCACGAACGCATCGTGCAGCGAGCGGCCTCGGATGTGCGTGAGCGGCAGCACCTCCAGGATGCCCCGGTCTTGCACCTCGTCGAGCACGTTCTGCGAGACGAGTGCGCCGAGGGTGTCGAAGATCGCCTGACCCCAGGGGTTCATCTTCTCGCCCTGGTCACCGGGAAGATACCCGAGCTCCTGGCCGCCGACCGCGTACAGCGGGCGGAACACCATGATCTTCTTGTGCTGCTGCCGTTCGAGCACCGCTTCGAGTCCTGCACAGAGGGCGAGCGCGGATTTGCCCGTTCCGGCGCGGCCGCCGAGCGACAGGATTCCCACCTCGGGGTCGAGCAGCATGTCGATGGCGAGCCGCTGTTCCGCGGAGCGACCGTGCAGTCCGAAGACGTCCCGGTCGCCGCGCACCAGCTTGAGAGCGCCTTCGCCGGTCACCCGGCCGAGCGCCGAGCCACGGTCGGAATGGATGATGAGGCCGGTGTTGACCGGCAGGTCTTCGACCAGGCTGGTTCGCATCCACTCGTTGTCGTAGAGGTCGGCCATCGCCTCGGAGCCGAGAGTGATCTCGTCGAGGCCCGTCCAGCCCGAATCGACCGCGAGCTCGTGCCGGTACTCCTCGGCGGCCAGGCCGATGGAGGCGGCCTTGACGCGCAGCGGAAGGTCTTTGGAGACGACGGTGACGGCGAGCCCGTCGTTGGCGAGGTTGAGGGCGACGGCGAGGATGCGCGAGTCGTTGTCGCCGAGCTGGAGACCGCTCGGCAGCACCGACATGTTGGAGTGGTTCAGCTCGACTCGCAGCGACCCGCCGTCGCCGACCGGGATCGGGAAGTCGAGGCGTTCGTGCTTGACTCGCAGCTCGTCCAGGTTGCGGAGCGCTTGCCGCGCGAAATAGCCGATCTCCGGGTCGTTTCGCTTTCCTTCCAACTCCCCCACGACGACCACTGGGATGACCACCGCGTGTTCGGCGAATCGGAAGATCGCCTTCGGATCGGACAGCAGCACCGAAGTGTCGAGCACGTACGTGCGCTCGGTCTGTTCGACGTGACGGCTTGTCGATCCGGTCTCTGCCGGCTGTCGGGTAACTTGTTCGGCCACAACCACTCCCGCCCCGGTCGCTCCGCGGAGCTCCCGGTGTCTGTCGACGAGTCGGCCGGTTGGGTTTCGAAACGAACTTACGTGGCCGTCTCGATCGGGCGCCGTGCCCGATAGCACGAAGCTACGCCGACCCACCGACACCGAGGGGCGACACGCCCGCTGCGCCGGATTAACCCTGGGTAAATCCTCGCCCCAGTGCAGGGGCCAGGTCAGAGCAGTGCAGGGGCCAGGTCAGAGCAGTGCAGGGGCCAAGTCAGAGCAGCGCAGAGGTCAGATCACCGACCCGTACGACACGAACGCCGCCCGCAGCATCTCCAGCGTGTCGACGTCCGTGCCCGCGTGAACGCTCAACCGCACACTCGTGGTGCGGGTGGTCGCGGTGATGCCGTGGTTGTGCAGCGACGCGCTCAGCGCCGTCAGGTTCTCGGTGGCCGGTTCGAGCACGATCATCCCCGCGCGCTCCGCGTTGGTGCGCGACGACGCCACAGGGATGGCGTACTCGTCGGCAAGCTCGAGCACCTGTTCGACCGTGGTCGAGATGGCGTCGTTGATCGCGCCGACGCCGACCGAAGCGATTTCCTCAAGGGCCGCCGCGAACCGCGCCTCCGCCACGCAGTCGGGATTGCTCAGCGAGAAGGCGCGCGCGCTGGAACTGGGCTCGGTCACCTCGTCGAACGATTCGGTCTTGTCCGTGCCGGTGAACCCGCTGAAGACGGGGGTGAGGTGGTCGAGGGCGCGTTCGCTGAGCGCCAGGAAGCCCGTCCCCCATCCGGCCCGCGCCCATTTCTGGCCGCCGCTCACGATCACGTCCGCCACCTCGAACGGCGCGTCGACGACACCGAAGCCCTGGATCGCGTCGACGATCAGCAGCCTGTCGCCGATCACCTGGCGGATGCCGTCGATGTCGGCCAGATACCCCGTGCGGGAGTCGACGAGACTGACCGCGACGGCTGTGGTGTCGCGCCCGATCTGCTCGCGGATCTGACCCGGCGTCACGCGGCCGTGGTCTGTCTCGAGCCAGGTCGGCGTCACGACGTGCATCGCCTCCGCGGCCCGCACTGCCGCGAACGTGATGCTCGGGAACTCCGCCTTCGACAGGAGCACCTCGCCGCCCGTCAGCCCGAACATGGCGTGCATCAGTCCGGTGCTGGTGTTCGGCTGGAACACGATCTGGTCGGCTCCGAACCGGGTGAGACCGGCGATGGCCTCGCGCACCCGGAGGTCTTCGCCGCGCATCCGTTCGATGCTGCCGTAGCGGCCCCTGCTCAGGATCTCGTTCCGCCCCGCCGACTCGGCGAGCACCGTCGCCGACAGCGGGCCGACCCGTCCGTAGTCCAGGTAGCCCGGCTCCTCGCGGAATCCCGCCGCGAACTCCTCGATCGTCGTCATCTGGTTGACCTCCCGGGCCATCTTGTCAGGTCGGGCGGGTCAGCCGCCGTAGCGCCGCTGCCGCCGCGAGAAGTCGCGCACTGCCCGCAGGAAGTCGACCTCGCGGAGGTCGGGGCCGAGCGCTTCCACGAAGTAGAACTCGCTGTGCGCGCTCTGCCACAGCATGAAGTCGCTGAGCCGCTGCTCGCCGGAGGTGCGGATGACGAGGTCGGGGTCGGGCTGACCGCCCGTGTAGAGGTGCTCGCCGATCATGTCGGGAGTGAGGAGGTCGGCCAGCGTCTCCAGGCTTCCGCCTTCGGCATGGTGCGCGGCGACGATCGAGCGCATCGCATCCGTGATCTCCTTGCGACCGCCGTAGCCGACGGCGAGGTTGACGTGGAGGCCCTTGTTCTCGACCGTGCGCTTCTCGGCGTCGGAGAGCGCCGCGACCAGCGACTCCGGCAGGCCTGTGGTCGTGCCGACGTGCTGCACGCGCCAGTCCCGGTAGCGCGACAGGTCGTCGGCCAGCTCGGCGATGATCTCGATCAGGGCGGACAGCTCCTCGCTCTTGCGATTCGTGAGGTTGTCCGACGACAGCAGGTAGAGCGTGACGACGGAGACGCCGAGGTCGTCGCACCATTCCAGGAACTCGCGCATCTTCGCCGCTCCCGCACGATGCCCGTGCGCGGCCGTCTCATGGCCGGCCAGGCGCGCCCACCGGCGGTTGCCGTCGATGATCATGGCCACGTGCCTCGGTGCGACATCTTTGGTCAGGCCACGGCGCAACCGGGTCTGGTAGAGCCCGTAGAGGAGACCGCGCCCGAGGGGGAAACTCCATTTGCTCACAGAGGTACGTTACCCGTTCGAAGCGGAGGCCGACTCTCAGCCGCCGAACCCCGCTCGTCCCGTAGCCTTGAAGCATGACGCCCCGCAAAGCCCGCGACAATGAAGACGTCGCCGAGTCTCTCGAGAGACCGGCCGAAGCCCTCACCGCGCCCGATGCCGCCGTCAAGGCAGACGAAGCGCGCGGCCCCGACCTGCCCAACGTCCCGTTGCTGGATGCCTCGCCCGCGAACGACGACGACATCAAGCCGACCTGGCGCGGCTGGATCCACGCGGGAACGTTCCCGGTCACCATCGCCGCCGGCATCGTGCTCATCACGGTCGCACACGGCGCGCCCGCCAAGTGGGCGTCGGCGGTGTTCGTGCTCACGTCGATGCTGCTGTTCGGCAACTCGGCCCTCTACCACCGCTTCGACTGGAATCCGCGTACCAAGGTCATCCTCAAGCGCATCGATCACGCGAACATCTTCCTGCTGATCGCCGGCACGTACACCCCGCTCGCCGTGCTGGCACTGCCGCCGGCGAAGGGCATCCTGCTGCTGGCGCTCGTGTGGGGCACCGCCCTGCTCGGCATCGGGTTCCGGGTGTTCTGGATCTCGGCACCGCGCTGGCTCTACGTGCCCATCTACGTGGGGATGGGCTGGGGCGCCCTCGGCTTCATCGTCGACCTGTTCGAGGCGAATGTGGCGATGATGGTGCTCGTTCTCGTCGGCGGCGTGCTGTACACGATCGGCGCCGTGATCTACGGGATGAAGCGCCCCAACCCCTTCCCGGGCAGGTTCGGCTTCCACGAGATCTTCCACACGCTCACCGTGCTGGCTTTCCTCTGCCACTGGGCGGCGACGCTGCTGATCGCGCTGCATCCCGTCTACAACGCGGGCTAGCCGCGGTCTAGCCGCGGTCAGCCGGCCGGCCGCAGGCCGGCTGCGACCTACGCTTTCGGGCGCCCGCCGGTGCCGCCGGTGCGGCGCGGCCCGTCCGCGTCGCCGTCGTCTGTGCCCGCCCCGGGGTCGTCGGCACCCGGCTCGTCGCCGCGACGCAGCTGCTGCTCCGCATCCAGCTTCTCCGCGATCTCGGCGCGATACCGCACGCGGCGGATGCGGCGCACCATGTCGATGACGAGCAGCACCACCACGACGGCCAGCAGGAACGTCACGATGAAGCCGACGTACCCGGGTGTGACCTGGTCGTCTTTGGGCGCTCCGGGAGCCGGGGTGGGCGACGGTGTCGCTGCCGCCACCCGGATGGAGGCGCCGAGGAGAAGATCGCCGATCACTCGGCGCCCTCGATTCCGGCGAAAAGGTCGGTCTCAGGCATCTGCGTGTTCACTTTCGAGTCGATGAGCTGGAAGTCCTCGGTCGGCCAGGCTCGACGCTGCACGTCGTTCGGCCAGAAGAAGAAGGGGCTGTCGGGTGCGACCTGGCTGGCGTGGGAGCGAAGCGCCTCGTCGCGCGTGTCGAAGAAGTCCCCGGCGGGGATGCGGGTCGTCGCCTCGAACGTGCGGGCCGACATCCAGTCGCGCATCTCGCGCAGCTTCTCGATGAGCGGCGAGCCGGGCTCCGACGTCAGCAGTTCGTCGTAGACGGCGTCGAGCCGCACCGAGTTCATGATGCGGTCGTAGTAGAGCTTCGACACCTGCCACGCCTCCCCCGCCTCTGGATAGCGCGCGGGGTCGGCGGCGGCACGGTAGGCCTCGACGCCGACGACGTGAGCCCGGATGTGATCGGGATGCGGGTAGCCGCCGTTCTCGTCGTACGTGATCATCACGTGCGGCTTGAAGGAGCGCACGAGTGCGACCAGCGGAGCGGCGGACGTCTCGAGCGGGATGGAGGCGAACGACCCGGCGGGCAGGGAGCCGTCTTCGCGCGCCATGCCCGAGTCGACGTACCCGAGCCAGCGATGCTGGATGCCCATCACCTTCTGCGCCGCCGCCATCTCGCGCCGGCGCAGCCCCGCCAAGTCGCGGCGGGCCATCGCCAGATCGGGAAGCTGGTCGTTCAGGATGTCGCCGCGCTCGCCGCCCGTGCAGCTCACGACCATCACCTCGTCGCCGAGGCTCGTGTAATAGGCGTAGGTGGCCGCCCCCTTGCTCGACTCGTCGTCGGGATGGGCGTGCACTGCCATCAATCGCCGGGTCACGTTCGCGGTCGTCCTTCTGCTTCGCCGGAGCCTCATGCGAGGAGAACGATTCCCAGATTCGTCTCCTAGTCTTGGAGTTCAAGCCTACCGTCGCGGACGGTGCACCATTTCACGGGAGTTTCAGTGCTGGGAGAAGCATGGCGGTGAGCGAGACGCTCGACCGGCGCTACGGTCGCACGCCCGACCGCAAGCGACGCGACAAGTGGTGGCTCATCGGAGCGGCGGTCGCTTTCGTCGCCGTGTTCACGGCCTGGATCTTCTGGGCGGGCTGGGATGGCGACGCGGCCAACCTCGAGGCGACCGACACCGCGTACACGATCAAAGACGCCCACCATGTCGACATCACCTTCACCGTGAACGCGCCCGCGGGCACGCCCGTGACGTGCGCGGTGCAGGCGCTCAACGAATCGTTCGCCATCGTGGGCTGGCGCATCGTGAGCTACCCCGGTGAGAATGCCCGGTTGACGACGCACAAGGAGTCGATCCGCACCACGGAACAGAGCAATACAGGTTTGATTTCGAGCTGCTGGCTGTCCTAGGCTTATCCGATACGCCTCGACGATTGTCGAGGCGTCCGCTCTATCGTGACGGCCGTCAGGCCGCCGAAGATCTGCCCGAGAGGCCCGAGGGCCGACGGCGCAAAGGAGTTCAGCATGTCTCAGGAGTCTCAGGTCAGCTTTCTGACCCAGGATGCTTACGACCGTCTGCAGGCGGAACTCGAGGAGCTCAGTGGCAACGGCCGGCGAGAGATCGCCAAGCGCATCGAATCGGCCCGTGAAGAGGGAGACCTCAAGGAGAACGGCGGGTACCACGCCGCCAAAGACGAGCAGGGCAAGATGGAGGCCCGCATCGTTCAGCTGACCCTTCTGCTGCGCACCGCCACAGTCGGCGAAGCGCCGCAGAGCCACGGTGTGGTCGAGCCTGGAACGGTGATCACCGCGACCATCGCCGGCGACGAGAGCGTGTTCCTCATCGGAAGCCGCGAGATCGCCGAAGGCACCGACTTCACCGTCTACAGCGAGCAGAGCCCGCTCGGCGCCGCCATCCTCGGCCTCAAGGTCGGCGAGTCGACGAAGTACACCGCGCCGAACGGCAAGGAGATCGCCGTCGAGGTTCTCAACGTGGAGACCTTCACCGGCTGATCCGGGGCCGCGGCCGTCTATTCGTAGTCGAGCACCGGGTCGTACCCCGCCGACCGCAGCGCTTCGATGACCTGCTTGCGGTGCTCGGTTCCGCGCGTCTCGACGCTCACATCCAGCTCGACCTGGCTGATCTGCAGCCCGTGTCCGTGGCGGGTGTGCAGCACCTCGATGACGTTGGCGTTCGCCCCGGCGAGGATCTCGGAGATGCGCGCGAGCTGTCCTGGGCGGTCGGGAAGCATGATCTTGAGCTTGAGGTAGCGGTCGGAGGCCGCAAGCCCGTGGCTGATCACCCGTTGCATCAGCATCGGGTCGATATTGCCTCCGGAGAGGATGCTCACGGTCGGACCCGTCGGCGCCACCTTGCCCGACAGGATGGCCGCGACAGCGGCGGCTCCGGCCGGCTCCACGACGAGCTTCGCCCGCTCCAGCAGCACGAGCAGCGCCCGCGCCATGTCGTCTTCGCTGACCGTGACGATCTCGTCGACCACGTCGCGGATGATCGCGAAGTTGAGGATGCCCGGCTTGCTCACCGCGATGCCGTCGGCGATGGTGGCGACGGGCGAGATCTCGGTCGGCTCCCCCGCCTCCAACGACACCGGATACGCCGCGGCGTTGGCAGCCTGCACGCCGATCACCCGCACCTCGCGGCCCTCACGGGCCGCCCGCTGCTTCACGGCACTGGCGACGCCCGAGATGAGCCCGCCGCCACCGATGGGCACGATGATGGTCGCCGCATCCGGAACCTGGTCGAGGATCTCGAGCCCCAGGGTGCCCTGGCCGGCCACCACGTCCGGGTGGTCGAACGGCGGGATCAGCACGGCCCCTGTCTCGGCGGCGAAGTCGGCGGCCGCACGGAGGGTCTCGTCGACGATGCTGCCGCTCAGCACCACGTCGGCGCCGTAGTCGCGGGTTGCCTGGAACTTGGGGATCGCGACGCCGACCGGCATGAAGATGGTGGCCCGGATGCCGAGCTCCCGCGCCGCGAACGCCACACCCTGCGCGTGGTTGCCGGCCGAGGCCGCCACCACACCGCGCGCACGTTCCTCGGCGGTGAGCTTGGCCATCCTGTTGTATGCGCCGCGGATCTTGTATGACCCGGTGCGCTGCAGGTTCTCGCACTTCAGGTAGACCGGCGCTCCGAGCACATCCGCGAGGTAGCGGGAGCTTTCGATCGGTGTCGGCTGCGCGACCCGTGACACGATCACCCGTGCGGCCTCGATCTCGTCGAGACTCGGGCCGGCGAAAGGAGTGCGCGTCGGATCTGTCAGCGTGGCCACGAGCTTCAGCCTACTCGCGCTCGTATTCCGCTGACCGAATGTTCTCTTGAGCACCTCGTGGCTGACGGGAGCGGGCTCACGCCTGGGGACGCGGGCGGCGCACGTCGCGGGGAACGGTCTGCCAGAGCACCGTCGCCGGGCCCACGTACCCGCCGGGGCCCCGCGCACGCCAGGCACCGCTCGAGATGTAGTGCACCATGACGTTGAGCACCGCCGCGAACGGCACCGCGAACAAGGCGCCGGGGATGCCGGCGAGCAGCGAGCCGGCCGCGACCGAGAGCACGACGGCGAGAGGATGCACCTTCACCGCGGTACCCATGATGAGCGGCTGCAGCACGTGGCCCTCGATCTGCTGAACGGCCAGCACGCCCGCGAGCATGATGAGCGCCGCGACCCAGCCGTTGAAGAGCAGGGCCACGAGCACGGCCAGCACGCCCGTCACCACGGCGCCCACCACCGGTATGAAGGAGCCCAGGAAGACGAGCACGCCGATCGGAATGACGAGCGGCAGCCCGAGGAAGAACGCGACGATGCTGATGCCGACCGCGTCGATGAACGCCACGAGGATCTGCACCTTCACGAAGTTGCGCAAGGTGTTCCAGCCTGCCTGTCCGGCGCCGTCGATGGCCGGCCGTGCGCGCTTCGGAAAGATGCGCACGACCCAGTTCCAGATCGAACGACCGTCGATCAGGATGAACAGCAGGCTGAAGATCGTGAGCAGTACGCCCGTCAGCAGGTGGCCCAGGGTCGAACCGAACGAGAGGGCGCCGGAGAGGAAGACCTGGCCGTCTTCTTGCACCGACTTCCAGATGGAGGCGAGCCCGTCGGTGATCTGGGCTTCGGAGAGTCCGAGCGGGCCGGTGGTCAGCCACGCACGGAAGTCGGTGAACGACGCAACGGACCGGTCCCGCAATTCGCCGCTCTGCCGCGTGACCTGCCAGATGGCGAGATAGAGCAGGCCGCTCACGACGATGATGAGGCCGAGCATGGCGGCGACGATCGCCAGCCATCGCGGCCAACGATGGCGGTGCAGCCAGTCGACCAAGGGAACGAGCAGTGCGCCGATCAGCACGGCGATCAGCAGCGGGATGATGATCAGCCGTAGCTGGATGACCAAAAAGATGAAGACGGCGATCACGGCGCCGATCACCAGCAGACGCCACGACCACGCCCCGGCGATGCGCATGCCGCGGGGCAGCGACTCGTCGGCCGACTCCACGGGCTCGTCGAGGTCGCGCTTGCGGCGGTTCAGGAACCAGCTGCGGGCAGGCGCGCGGTTCTCACTCGCCGCGACCGAGGTGACGGGCGGGGTGGAGCCCGGTGGGGTCGCATCCGTGTCTGACATGGTCGTCAGTTTACGGGCGCGCCCCCGCTGAGACAGTGGGTTGACCGAGCGTGTGGAGAATGCTCAGGTCTGATCAGGGCTGTGGATGGATGGGCTCGGCCACCACCAGCGGCGGGTTCTCGATCGATGTCGAGAACCACGACCAGGCGGCTCCGCTCTTCTGCTGCACGGAGGCGTACGTGACCTGGTTCGGCGGCAGGTCGTGCAGCGCGACGGTCACCGAGACGTTGCCGTTGACCGTCTTGAGACCCGTGCCGGTCGGAGACCCGACAAGGGAGAACGCGCCGACGTCGAGGGTGACCGGACCGCTGGTGGAGATCGCGAACGAGATCACGTAGCTGCCGACGTTCGTGATGCCGTATGCGCTCGGCTGGAAGTGCACCGAGACTCCGGGACCACCCGACAGCGTCTCCCGGTTGGTGAACGACGCGTAGGGAGTGCCCGTCGTGTCGGTCTGCATGATGTCGGAGGCGATGAGGGTGAGGTTCGTGCGCCCTTTGCCCACGGTGTGCGTGGGACTGATCGTGTCGATGGGCAGCAACCACCACGGGAAGTGGATGACGTCGCTCACGCGCAGCTCTGTGGCGAGGTCCTTGATGGACAGTGTCTTTTCGAATGTGGAGAGGTCGATCGTCGACGTTTTCTCGGCGGCCTCCCCCGAGGCTTCACCTGACATGAGGATTATTCTACTCTTGGGGGCAATACCCCCGGGTGGTCACGCAGTGGCGAGGGGCGTCGCGGTGACGGGTGTCGCGGTCAACGTCAGATACGTCGATGCTCCCGGCTCCGGGGTCTCCCTCGCCGCGTGCTGAGCGGACAGCTCCGTGCCGTCGTGCAGCCGGAGCCGGGTGCGGCGAAGAGCGCCGAGAAAGCTCGTGGACACGACTGTCGCCGGGATGCCCGCCGTGCCGAGCAGCACATCCTCAGGCCGCAGGTAGACCTGCACGGCACCATCCGGCAGGTTCTCGCTGGCGAGCGGCACCCGCTGCCCGAACACCGACAGCACGCCGCCGGTGACGTCGCCGCGCACCTTGTTCGTGAGACCAACGAACTCGGCCACGAACGGCGAAACCGGGCGGCGGTACAGCTCCTCGGGCGTTCCGATCTGCTCGATGTCGCCGGAGCGCATCACGGCGACCCGATCGGCCACCGCGAGCGCCTCCTCCTGATCGTGGGTGACGAAGAACGTCGTGATGCCGAGCTCGATCTGGATGCGGCGGATCTCCTCCCTCAGCTGCACGCGCACCTTCGCGTCGAGCGCCGACAGCGGCTCGTCGAGGAGCAGCACGCGAGGCCGGGTGACCAGCGCTCGGGCCAGAGCGACGCGCTGCTGCTGTCCTCCACTCAGCTGGTGGGAGTATCGACCGGCATGGTGGCCGAGCCCGACGAGTTCGAGAGCCTCGGTGGCACGGCGGCGCCGCTCGGCGGGAGGCGTCTTGCGCATCCGCAACCCGAACTCGACGTTCTGGCCGACGGTGAGGTGAGGGAACAGCGAGTACGACTGGAAGACCATCCCGAGGTCGCGGCGGTTCGTCGGCTCGCCGGTGACATCGGCGCCGTCGATGAGGATGCGCCCGGAGTCGAGCCGCTCGAGGCCCGCGAGCGCGCGCAGCGCGGTCGTCTTGCCGCACCCGCTCGGGCCGAGCAGCGCGATCAGCTCACCGGGACGGGCGGCGAGGTCGAGGCCGGCGAGCCCGGCTCCCCCGCCGAAGTCGCGAACGACCTCCCGGAGCTCGACGGTGGATCCGAATCGCGGGGATTCGAGTGCAGACATGGGTCAGCCTTTCGTGCGGCGCCGCCGGCCGACCGCCACGATGCGGTCGACGGCGAAGAGGAGGAAGAACGCGAACAGCAGCGCGAGGAGCGCGAAGATGACCGCGACGAACGGATCGGACTGGGAGACGAGCAGCAGCGAGGTCTGCAGGTTGACCCGGCTGAGCAGTGATGCGATCGTGAACTCGCCGAGCACGACGGCCACCGAGAGCACGCTCGCCGCCAGGATCCCCCGCCCGAGGTTGGGCACCAGGATGCGCAGCAGCACACTCGTCCACCCCGCGCCGAGCGACCGGCCCGCCTCGCCGAGCGTCACGACGTCGATCGCCGCGATGTTGCTCTGGATCGCCCGGTACGCGTACGGCAGCACGGTGAAGCCGTACGCGAACGCGAGAGTCCAGGCGCCCGATCCGAAGAGCTGCGTGACCACCGAATAGGTCGGTGCGAGACCGACGACCATCACGATGGCGGGGATCATGATCGGCAGCAGGCAGACAACCTCGAGCAGACGGCGCAACCGGCGGAAGCGCAGCTCGACGAGGATCATCGTCGGCAAGAGCACGAGCAGCATGATGAGCACGGTGACGACCGCCAGCACGAGCGAGTTGCCGAGGCCCTGGTACACGCGGTCGTAGCGTGTCGTGGTTCCGCTGAAGACGAGCGCCCAGCGGTCGAAGTCGTAGACGCCCGGCTTCGCGGTGCGCAGGGTGAACTCGAGCATCGAGAACAGCGGGATGAGGAAGAACAGCCCGAAGACCGTCCAGATGACCGCGCGCGCGACAGGTCCGGGACCGAACCGCAGCGTCTGACCGCTCGCGCGGCTCACCGCTGCCACCGGGCCGTGCGCGCGACGAGCGCCGAGTAGCCGAGCATGACGACGATCATCACCACGAGCATCCCGAGCGACATCGCGCCGGCCAGGTTGGCCCGGCCGAGCACGGTCTCGCTGATCAGAGCCTGCCGGATCTGCAGCGAGACGATGTTGTTCGCCTGCCCCACCAACGCTGCAGCCGTGGCATACGACGAGAACGCGTTGGCGAAGAGCAGCAGCAGACTGCCGAGGAATGACGGCATCAGTACGGGGATGCCCACCCGCCACCAGTACGTCGCCCGGCTTCCGCCGAGGGTGGCGTTCGCTTCGAGCCACTGCGGTTTCAGTCCCTCCAGCGCCGGCATGAAGGTGATGACCATCAGCGGGATCTGAAAGTAGAGGTACGGCAGGATGAGACCCGGCACGGTGTAGAGCCAGACCCCGTTCTCGTAGATGTCGATGTGGAACTGGTTGCGCAGCAGCACGGTCACCAATCCCTGGGCTCCGATCGTGGCGATGAACGCGAAAGCGAGCATCACGCCGCCGAACTGGGCGAGCACGCTGCTCGCCGAGTCGACGAGCGAGCGGGTCACGCCGCCCGCCCGCGAGCGGAGCATCGCGAAGCAGAGCGCGGCGCCGCCCACCGCGCCGACCACCGCCGTGACGGCGGAGAGGAAGAAGGCGCCGAGGAAAGAGCCGGCGATCGCCGGTTCGGCGAGACCGCCGAGGTTGCTCCAGGTGAAGCGGCCGTTCGCATCCAGGAACCCGCTGCCCACAGCGATCGCCGTGGGAACCGCGAGGAAGACGATCACGTAGAACGCGAACGGCGTGAGGCCGAGGAGCGCCGGCACGGCACGCCAGCGGCCGCGCGAGGTGATCGCCCGGCCCGACGGCGAGTGCCGCCGGGAGACGTCCCCGGCGGCACCGCTGTCGATCACCGGCGCCGGAGCGTCAGCAATGGAATGGGTCACGACTAGCCGACCGCGTTCGCCCACTTGGCGTTCAGCAGGATTCCGGCGTCGGTCGCCTGCTTGTCCGTCATGACGGCGGTCTTATCGAGCTTGCCCGGGAACTCCTTCTCGTCGAGTGTTCCGGCCTTCTCCATCGCGTCGACCCGAGCCGGGTACGCGCCGCCCTTCAGCCACGCGTTCTGCGCGTCGTCGCTGTAGAGGTACTCCTCCCACAACCGGGCAGCGGCCGGGTGCGGCGCGTCTTTGCTGATCGCCTGGTTGTAGTAGCCGACGTACGAGGTGCCGGGCAGTACGACGTACTTCCAGCCCACACCGCCTCCCTTGATGGTGTCGCTCGTCGTGTAGCCCTTCTGGTTGAACGACCAGTCGAGCAGCACCGGGGTCTCCCCCGACGCGATCGTGTTCGGCTTGCCGTCGGCCGCGTTCCAGTTGCCCGCCGCTTTCAGCTTCGAGAACCAGTCGATGCCGGGGGTCAGGTCATCCAGAGTGCCGCCCGCCTGCAGGTCGGCGTAAGCGACCGCACCGGCCGCAGCCGCGGCCTGGGTCGGGTTGCCGTTGAGGGCTACCGCTCCCTTGAACTCCGGCTTCAGCAGATCGGCGAACGACTTGGGCGGCGACTTGATCTTGTTCGCGTCGTATCCGACGGCCATGACCCCGTAATATCCGACCTTCCAGAGCCCGCTGCTCTCCTTCTGGTTGGCGGGGATGTCCTCCCACCCGGTCGGCTTGTACGCCGCGAAGTACTGGGTGTTGGCGAGCGCGACCGAGCTGCCGATGTCGAACGTGTCGGGTGCCGTGTCCTGGCCCTTGAGCTTCTTGGCGGCGTCGATCTCCTCCTGGCTGGAGGCGCTGTCCTGGCTCGGGTTGATCGTGATGCCGTACTTCTTGGTGAAGCCGTCGAAGATCTGCTGGTAGTTCGCCCAGTCGCCGGGCGTCGCGATGATGTTGAGGCTGCCCTCCTTCTTCGCGGCGGCGGCCAGGTCGTCGATGGTGCCGAAGTCTTTCACACTGGTGGCCGTGGCCGCATCGACCGACGAGCCGTCGGTCGTGTCTGCCGCAGCGCCGCCCGAACAGGCGGCGAGCGAGAGGGCGACGACGGTGGCCGCTGCGGCCAGACCGGCGACGCGTGCGCGCTTCTTGATCAAAGGATCCTCCGTATGGATGCCCGGCAGGACGCCTCCCGACGAGTGGGAAGACCTCGGATTCCGTGCGGGCCGTTGCACACGGTAAGCAGCGCCGGCAACGCGTTCGGGTGCGAGGGGTGGACGTCGGGTGAACGACGGCAGAACCGCAGTGGCCTCCGCGCTGTCTGTGGCGGGCGCTAGTGTCGGGGTCGTGGTTGAAAAGGTCTCCCCCGCGCTCGCGCGACGCATCGCCCTCGCCGCCCAGGGCTTCGGGCGCCCTCGTGCCGCCACGGTCGGCACGCGTCAGCTGAACGGTCTCATCGACCGCATCAACCTGCTGCAGATCGACTCGGTCAACGTGTTCGAGCGCAGCCACTACCTTCCCGCCTTCGCGCGGCTCGGCCCCTACGACAAAACCCTGCTCGACAACCTCACGTTCAGAGCGAACGCCCCGCACACCGAGTACTGGGCGCACGAAGCGGCGTTCATGCGGCGCGAGGACTGGCCCCTGTTCCGGTGGCGCATGGATGCCCAGCGCATCCGGTACACCCGGCCCGGCTCGTGGTTTCCCGACAACCTCTCGACGGTCGACTGGCTGCGCACCGAGCTCGCAGCGAACGGCCCCCTCACCGCGGGCGAGATCGAGCACGACGCCAACAAGCGAACGGGCCCCTGGTGGGGCTGGTCGGATGTGAAACGGGCCCTCGAGCTCATGTTCATCTTCGGCGAGCTCGCCATCGCCGGGCGCACACGCTTCCAGCGGCGGTACGCTCTCGCCGCCGACGTGCTGCCCGCTGCGGTGCTCGACACGCGCATCGAGACGCCGGATGCGGTGCGCGAGCTGATCCGCAGGTCGGCCGTCGCGCACGGTATCGGCACGGCGGGCGACCTCGGCGACTACTTCCGCATCCAGCGGGCTCCCGCCCTCGCCGCCATCCAAGATCTCGAAGACGCCGGCGAGCTCCTGCCGGTGACCGTCGCCGGTTGGCAGCAGGGCAACGGCAAGCCGCTGAAGGCCTGGCTGCACAAAGACGCGCGCCTGCCCCGCAGCATCGACGCCACCGCGTTGCTCTCCCCCTTCGACCCGGTGGTCTGGTATCGCGACCGCGGGCTGAGAATGTTCGACTTCCACTACCGCATCGAGATCTACACGCCGGCGGAGAAGCGCATCTTCGGGTACTACACGCTCCCCCTGCTGATCGACGACCGCGTCGTGGGGCGCATCGATCTGAAGAGCGACCGCCAGGCGGGCATCCTGCGGGTGCAGTCCGCTTGGAGCGAGCCCGGCGCGCCCGCCGACACCGTCGAACGGCTCGTGCCGCTGCTCCTGGAGACGGCCGCCTGGCAGGGCCTCGACGGCGTCGCCGTGACCGACCCGCACCGAGGAGACCTGGCGCCGGCCTTGGCGCAAGCCGTCGCCCTCGCCGCTTAGGGGCCGGTCGGGAGTAGCATCCCTGGCATGACAGACGAGACGCAGATCCCCGACAACCACTACCTGGCGGTGCTCGTGAACCCCGACGGCAGCGTGTACGCCGAGGTCGTGCAGAGCCTGGTCGACGGGCAGCCGGCCGACCCGTTGCGCGACGTCACGACCGTCGGCGGCCAGACCGTCGAGAGCGTCTGGCGGCCCGACCTCGAAGGCACCGAGGGCGCCGACGGCTACCGCGTTCCCTACCGGTATGTGGGCACGGGCGAACTCGACGCCTAGAAGGTTCCGCCCATCTTCTCGAGGCGCTCGACGCGCTCCGGGATCGGCGGGTGGGTGCTGAACAGCCGGCTCATCACGCTGGGCTTCAGCGGGTTGGAGATCCAGAGGTGCGCCATCGACGAGTTCTGCTTCTTCATCGGGCGCCCGTAGGCCTCGAGCTTGAGCAGCGCGCTCGCGAGCGCATCCGGGTGCCGCGTGGTCATCGCGCCGGTGGCGTCGGCGAGGTACTCGCGCTGACGTGAGACCGCCAGCTGCACCAGGGTCGCCACGAGTGGCGCGACGATGGCGGCGATGAGACCGAACACCAGCACGATCGGGTTTCCGCCGCCGTTGTTGTTGTTGCGACCGCCGCCGAAGAAGGCCATGCGCAAGAAGATGTCGGCGATGAAACCGACGGCGACGGTGAGGCCGAACACGATCATCCCGAGCCGGATGTCGTAGTTGCGAACGTGACCGAGCTCGTGCGCCATGACGCCCTCGAGCTCGGCGTCGGTCATGATGTCGAGCAACCCCGTGGTCGCCGCGACAGAGGCGTGCTGCGGATCGCGGCCCGTCGCGAATGCGTTCGGCGCCGGGTCGTTGACGATGTAGACCGCCGGCATCGGCGTTCCGGTGGTGATCGACAGATTCTCGACCACGTTCCACAGCCGCGGGTTGTCGCTCTTCTGAATGGGCACCGCCCCCGACATGCTCAGGGCCTCGCTACTGCCCACGTAGTACTGGAAGACCGTGTAGAGCACCGCACCGATGAGCACGACGACCAGGATCGTGTAGCTGTGATAGATGAAACTGGCGAGCCAGCCGAGGCCGCCGATGATCAGCAGGAACAGCAGGATCGTGAAGACCGTATTGCGCTTGTTCCTGGCAATAGCCCTGTACATCGCCGACCGTTAGAACTGGACGCGCGGCGGTTCGGCGATCGCCGCGAGGTCGGTGACCTCGAAGAAGCCACGCTCGGAGAATCCGAGACGCTTCGCGAAGATGTTGTTCGGGAACACCTTGATCTTGGTGTTCAGCTCACGCACACCGCCGTTGTAGAACCGGCGCGAGGCCTGGATCTTGTCTTCGGTGTCGACCAGGTCGGCCTGCAACCGCAGGAAGTTCTGGCTGGCCTGCAGCTGCGGATACGCCTCGGCGACCGCGAAGATGCTCTTCAGCGCCGATTGCATGTGGTTCTCGGCCACGGAGGCCTCGGCCGGGCCTTGCGCCGACAGCGTCTCCGCCCTCGCCTGCGTGACCGACTCGAACACGCCCTTCTCGTGGGCGGCGTATCCCTTGACCGTCTCGATCAGATTGGGGATGAGGTCGGCACGCCGCTTGAGCTGCACCGTGATGTCGCTCCACGCCTCGTCGACACGCACGTTGAGCGTGACGAGAGAGTTGTAGGTGGCCCACAGGTAAATCCCGATGATCGCAACGATGACGACAACGATGATGACCGGGATGAGCCATTCCATGTTCTGGTACTCCTTGGTGACGGGCACGCCGACTGTCGTGCGGTCTTCATCCTAACCGCGAGCACCTCGGCTCTCTCCCCGTTCCCATGACCTTCAAAGCTAGCGCTGTAGCCCCGGACAGACCGCTCGAAGGCAGCGTCCAGCCGGCGCCGCGCGGCAGGGACGAACGACGCGGCGCCGACGCCCCGAGTGCCCGACACCGGGAGCGGTCGACGCCGCGTTCGTTCCGCCGGCGGCATCCGTGGTCGGACGGATGCCGTCAGAGCTCGGCTACGGACAACCCCAATATCCCGATGGGGTGAGCACGAGCGTTGCGCCGGGGCAGGGACCGCACCCCGAGTTGTCCGGAGGAGTCGACGACACCCCCGGGGCGTAGTGCGGCGCCGGGGCGGCGGATGCCGCGGGCGACGCGGAGTGCGTGGCCACCGTCGAGCGGGCGGCGGCGTGGGCGGTCTGGTATTCGGCAGCGGCGCGGGCCGCGGCGGCCGCAGCCGCTTCTGCGGCGAGACGCTGCTGTTCGGCGGCCTCCCACGCGGCGACGGAGTCGGTGACGGCCTTCTCGGCTTCCTTCAGTCCCACGACCCCGGCGGTCACCCGGAACGCGCTGGCGGCGGAGACGTTCGCGGCCACCCCGGCGATCGAGGCCGACAGCGCCGCGCGACCGCTCTCCGCGGCCCTGCCTGCGCTCGACGCGAGAACGGCGCGCGCCCGGACGAGCTCTGCGGTCGCCGCCGCCGAGGCGGTCTGACGGCGCGACTCGGCCGCTGCAACCCGCAGGCTCGCGGCGGACTCGACGTGCGCCACGGTCAGACGACTGATGGCGGCGCTCCGTGCGGCATCCCGCGCCTCGACCACGGAGATCGAGATGGCGCCGCTGGTGGATGCGACGACGCCGACGGCGACGAGGAGCGCTGCGGCGAGGCCGGCGAGGCGGCGCCGGCGGCCGGTCAGGAGACTGGCGGTGGAACGGGTGATGCGGTCGGACATCGGACTCTCCCGGAAGATGAATTATGCTCAATAACTCTCAGGTGATTCACAGCTAGCACGGAGTGTTTCAGTGAAATGAGAACCTGTCAAGAATCTCGTTGGTCACATTTGTCACACGGGCACCATCGATGGCCGCAAATCGCGTGTTGGATCCCCCGAATTCGCGGGTCTGATCCCCCGAAGAAACGGACTCGTTCAGCCGGCGAGAGCCGAATCCGCGCCCCGGCGACTCGGCGACCCACCGAGAACGCGGGCCAGATACTCGTTGGCGAACCGGCCCTCCGGGTCGAGCCTGTCGCGCACCGCGACGAAGTCGTCGAATCGGGGGTAGGCGGCGCGCAGCGACTCCGCGTCGCGGTAGTGCATCTTGCCCCAGTGCGGACGACCGTCGTGCGCCGTCATGATCTCTTCCACCGCCCGGAAATACGGATGCGGGTTCTCCCGGTAGTAGCGATGCACGGCGATGTACCCGCTCTCGCGTCCGTAGGCAGTGGAGAGCCAGTTGTCGTCGGCCGCGGCCGAACGCACCTCGACGGGGAAGGAGATGCGCCAGTCGCGCTTCTCGATCAGCGCTTTGACCTCGGCGAGCGCAGCGGGCACGGCCGCGCGCGGAAGCGCGTACTCCATCTCTCGGAATCGCACCGTTCGGTTCGTCACGAAGACGTTCGGTGACGCATCCGTGAAGTCGCGGTTGCCGGTGAGCTTCTGGGCGAGCCTGCTGAACGGCGGGACGACGGCGGGAACAGCCGTTCCGAGGGCGCAGACGCCCCGGTAGAGCCCGTTGGCGAGCAGCTCGTCGTCGAGCCAGCGCGAGAACGCGGGCAGCGGCGCGCGAGCCTCGTCGAACGGCAGTCGCGTGTTGGTCTTGGTGAGCGCGGTCTCCGTGTGCGGAAACCAGTAGAACTCGAAATGGTCTTCGCGCGCCGATCGTTCGAGATAGCTCTCGAGTGCCGCCGACAGCGGCTCCGGCCGTTCGACGGCCTGCAGCAGATACGCGGGAACGCACTGGATGGTGAGGTCGACGATCACGCCGAGCGCCCCGAGGCCGAGGCGGGCGGCCGGCAGCAGGTCCGCGTTCTCCGTCTCGCTGATCGTCAGGAGAGCTCCGGATGCCGTGACGAGCGTGAGCGCCACGATCTGCGTCGCCAACCCGCCGAAGCCTCCGCCCGTGCCGTGCGTGCCGGTGGAGGTGGCGCCGGCGATCGTCTGCCGGTCGATGTCGCCCATGTTCTCGAGCGCCAGCCCGTACGGCTTCAGGAGCCGCGGAAGCTGGTGCAGACGGGTTCCGGCTGCGAGCCTCACGCGGCCGAGCGTCTCGTCGACGGCGATCACGCCGGTCAGGTCGGTCAGGTCGAGCTGCACGCCGGGCGCGGCGGCGATCGCCGTGAAGCTGTGGCCGGCGCCGATGGCTTTGACGCGCATCCCTTGGCGGGCCGCCGCCGCCACGGCGCGCTGAACGGCATCCGCGGTCGCCGGGCGCTCCACACGCGCCGGGCGGATCTTCTCGCTCCGGGCCCAGTTGCGCCACACCGCGCCGGTCGCCGTCACAGGAACACCTGTCCCTCGCCGCGGTAGCTGGGCACCGCGCCGACCACCTTGGCGATGTCGCCGACCGTGTCGACGAGCTGGAAGGCGTCGACGTGCTCGCTCAGCTCCCCCGACTTGGTGTGGCGCAGCCAGACCCGATCGCCCACGCGCAGCACTCCCGCCGCGACGCCGGTCAGCGGGGTCTGGACCTCGCCCGCCATCTCCCGCTCGACCAACTTGAGGCCGGTGGGCCATGCGACCTGCGGCATCCTGTCGGCGCCGGGAGGCCCTGAGGCGATCCAGCCGCCGCCGAGCAGGGTGGCCGTGTCGGGCGCCGGGCGCCGCACCACTGAGAGCGCGAACGATGCGGCCGGAGCCGGCCGGAACGACCGGTAGTTGTCGAACAGGTGCCCGCCGAACAGACCGCTGCCCGCCGCGATCTCGGTCACAGATTCGTCCGATGCCGTGAACTCCAGCGATCCGGTGCCCCCACCGTTGACGAACTCGAGGTCGGCGATCTCGCGCACGCCCGCCACCGCCTGCCCTCGCCGGTCGGCGAGCTCCGCCTTCGAGTTCTTCTGCATCCAGCGGAGCGTCGCGCCCCAGGCCGGCTTTCCTTCCGGCTTGTCACCCTGCCCTGCGATCTGGGCTTCGTACCCCATCATTCCGACCAGAGCGAAACCGGCACGGCCGACGACGACCTCGGCGAGGGTGCGCGCCGCGGCGGGCGTGAAGACGGGAGACCGCCAGACGCCGATGTGCCCGAGCACCGGGCTCTTCCACGACGAGTCGAGTTCGAGGCAGACCCGGATCGTCTCACGATCGGCGGGGGCGATGACCGAGTCGATGAGATCGAGCTGGGCCACCGAATCGACCATGAGGGTGACCCTCGCCGCGAGCTCGGGCGAGGTCGCGAGGCGATGGATCGCCGAGCGGTGCGCCGTCGGATAGCCGACCACCACATCCTCGATCGGCGGATGCCCGTCAGACCCCGAGGCCAGCCACAGCGCCTCCGGCAGGGTGTACGCGAGCACACCGTGGTATCCCGGAAGCGCGAGCACCGCGTCGAGAACGGCCCGGACGCGCACAGACTTCGACGCGACCCGGATGGGCTTGCCGGCCGCCCGGCGCAGCATGTCGTGCGTGTTGTGGCGGAGGGCGGGCAGGTGCAGCACCGCGAGCGCCGGATCGAGGTGCGCGGTGGCAGCGGAGAGCGCGGGCCAGAAGACGTCGGGCGTCGTCCAGGTTCGCTCGGCCGCCGTGGGCTTGGTCGACAGATCGATGGGCATCAGCGCACCGCTTTCACTCGTGCGACCGCGAGAGCACCCGCGAACGCGAAGACACCGGACAGGATGAAGAGGCCCATGAAGCCGCCGAGCAGGGCGACGACTCCCGCGCCGATCAGCGGCGCCATCGCTTGCGGCACGGCGGTGGCGATGTTCATGATGCCGAGGTCTTTGCCCCGGTTCTCGGGGTCGGGCAGCACCTGGGTCGCGAGCGCCTGGTCGACCGAGAGGAAGCATCCGTAGCCCAGTCCGAGGAGACCGGCCGCGATCATGGCCGCACTCAGCTCGGGCACGAACGCCAGCAGCAGGGCGGCGACGCCCTGAAGTGCGGACGACGCGAACACGAACGCCTTGCGCCGCCCCACCCGGTCGGACCAGCGCCCGAACACCAGCGACGCGACGATCACGAACACCATGTACACGAGGATGAGCACGAGCAGGTCGTCGTCGGCGTTCTCGTCGTGCAGGCCGAACTCCAGAAAGTAGAGGAGCAGGGTGGTGCCGAACGCATTGCCGAAGTTCACCAGGACGCGGCTCAGCAGTGTCCACCCGAAGTCGGGATGCTCGCGCGGGCTGATCCAGAGGCTCTCCACGATCGCCGCGAACGACATCTTCTGCTTGAGCTCACGAGGCAGCACGGCGTCGGGAAGGAAGAGGAACGGGGTGACGAGCACGAGCAGCAGAACGGCCATCGCCGCATACCCGACGAAGATGCCGACGAACACGTAGGTCACGAGCGAGACGCCGAGGATGATCCCGACCGCCTGCGGGGCGCTCAGCCAGCCCGACACGTAGCCGCGCTGATCCACCGGAACCTGGTCGCTGATGGTCGCGGTGAGGGCGGCCGTGAGGATGCAGAAGCCGGTGAGGGCGAGCGACCAGAACACCCCGATGCCGACGATGGTGGTCTGGGCTCCGAGGAGGATGAGCGAGATGGCGAAGACGACGGCGCCGATCGCGATCCACGGGCGGCGACGGCCGAACCTGCTCGTCGTGCGGTCGGAGAGCGCGCCGGTCAGCGGATAGGCGACGATCGCGCACACGCCGGAGATGCCCGAGATCACTCCGAACGCGACCACGTTGTCGACCCAGTACGTGGTGTTCAGCTGCGCCTGAACCTGATCGGGCAGCAGCTTCTGGATGGGCGCGAGCTGCGCCATCCAGATGCCGAGCCAGGCGATCGCGAAGAACGCGATCCAGCGCGAGGTGACACGGCGGGTCGGCTCGGCGAAGACCGCCGGGGTCGTGGTCTGGGTCATCAGGGCCTCACGTTCGGGTTCGGGTGGTGAGAGAGTCGCTGCGGATGGGTACTGGTCGTGCCAGCTGCGCCACCGCACCGGCGGCGAAGTCGATGGTCGCCTCGGCTGCCGCGTCGTCGCGGGTGACCAGCCAGGCGATGGTGATGCCGTCGGTGAGCACCACGAGCATCCGCGCCACTTCCGCGGTCGGTCGCAGCCATTCCGAAGCCGTGGCGGCCGCCGCCGTGATGACCGCCGATTCGGCGACGGCGAAGTAGCGCTCGTACTGCCTTCGGGCGAGCGGCTCGAAGCCGGGCTCGCGCAGCGCCCACTGCGTCAGCTCGAACATCGCCTTCTCGCGGTCCGGGTCTGCGCGCACCGCGTCGAAATAATCGCGCAAGCCCGCGCGAACGACCTCGCGCACGGTCGCCGGCTCCGACGCGGCGAGCAGCGCCGGCGTGAACGCGCTCTGCTCCCCGTCGACGACCGCGTTGATCAGTTCGACCATCAGTTCATCGCGCGAGGTGAAGGCGTAGTGGAAGCTGGCCAGCGACATCCCGGCTTCCGCCACGATCGCGCGGGTCGTCGCGGCCGCGACGCCGTCTCTCGCCACGACACGCAGCGCGGCGCGCACGAGGGCGGTGCGACGTTCGGCGGCGGAGATGCGCGTCATCTGATCCTGCTTGCAAGTGACAGGTGCTCGGACGTCTTCTCGCGCTCCTTCGCGCCAGAAGTGGGACGGTTGACCCAAATGTCAGTATGCCGCAAATTCGGCCCGGTGGTTTGACACGCCCGGGGTCCGCCACCTGAAATGGGGTGGAATGCTCCGCTTTTCGTCAGATGTTTCGCCACCAACCCGGTCGAGGGGGTCGATCGGGTTCTTGCTCTGCGCGCTCGCAGCGGTGGCGCTCGCTCTGACCCTCGTGCCGGCCGGCGCGACCCGGGCGTCGGCGGAGACTCTGACCCCCGCGGCGCCGGCACCCTCTGCGCCCTCCGATACACCCTCGGGAACGCCCACTCCTGAGCCGCCGACGATCGACGACCTCGGGAACGGGCTCGTGCACCTCCCGCTCACCGTCTCCGGCCGAGGCGCCGAAGGCGACCACCTCGAGATCTCCGGCGGGTCGGGCTCCTCCAGCTGCCGCGCCACCGTCGGCGCCGACGGTGGCTGGGACTGCCGGCTCACCAGCCTTCCCGACGGGCCGTCCGTCGTCATCCGCGCCGTCTCCCTCGACTCGGGCGCCGCGGCACCGACCCGTCGCGTCGCCGTGCTCTCCGCCCCGTCGATCACGGCCCCCGACGGCGGCCTCGTCACCGGCGGCGGTATCCGCGGAACCGCGTATCCCGGCGCCACGGTGACCGTTCGCGCCGACAACGGCGCCACCTGCACCTTCGTCGCCGACTCGACTGGGGCTTGGGGATGCGTGCTCGGTTCGCTGGGCTCCGGCGCCTACACGGTCGCTGCGAGTCAGCGTGGCCCCCGAGGCTTCCCCAACGAGAGCTCGGCGTCGAGCAGCCCGGTGCGGATCACCGTGGACAAGACGGCACCGGCCGCCCCGACGATCGTCTCCCCCGGGTCTGGCTCGGTCCGAACGGGCGAGCCGCTCACGTTCAACGGAACCGGAGAGACCGGGGCGAGCATCGGCGTCTACGCCGGCAACGACTCCGGCAGCTCGGTGCTCTGCACCGCCACCGTGCGGGCCGGCGCCTGGAACTGCACGGGTTCGATGCCGCCCGGAAAGTACACCGTCTCCGCGCTGCAGACCGATCCGGCGGGCAACGTCAGTGCGGCGAGCAACGCCGTCGTCTTCACGTTCACCGCGCCGGCCCCCATCCCGAGCAGCCCCTCGTCGCCGTCGAAGACCCCACAGGCAACTCCCACCCCGGCCGTGCCGGCCGTGCCCCCGGGAACGACGCCCGCCCCGAGCCCGAACGCCCCCCAGGCCGGGCGCGGCGGCCCGGGCGTGCCCGACTGGGTCGGCACCCCGTTCACGACCGCGTCGGCGCCCGTCGTCACGGCGGCGGCGTTTCCCGGCTGGCTGCGGTCGATCATCCTCGCCGTGGCCGCGCTGCTGCTGCTCGCTCTTCCCGCGCGACTGCTCGCCGGCACCATCGCCCGCGGGCGAGCCGAGCGCGGCGAACGCCGGCGCGGCAGTCTGTTCGGACGCAACCGCAGCGCCGCGGAGCTGCGCGAATCCGAGGACCGACTGAGCGTCGGCGCCGCCGGCACCGACGAATCCCGAGGGCCGAACCCCTGGTCCACGGCCGCTGCACTCGCCGCGGCCTCCGCCCTCGTCACGCTGTCCAGCCCGGTCGGGGATGCGGCAGCCTACCTCCGGGTGCTCGTCGCGATCACGATCGCGCTGGTGGCCGTGAACGCCGTCTGGGTCTTGTTAGCCCGCTGGACAGCCCCGCACCTCGCGCACTCGCACGCCCGCATCGTTTTCCGCCCGGGCATGCTGATCGTCGTCGCTGCCGCCGCCGTCGCCTCGCGACTGTTCGGTTTGCAGCCCGCGGTGCTCTTCGGCCTCATCCTCGGCATCGCGCTCGTCGAAGGCACGAGTCGTGTCGCCCGCGGGCAGGTGGCCGCCGTTCAACTCGCGGGGATTGCGACCGTAGGTGTGCTCGCTTGGCTGACGGTCGGCATCATTCCCGAACCGACGGGCGTCGTCTCGGCGTTCGCCACCGAGTTGGCCAACTCGCTGTCGTTGCTCGGTCTGGGCACGGCGGCGATCGCGCTCATCCCGGTCGGCGGCCTCGCCGGTCGCGCCGTCTTCCAGTGGTCGCGGCTGGTCTGGCTCGGGATGAGCCTCGTCGTCTACACACTGCTCTTCGCGCTGCTGCTGCCCGTCGCATCCCTGGTCGAGACCGGCGAGAACCTGATCATCCTCGTCATCGCCACGCTGGCGTTCGCCGTGCTGAGCGTGTGCGTGTGGATGTGGGAGCGCTTCGTGGAGCCTGCGCGCCAGTAGGTGCAGCGGCACTGACCGCCCGGCTCACACCGCGTCGACATAGAACCAGTTCGCGCCTTCGCGAACGAAGCGGGACGTCTCCTCCTGCACGCCGGTGTCCTCGCCCTTGTAGTAGGCGCGGAAGGCCACCACGCCGTCACGGTCGAACGGGCCGCCCTTGTCGGTTCCCAGGATGTCGAGCCGGTACCACCGAATCCCCGGGGTCAGATCGAGCGTGCTCGGCCTCGTCGAGCCGTGCCAGCTGCGCAGGAGATGCCCGGGGTCGCCGAGCGCGAAAGCCGAGAAGCGCGAGCGCATGAGCCGCTCGGCCGTGGGCGCAGGCGTGTCGCCGCGGTGGAGCGGGCCGCAGCACTCGTCGTACGTCTCCCCGCTCGAGCACGGACAGCGAACGGGATGCGCGGCAGAACTCACGCGTCGAGCGTACCCGTTCGCCGCCCGCAGAAAGGCCCGGCCGCGGAACGTCTGGGGGGATCATCGGTTCGCGACCGGGCCGTGGACACCACACCAGATTCGGGCGCCTGCACACAGTGTGCGCCACGCTCTTGAGCACTGCCTTTGCGCGCGCTGAGCATCCTCACACACCGCACCCGCCGGTTCACCGGCCGATGGGTCGGGGTGGGCCGGGGGTGTAGCCTGAAGACATGGCTGATTTGCTCATCGGGTTCATTTGGGTCGTCGTCGTCGTGGGCGGCGTGCTCGGGTTTTCGGCCATGGTCGCGATGGCGAAAGCGCCGTACCGCAACAAGTAGGTCGGCTCAGGCCAGGCCGGATGCTCAGCGCAGGCCGGCAATGAACAGGTTCAGCACGCGGCGCAGATCGTCGCCACTGTAGCCGCTCTTGTTCGCCGCCCAGGCGAGAGAGCTGGCGAAGACGAACAGGTCGTCGGACTTCACGTCGTCGCGCACGGCCCCCGCACTCTGCGCGCGAGCCAGCAGCAGCGCGGTCGAGTCCTTCATCACGCCGCAGGGCGCGGTGAGCGGTGAGGTGCGGTCGTTGACGGCCTCGGCCACCGAATCCGGCAATCCGTCGTAGCTGCTCAGATGACGAGCGAGCTCGATCAGCCAGTCGTTCAGCGCCTCTCCCGCGTCGTCGCGTGCCAGAAGCTCCTCGGCCTTCTGGTCGAGGCCTTGGCGGCTCTCGACCAGGGCGGCTGCGAGCAGGCAGTCGCGGTTGGGGAAGTGACGGTAGAGCGTTCCCGCTCCGACACCGGCTCGCTTGGCGATGTCGTCGAGCGACGTCTGCACGCCGTGCTCACTGAAGGCCTCGCACGCGATCTGCACGATCTTGTCGTAGTTGCGCTGAGCGTCGGCTCGCAGCGGTTTGACCTGGGTGATGGTGTCGCCGGCCACTGATGGTTCCTTCCGAAAGAATTCACTTCATCGACGTTGACAAAGCGGAGACTGTCTCCGTATTGTAGATCACTCAAGAGGAGACTCTCTCCGATTAGCAATGATATGCCCCCAGAAACGGATGCGCCAGCATGACGACCACGGAACTCAGCCCAGACACAGCCAGCACCGCAGCACTCCGCCCCACCGCCGCCGCCGAACGCCCCGCCCGACGCAGCCTGCGCACCCCCGCGCTCGGACTCATCGTCGTCTTCATCACTCAGCTGATGCTCGTGGTCGATGCCAGCATCGTGAACGTCGCCCTGCCCGACATCCAGAAGGAGCTGCACTTCTCCCCCACCGACCTCTCCTGGGTGGTGACGGCGTACGCACTCGCGTTCGCTGGCCTCATCCTGCTGAGCGGCAAGATCGGCTCGATCGTCGGCGCCCGCCTCGCCCTCATGGTGGGCGTCGGCCTGTTCATCGTCGCCTCGGCGATCGGCGGTTTCGCGCCGAACCCCGAGATCCTCGTCGCCGCCCGCGTGCTGCAGGGCATCGGCGCGGCCATCGCGGCTCCGAGCACACTGGTGCTGCTCGTCGCCAACACGACCGAGGGCGCCAGCCGCGCCCGGGCCATGTCGCTCTTCGTGCTGGCGGCCGGCAGTGGCGGGGCCATCGGCCTCATCCTCGGCGGATTCCTGACCACCAGCTTCGGCTGGGAGTGGGTGATGTTCGTGAACGTGCCGATCGGCATCCTGATCATCGCGGGCGCAGCACTGTTCCTGCGCGAGACCGAGCGCGTTCCGGCGCGGCTCGACCTGGGCGGCGCCGCCGTGTCGACGGTCGGCATGGTCGGCCTCGTGTACGGGTTCACCCGCGCGGCGAGCCACGGCTGGACGGACGTGCAGGTGCTGGTCTCGTTCAGCGTCGCCGTCGTGGCCCTCGTCAGCCTGATCTTCATCGAGCGCCGTCACGTGAGCCCGGTCGTGCAGCTGCACTTCTTCTCCCGGATGCGCACCGCCACTCCACTGCTCGGCATGCTCCTGGTGCCGGCCGGCATGTTCGGCTTCTTCTACTTCGCCGCGCTCTTCACCCAGAACGTGCTCGGCTTCGACCCGCTCGGAACGGGGCTCGCCCTGCTCCCGTTCGTCGCCGCGATGCTGATCACCAATGAGATCGCGCCTCGGGTCATCCTCCCCCGTTTCGGCGAGAAGGTGGTCGGGGTGGTCGGTCTGAGCGGCATGGTCGTCGGACTTGTCTGGCTCGGCCAGATGAACTCGGCGAGCACGTTCTTCTCCGGCATCCTCGGCCCGGCGATCGTGCTGGGCATCAGCGCCGGACTCACCTTCGCGCCGCTGACCTCCATCGCGATGGACCAGGCGCCGAAAGACGAGGTGAGCGCGGCATCCAGCCTCCTCCAGGGGATGCAGCAGCTCGGCGGCTCGGTCGGCGTCGCCGTTCTGACAACGGTGTTCATCGCGGTCACGGCGATCTCCGGCGAGGCACGCGGCATCTCCACGTCGCTGCTGATCGGCGCCGCCTTCCCCGCCGCCGCACTCGTGCTGTTCGCGATCTGGGGTCGCCGCATCCCGGTGCGCGCTGATGGCACCGACGACTCGGCCGCGCCGGTGGTCATGCACTGACCAGCGCCGATCGCGGCCGTGACGGCCCGGTCGCCTGACCGACCGGGCCCAACCCGCTGACGCCCCCTGGATGGCTTCCCAGGGGGCGTTCGCGTCGGTCGCTACGATGGTCCGCGGGCCCCCATAGCCCAATCGGCAGAGGCAGACGACTTAAAATCGTCCGAGTGTGGGTTCGAGTCCCACTGGGGGCACGGCGAGACGGACGTGAATGTGGCCGGTGCGGTCGAGCGTGGCCGGTATGCCGGCCACACTCGACCGCAGTGGCCACATTCGTTCGGGATGGCCACGCTCGCGCAGCATCGCGGTCGCTAGGCGGGGTTTCGTTCGACCACCGCTGGCGCGTGCCTGCGCATCCGGAACACCGAGGCGCCCTTCAGCCTGAGGGCGGGCTTCTCGATCGCGTACCAGCTCGCCGTGGCGATGGCCAGGGTGAACACGGTCGCGAGGACTGCGAACAGCGGCACGCCGAGGGCGTACAGGCCGGCCGAGGCGAGAACCTGCTGCAGCGGGAAAGCGTAGATGTAGGTGCCGTACGAGATGTCGTTCTGGAGACGCAGACGGCGCACCTTCAGCAGGGCGCCCGCGACGATCAGCAGGTACGCGAGCGGGATGGCGGCGAGCACGCGGTAGTCGGGCAGGAAGGCCGCGGCGACGATGATCACAGCGGCGACGCCGACAAGCCACCACCGGGCGGGCAGACGGTGCTGCAGCTGGTGCACGAGCGCGCCGGCGAAGAACATCAGGCCGAAACGCGCCGCGTTGACGAGGTAGAAGTTGTCGACGGCGCCGGCGCCGGTCGCGACCACCACGGCCAGGCACAGGAGGAAGATCACCGGAATCGTCGCACGAAAGCGGAGGAGTCGGGTGAGGCCGAGACCGAGCACGGCCAGGTAGCACAGGAACTCCCACCAGAGCGTCCACAGCGAACCGTTCCACACGTCGGGGTACGGCACGCCCGCCGGCGTTCCCGCGATACCGAACTGCACGACGCGCAGGCCGGCGTTGCCGCCGACGTAGCGCATGGCCTCCCCCACGAAGTCGGCGGGGAATCCAGCCCCCGACAGCAGCACACCGATCGGCGCGATGACCGCGGCGGTGACGATCAGGCACACCCAGAACGCCGGCACGATGCGCAGAAAGCGCGCCTGCAGGTAGGGCCACCACTTGGGGCGACGCATCCAGCTCGACACGATGAGGAAGCCGGAGATCGCGAAGAACCCGTCGACCCCGCCCTCGCCGAGCAGCTGGGTCACCGGATGCGCCGTGTGCGGGGCACCGGTCAACGGGAACGAGTGCCACACGATGACACTGATCGCGAGCAGCAGCCGGAGGGCGTTCAGCGTGTTGAGTTTCGGATCGAACACCCGCTGCAATGTCATCGATCTCCCCCGAACGGCTTCGTGAGACGTCGTCGACGCCCATTGGTGAAACATACTCACTTTTTGGGTGCGTGTCATCACCCCCGTGAAGGTGTGATCGGCGAACTCAGCGTGAGTCGGTCGCGAATCGCGCCACCAGGCGGTCGATCGTGATCCCCCACCCCTCCCGGATGCCCAGGTCGAGCCAGGCCTGCGCTTCCGCGTCGGAAAGCCGCTCGGGCAGCTCGACGCGAAGGGTCAGCTCGGTCTTGTCGCCGAGGTCGTCCAACTGCACTGTGACGACCGGCACCTCGTCGGGCCGATCCGGGCGGATCTCGGGCCATCCGCCGACAGCGCCGAACTCGAACACGATGCGCTCACCAGGAACGATCTCGCGGTAGATGCCGCCGGTCACGTACTGCTTGGTGTCGGACTCGATCATCCGCTGCCGCCAAGCGCCACCGACCCGCAGGTCGACCTCCACGGGCTCGTCGGCCGGAGTGCCCTCTGCGAAGAACCACCCGAGATGAGCCGGATCCGTCCACGCCTGGAAGACCAGATCGCGGGGAGCATCCAGGATGCGGGTGAGGGTGAATCCGCGCTCAGTGCCGGTCGTCTGCGTCATTGCTGCGTCCTTTCGTCGTGGTGCGAAGACGGTCACGCTCCGCGACCATCGTCTTGAGGTGGCCATCGAGCCGGTCGAGGCGCTCGTCGAAGAACTCCCGGTAGGCGGACAGCCAGTCGTCGGCCCGCTTCAGCTCCGCCGTCTCGAGTCGACGGGGACGCCATTGGGCCTCCCTGGCCTGGCTGATGAGCCCGGCGGCTTCGAGCACACGCAGGTGCCGCGAGATCGCCGGAAGACTCATCTCGTGGGGCGCCGCCAGTTGCGAGACGGTGGCCTCGCCCGCGCTGAGCTGCGAGAGGATGGCCCGCCGAGTCGGGTCTGCCAGCGCCGCGAACGTCGCGCTCAGAGCATCCGTCATGTTAACTCCTTGGTTAATTAACCAGTTCGTTAACTATGGGATGATGTGCGCCCGATGTCAAGCGCCTTGTCGGACTCAGGCGAACCGCTGGAGCTCGGGCGGGGAGATGACCACCGACTGGCCGGCCGGATTGAGCAGAACTCCATCGTGGCGCTGCTCGAGTGCGACACGGGCGACGTTCGCGATGCCCGTCACCTGAGCGTTCTCGGGCGGAGACCACGCCCAGACCTCTGCGGGCGACGTGAACGCCACCGAGTATGTCTCGCCGTTCTTGCCGCGCGCCGTCGGGACCGTCACACCGGTGACCGTGCCGGACTCGTCGCGCACGTCGGTCATCGCGATGAAAACGGCCGGCGTGCTGGCCACGAGGTTCAGCAGATCGTCCCACGGTGTGGTGCGTTCGACGAGCGCGGTCTTGAGCGCCACATTGACCGCAGGGTCGTCGGTGAGGTGGTGACGGATCTCGTCGGCGTAAGCGATGCACATGTCGTCGGAGCCCGCATCGATCGCGATGCCGTCGTACTCCGCCGCTGCTTGGGCGAGCACGGCGGGCGCGGGTTGCACGAGTGAGACCGGGGATTCGCCCGGGTGGGATGCCGCGAGACGCTCGTTGCTCGTGTAGGCGAGCAGCAGACGCCGGCCCTGGTCGTCGGTGCGCGAGGCGATGCTCAGAGTGTCGCCCGCCTGAAACCCCTTCGACGGGTCGGCCAACCTCGAACCCGTCGAATCGAGAAGCAGCTCGCCGGTCGCGCACTGACGCAAGACCTCCGCGAACGCGCGGGCGTCTTTGCCGGACGCCCAACGACTGAGCGCTGCCTGCACCAGACGGTTCGACACGAGGCGCGCCGGAGCCGCGCTCTCTGCTGCGGGCGCCTCCCTCTTGGCGCCCTTCTTCGAAAACAATCCCATCGGCTCCCCCTCGGCGCTGGATGTCTGCCCACCAGCATGCCATCTAATGCGGTGGTGCAATGACCACCGGGCACCTCACGGTCGGGCAGCGACGACGAAGGGCCCGGTCCGACAGGTGTCGGATCGGGCCCTTCGAATCAGAACCGGGCGAAACTACTTCGCGGGAACCTCGGCGGGCTCCTTCTTGGGAGCGGCCTTCTTGGCGGGAGCCTTCTTGGGCGCTTCGACCGCGGGGGCGGCGTCGGCCGCCGGCGGCTTCGGGCGAGCGGCGAACTCCTCGAAGACCGCACGCGGGGTCTGCACCGCGGCGAGCGACACGATGTCGCGACCGAGGAAGAAGCCACCGATCCAGTCGGTGAGCACGCGCCACTTGCGCTCCCACGTGGGCATCGCGAGGCCGTGGTAGCCACGGTGCGCGAACCAGGCGAGGAGGCCCTTGATGGCCAGCTTGCCGGACTGGAAGACGCCGACCCCGACACCGAGGCCCGCGACCGCACCGAGGTTCTTGTGGAAGTACTGGCGGGGCAACTCGCCGCGCAGGTCGGCCACGATGTTCTTGGCGAGCAGCTTGCCCTGACGCACGGCGTGCTGGGCGTTCGGCACGCAGAAGCCGCCGACGCCACCACCCGTGAGGTCGGGTACGGCAGACACGTCACCGGCGCCCCAAGCGTCTTTGACGATCTCCTCGTCGCTTCCGACGCGGAGGTCGGCGCGCACCTTGAGGCGGCCGCGCTCCTCGATCGGGAGGTCGGTGTGACGCACGATCGTCGGGTTGGCCATGACGCCAGCCGTCCAGACGATGAGGTCGGTCTCGAACTTCTCACCGGTGGAGAGCTCGACCACGCCGTCGACCGCGCTCTGCAGCTGCGTGTCGAGGTGGATCTCGGCACCGCGCTGAGCGAGGTTCTTGATGACCCAGTGGCTGGTGGGCAGCGACACCTCGGGCATGATGCGGCCCATCGCCTCGATGAGGTGGAAGTGCGTGTCGTCGAACGAGATCTGCGGGTACTGCTTCAGCAACGAGCTGGCGAGCGAACGCAGCTCGGCGAAGATCTCGATGCCCGCGAAGCCGCCACCGACGACCACGAAGGTCAGCAGGCGGTCGCGCTCGGGGCCGGCGGGCAGTGTGGCCGCCTTGTCGAAGTTGGTGAGGACCTTGTCGCGGATGGCGACGGCCTCTTCGATCGTCTTCAGGCCGATGGCCTGGTCGGCGACGCCGGGGATCGGGAAGGTGCGCGAAACGGCACCGGCGGTCACCACGACGACGTCGTACTCGAACTCGTAGGGCTCGCCCACGAGCGGCTCGATGGTCGCCGTCTTCTTTGCGTGGTCGATGTAGGTGACCTTCGCCGTGACGACGTTGGTCGTCTTCAGGTGGCGACGGTGCGCGACGACCGCGTGACGCGGCTCGATCGAACCCGCAGCGACCTCAGGAAGGAACGGCTGGTAGGTCATGTAGGGAAGCGGGTCCACCATGGTGACCTCGGCCTCGCCCTTGCGGAGCTGCTTCTCGAGCTTCCAAGCGGTGTAGAAGCCGGCGTATCCGCCGCCGACGATCAGGATTTTGGGCACAGTTGTGGGTCTCCTCAACACGAAAGTATGCGGTTAATCTACTCCCTGCTGGCCGTTCGCCTGAAATGCCGCCATGCGCCCACCCCGCCGAGGGCGGCGAGAGCGACGAATCCGGCGATCAGGCTGAACGGCAGCCAGAAGGTCGTGAGCGCGCTCCATTGCGGCCAGAGAAGGGTGGCGACGTTCAGCTCGCGCTCCGGTGCGAGGGCCTTCGGCGTTGGTGTCGCGACCGGTCCGGCACCTGGCGCGGCGGTCGCGGGCACGTCGGCGCGCCGGTGGATGCGGATCCACTCGCCGAGGTCGCCCATGGGGTTCGCCGTGACATGCGAGACCTTCGCCGTGACCGCAGCGCCGGCATCCAGGAGGCCGAAACCGTAGATGGGGCTCGGCACCGAGCCGGGAACGGGACGGGCCGTCTTGATGATGCGCTCGATCACATCCGCTGCCTTCAGCTCCGGATGCGCGGCCCGCACCAGGGCGACCGCCCCCGACACGAGCGGAGTCGCGCCGCTCGTCCCCTCCCACTGCACGTATCCGCCGCCGGGATTGGCGCCGACCAGCTGCTCGCTCGGCGCGGAGACACCGATCGTTATGCCCTGCGACGACGCGTCGAAACTGGCCTTGCCCTCGCGGTTCACACCCGCGACGGTCAGCACGCCGGGGATCGTCGCCGGCGCGCCCACCTCGGTGGTCCCGCTCCCACGGTTTCCCGCAGCGGCGACGACCACGACGTCGTGGTCGAACGCGTACTGGAACGCGTCGTCCCAGCTCGTCGGCCAGTCGAGGGTGTTTCGCGTCAGGGACATGTTGATGACCTTCGCGCCGTTGTCGACGGCCCACTGCACCGCCGACGCGATCTGGTCGTCGCTGCTGATCGAGCCCGCCGCCTTGCCGAGCGCCACCGAGGCCGTGATGATCGACGCCTCCGGCGCCGCCCCGAGCACGCCATCGTCGGCGCCTGTTCCGCGCCCGGCGAGCAGGGACGCGACCCACGTGCCGTGGCTCGCCGAATCGCCGTCGCCGAGAGGGCGCTCACCGTTCGCCGCGCCGACGCCCGACACATCCGTGCCGCCGACCACGGCACCCGCGAGGTCGGCGACGGAGCCGTCGACGCCGGTGTCGATCACCGCCACCTTGACGCCGGCGCCCTTCGTCGTCTGCCAGGCCTGCGTGAAGCCGTAGTCGTTCAGCCAGTACTCGAGATCGCGCACCTGATCGGCGTGCGCCATCGTCGGCGCGGCCAGCGCGAGCACGATGCCCACGGCGGCCGCTGCTCCCCCGCGCCTCCAGCGCCCCATCTGCGTGCCGCCTACCGGATCACTCGTGCGGGGCGGGCTCGGGAGTCACGGGCTCGGCGGTGGCGTCGTCGTCGAACACGCACTCGCAGACGTCCGGCGACCAGGCGGCACGGGCCAGGGCCAGGTCGCCGATGGGATTCACGCCCGGCCCGGCTGCGAGCGCGTGGGCGCCGAGCGCGTGCAGGCATTTCACGCGGACGGGCATGCCGCCCGCGGAGATGCCGGCGATCTCATCCACGACCGCGATGCTCTCCCGGTCGGCGAGGTACGCGGCGTGGGCGGCGGCATACCGGTCGCGCAGCTCCTCGTCGGACTCGAGCAGCTCGTTGTACTCGTTCATCACCTGGGTCGCCTCGAGCTGCGACAGCGCGGCCGTGGCGGCGGGATGCGTGAGGTAGTAGAAGGTCGGGAACGGTGTGCCGTCGTCGAGCCGCGGAGCCGTCGACACGACCGTCGGCCGGCCGCACACGCACCGGGCGGAGATGCCGACCACGTTGCGCGCCGGGCGGCCGAGTTGCGCGGAGACGACCGCGATGTCCTCATCGGTCACGGGATCGAACGGTGGGGTGGTCATCTTCTAGCCGCCTGGGGTGGTCGTCGGTGTCGGGGTGCTTCCGCTCGCCGGGGTCTTGCCGTCGAGCTGATCGGGCGTGGCCGTGCTGAGGCCGGAGCCCACGAACGAGCCGAACAGCGAGCCGAGCCAGTCGGTCTCGGTCTTCTGCAGTTCGGAGCTCACCGGGGCGTCGCCGCCGGCCTTCGCCGCCGGCGGCCTGTCGTCGATCACGAGGTAGCTCGTCTCGCCGGGCATCACGTAGTAGAGCCGATCGCGGGCCTGGGACCGGATGTAGCTGGGGTCGTTCCAGCGCGCCCGCTGGTCCTTCAGGTCGGACACCTGCGCCTCGAGCTGATCGACCTTGGCCTGCTGGTCGGCGATCTGCTGCCGCTGCTGCACCAGCCCGCTCAGGCTCGGCGCGAGGATGACGACGGCCAGGATGATCAGCCCCATCATGACGAGCGAGAATCCCGAGAAGTGGATGCCGCGCAGCCAGCGCCCCGCGCCGGACTCGCCCGTCGACATGGTCACCGGCACACGCCGGGAGCGAGGCTTGGCCAACAGAGCCTCCAGGGTGTGACGTGAGCGGGAACGGGGGCCCGTGGGCCCTGTTTCATCGTACGTCACGCCGACGGCGCCCTGCTGGCGACGCGCTCCGCCCCGAGTGTGGCCGTTCCGGTCGAGTGTGCCCGGCGCACCGGTCCATCTAGACCGGTACGGCCACACACGCGCAGGACCGCCCC
>NZ_JBHVYL010000032.1:0-38347 GCF_042880955.1 Leifsonia sp. NPDC058292
CCCGAATCGCGTGATGGGGAGCGTTCTTCCTGTAGTCGATTGCTTTGGGGCGGGGCGGGGGGGGTCAGACGTCGATGCGGGCGCGGGAGAGGTCGTCGGCGCCGGCGATGATGAACTCCTTGCGCGGGGCGACGTCGTTGCCCATCAGCAGCTCGAAGACCTTCGAGGCCTGCTCGGCGTCGGGAACGCGCACGCGGCGCAGGGTGCGGTGGTGGCGGTCCATCGTGGTGGTGGCCAGCTGGTCCGCATCCATCTCGCCGAGCCCCTTGTAGCGCTGGATGGGCTCCTGGTAGCGCTTGCCGCGCTTCTTCAGGTCGGCCAGAACGGCCTGCAGCTCCGCCTCCGAGTACGTGTAGATCGTCTCGTTCGGTTTCGATCCCGGGTTCATCACGATCACGCGGTGGAGCGGAGGCACGGCGGCGAACACCCGGCCCTCCTCGATCATCGGCCGCATGTACCGGAAGAACAGCGTGAGCAGCAGGGTGCGGATGTGCGCTCCGTCCACATCCGCGTCGCTCATGATGATGACCTTGCCGTAGCGAGCGGTCGACAGGTCGAAGCTGCGCCCCGACCCGGCGCCGATCACCTGGATGATCGCCGCGCACTCCTGGTTCGACAGCATGTCGGAGACGGACGCCTTCTGCACGTTGAGGATCTTGCCGCGGATGGGCAGCAGCGCCTGGTACTCGCTGTCACGTGCGCGACGGGCCGTGCCGAGGGCCGAGTCGCCCTCCACGATGAAGAGTTCGCTGTTCGAGACGTCGCTCGACCGGCAGTCCACGAGTTTCGCCGGCAGGGATGAGGTCTCCAACGCGTTCTTGCGCCGCTGGGTCTCTTTGTGGGCGCGGGCCGAGATGCGCGATTTCATCTCGGCGACGACCTTGTCGAGCAGCAGAGAGGACTGCGCCTTGTCGTCGCGCTTCGTCGACGTGAACCGTTCGGTCATCGTCTTCTGCACGACCTGCGCGACGATGGCGCGAACGGCCGGCGTGCCGAGGATCTCCTTGGTCTGACCCTCGAACTGCGGCTCGGGGAGACGCACCGTGAGCACCGCGGTGAGGCCCGCCATCACGTCGTCCTTCTCGAGCTTGTCGGTGCCGACCTTGAGGCGGCGCGCGTTCTGCTCGATCTGCGTGCGCAAGAACTTGAGCATCCCCTGGTCGAAGCCGGTCTGGTGGCTTCCGCCCTTCGGCGTCGCGATGATGTTCACGAAGCTGCGCATGACCGTCTCGTAGCCGGTGCCCCAGCGCAGAGCGATGTCGACGTGGCAGTCCCGCCTCAGCTCCGTCGGCAGCATCGCTCCCGACTCGGAGAGCACGGGAACGGTCTCGGTGAAGTGCCCGTCGCCGGTGAGGCGCCAGGTTTCGGTGATCGGGCTGTCCGGTGCGAGGAAGTCGACGAACTCCGAGATCCCGCCTTCGTACGAGAACGTCGTCGTCTCACCTTCGGGGCTGCGACGGTCGTCGATGGAGAGGCTGATCCCGGGAACCAGGAAGGCGGTCTGCCGAGCACGGCCGATCAGTTCGTCGGACTGGAACTCGGCACCCTTGGTGAAGATCTGGCGATCCGCCCAGTACCGGATGCGCGTGCCCGTCACCCCGCGCTTCACCTTGCCGACGACGCGGAGTTCGCTGCCGTTCTCGAACGGAGTGAACGGCGCGTCGGGCGTCGCCTCGCCTTTGTCGGCGAAGATGCCCGGCTCGCCGCGGTGGAACGACATGGCGTAGGTCTTGCCGTCGCGATCGACCTCAACGTCGAGCCGCTCGGAGAGGGCGTTCACCACGGACGCGCCGACGCCGTGCAGTCCGCCGGAGGCCGCGTACGACCCCGAGCCGAACTTGCCGCCCGCGTGCAGCTTGGTGAAGACTACCTCCACCCCGCTCAGGCCGGTCTTGGGCTCGATGTCCACGGGGATGCCGCGCGCACTGTCGCGCACCTCCACGCTGTGGTCGGGGTGCAGGATGAGTTCGATGCGATCACCGTGGCCGGCCAGCGCCTCGTCGACGGAGTTGTCGATGATCTCCCAGAGGCAGTGCATGAGGCCTCGGGAGTCGGTGGAACCGATGTACATTCCGGGGCGCTTGCGCACCGCCTCGAGCCCCTCGAGTACCGAGAGGTGTCTGGCCGAATAGTCCGAGCTCGCCACGAGCGCTCCTTGCAGAAGTCGAGGCGCCAGGGTGCTGTGGATACCGGCGCCATACCACCTACCAGCCTAAGCAGTGCGAGGCCTTGTCTCGCCCACCGACACTCTCTCCTGGGTATCGGCTACGCGTTGAGCGAAATAGCAGGCAAATCAGGCAGGGTTCCCGCCAGAACGTGGTTCTATAGGTGTACCGAGTTCACGGGTTGCGATCTGAAAGGAGCATCACATGTCGACGATCACCACGGAGAACGGTGCGGTTGACGAGCTCGCATCGGGGCCGCAACTGACGGCGGCCGATCGTTGCGACAGCTGCGGCGCTCAGGCGTACATTCGCGTTGTCGTGAACAATGGCGAGCTCCTCTTCTGCGCCCACCACGGCAAGAAGCACCAGGAGAAGCTGTCGGAGATCGCGCACAGCTGGCACGACGAGACCGCGCGTCTCTTCGAAGACCAGCGCGCGTAACGCCGACCAAGCGTTCCCAGAAGACATTCTGACGATGGCGCCGAGTTCGTCGGGTGTGCGTAGGCATGCCTTCGTCGACCTCGGGCGCATCGCCGGGAACGCAGGCGCTCTGGCGGCCACGGCCGGCCTCCCGCTCTCAGACCTCACCGCCGATCTTCGCGCCGACGCCTACGGCCACGGGCTCATCCCCGTCGCCAGGGTGCTATCGGATGCGGGGGTCGGCGGTCTCGTCTTGTCCCGGGTCGAAGACGCGGCGGCGCTGGCGGATGCCCGCATCCCCGGCTCGACCGTCGGAGCCGGCGGCGGCGCAGCGGGCGCCGGCCGCGAGAGCCACCACGAGACGCCTCGCGTGCTCGGTGCCGCGCTCTTCGGTCTCGACGCGGCACATCCGACGGCGACCGCCCTTCGGCTGGTCGGCGAGGTCATCGCCGTCAAGCGCGTCGGTGCCGACACGGGCGTCTCGTACGGCTACACCTATCGCACCACCCACCCGACGACGCTGGCGCTCGTCGCCCTCGGCTTCGCCGACGGCGTGCCGCGCGTCGCCACCAACCGGGCCCCCGTTCGTATCGGCGCATACACCGGTCGCGTGACCGGGCGCATCGCCATGGATCAGTTCGTCGTCGATCTCGACGGCGCCACCGTCACCCCGGGCGAGCGGGCGGTGCTCTTCGGCGACGCCGCCCTCGGCGAACCGACCGCACTCGACTGGGCGGACAGCACCGGCATCGCCGCCTCCATCATCACGAGCCGCCTCGGCACCCGCATCGAGAGGGTCTACACCGCATGACGATCACCGACGCCATCGCGGAGCCGCTCCCCCGCGCCGTGATCGACCTGGCGGCTCTTCGGCACAACGTCTCGCATATCGCGAAGCTCATCTCGCCGTCGGAGGTCATGTTCGCCGTCAAAGCGGACGCCTACGGTCATGGGCTCCTCCCCGTCGCGCGCGCCGGCATCGAGGCGGGGGCCACCTCGCTGGCGGTGCTCGAGATCCCCGTCGGCCTCGTGCTCAGGCACGCCGGCATGACGGTGCCCATCCTCGCTTGGCTGCACGGAACGGGCACCGACTTCCGCGCCGGCATCGAGGCCGACATCGAGCTCGGTATCTCGGCGCTCTGGCAGCTCGAGGCGATCGCCGCGGCCGGAGCCGACCGCCCGGCCGTGATCCATCTGAAGGTCGACACGGGCCTCAGCCGCAATGGTGCGACGATCGAGGAATGGCCGGGACTCATCGAGGCGGCCGTCGAGCTGCAGCGTCGAGGCCTCGTGCGCATCCGTGCCGCGTGGTCCCACTTGGCAGACGCGTCGATGGCCGACGACGAGAAGGCCCTCGCCGAGTTCAAAGCCGCGGTCGTCGTCGCGGAGCAACACGGCGCGACGTTCGAGATCCTGCACCTCGCGGCCAGTTCCGCGGGCATCCGGATGCCGGAGGCCCGATTCGACCTGGTGCGCCTCGGCATCGCCGCCTACGGCATCTCCCCGTTCGACGACAGCACCGGCGCGGAGCTCGGTCTGGTGCCGGCGATGCGCCTCGAAGCGCCGATCATCGAGACGAACGTCGACGGAACGTCTCTCGCCCGCCTCGCGATCGGGTACGCCGACGGCGTTCCGACGCTCGGCATAGCGAAGGCCCGCGTGGCCGTCGGCGGCATCCCGCGGCAGGTCGTCGCGGTCGACGCCGACTCCATGCTCATCGACCTCGGCACGGTCGGCGCCGGCCGGGTGCGCGTCGGCGACACGGCCATCCTGTTCGGCCCAGGCGTCGACGGCGAGGTCATAGCCGAGAAGTGGGCGGACTGGGCCGAAACCATCGCTGACGAGATCGTCACCGGCGTCTCGCCGCGCGTCCCCCGCGTCTACGTCGGCTGAGCCCTACAGGCGCAAGCCGACCCGCTCGGCGATGGCGCGACGCGCGTTCGCGGCGTAGCCGTCGACGGTGCGCACCGCGGGCGTCGCGGTGAGAACGGTTCCGTTTCCGCGCCGGGCCAGGGCGGTTGCGAGAATGCGGTCGGCGAGCTCGGGGTTCATCGGGAGCACCGGTCCGTGCAGGTGGGTGCCGACGGAGGCTGCGACCTGCACGCCCTCCGAACGAGCGGCGTCGCCGTTGCCGATGCCGCTCAGCACTGCGCCCAGCGGCTCGCCGCCCTCGAGCGTCGTGCTCGCGGAGTGGTTCTCGAAACCGGCGAGCACGCCGGCGTCGCCGCGCACCACGATCTCGCCGACATGGCGCTCGGTGCCGAGTCGAGCGCTGGTCGGGAAGACACCGGCGCCCGCCAGTCTCTCGCCGTCCGCCGTCACGATCTCGGTTCCCAGCAGCTGCCAGCCGCCGGCGATAGCCAGAACGGGGATGCCCGCGTCGCGCCACTCGCGCAGGACAGGGGCGATGCGCTGCACGTCCTCCAGCACGACGCGCTGCGACGAGAGCGGGCCGCTGCCGATGTGCACGATGTCGACGGCATCCGGAAGCTCATCCCCGACCTCGTGCGTCAACACCTCGGCGACGAGCCCGCGCCACCCCGCCCGCTCGACGAGCGCCGTGACATTGCCCACGTCGCCGTTGATGCCGAGCTCGCGCGGATACAGGTGCAGGATGCGCAGATCGCTCATCGTTCCCCGCCCTCCAGGTCGAGGAAACCGAGCTGCTTGCGGATCAGCATCATCTGCTCGTAGTTCACGATCATCGTCTTCGTGCCGCGCGAGGGCGTCGGCAAGGCCATGAACGCGGAGAGTGCTGCTCTGAGCTCGGGAAACACCGAACCGACCGGGATGCCCGCGTAGGCGAAGCGGGTGGCGAACTGCCACGCTTTCGTTCCGGAGACGACGTCGACGTGCGACAGCGACGAGAGGTCGATGTCGTACACCCAGGACGGGTCGGGGGTTCCTTCGTCGACGGCGACGAAGACCTGCTCGGGTGCCTCTTCGAGGTAGTCCAGGTTCAGCTGCAGGCTCGGCGGGTTCTTCATCATGATGATCTCGATGTCTTCGTCGCCGACGCGCAGGGTCTCACCGCGGCCGTAGACGGTGCGCAGCGACGACATCGCGCGCGCCACAGCCTCGGTGCGGAAGCGATCGCCCAGCAGTCTCCGCGCCATAGCGGTGGCGCCGGCGGCATCGACCGCGTAGTGCAGCCCGCGAGCCGGAAGCGCGATCGTGACGCTCTCGCCAGAGACATCGAGCACCGCATCGCGGGCGCCCAGTTCGCTGACGACCACGTCGGGTGCGGGCAACGCCCCGGATGCGGCGCCCGAGAAGTCCTCGACGTTCGCCAGACCGTTCGGGGAGGCCGCGATGAGAGCCGGAGCGACGCCGAAGGTCGCCACCTCCCGCCCTTCGACGGCGAACTCCGCGCCGATGCGGGACAGGCTGTCGTCATCGGCGTTCACGACGACGAACTCCGACGACGACGCACCGATCGACCGGAGCATCCCGACGACCCGCGTCGGCTCGAAGAACCGGTTGAGCTGGTCGATCTGCACGTTCAGAAGCAGCGACGCCCTCGGCTTGAGCAGAGTCGCGAGATCAACGCCGTACGCCTCGTCGACCTCGATCACTCCGACGTCTCCGCGCACATAGCCGTCCAGCGGAACGCTGGCGAGCAGCGCGGACGCGATGCCCTGCGGAAGATTGCCCCCCGACGGGTTCGTGAAGACGTTCAGTCCGTGTTCGCGCAACACGCCCGTGAGCATGTTCGTCGTCGTCGACTTGCCGTTCGACCCGGAGACGAACACGACGCCGAGCGGCAGCCTGCTGACCGATCGCTCGAGGAACTTCGGCGCGATCGCGAGGGCGATCCGGCCGGGAACGGCCGAGCCGCCGCCGCGAAGACGCAACAGCCAGCGGGCGAGTCGTCCTGCGACGACCGCCAGCCTGTATCGCACTCCGGCGGCCTACTCGAGGTAGTCGCGAAGCGACTGCGAGCGCGACGGGTGGCGGAGCTTCGCCATCGTCTTCGACTCGATCTGGCGGATGCGCTCGCGGGTGACCCCGAACGTGTCGCCGATCTGGTCGAGTGTCTTCGGCATGCCGTCGCCCAGGCCGAAGCGCATGCGGATTACGCCCGCCTCGCGCTCCGAGAGGGAGTCGAGAAGGCTCTCGAGCTGCTTCTGCAGCATCGTGAAGCCCACCGCGTCGGCGGGAACGACAGCCTCGGTGTCTTCGATGAGGTCACCGAACTCGCTGTCGCCGTCTTCGCCGAGCGGGGTGTGCAGGGAGATCGGCTCACGGCCGTACTTCTGCACCTCGATGACCTTCTCAGGGGTCATGTCGAGTTCGCGGCTCAGCTCTTCCGGCGTGGGCTCGCGGCCCAGGTCTTGCAGCATCTGTCGCTGGACACGCGCGAGCTTGTTGATGACCTCGACCATGTGCACCGGGATGCGGATGGTGCGGGCCTGGTCGGCCATCGCGCGGGTGATCGCCTGACGGATCCACCAGGTGGCGTACGTCGAGAACTTGAAGCCCTTGGTGTAGTCGAACTTCTCGACCGCGCGGATGAGGCCCAGGTTGCCTTCCTGAATGAGGTCGAGGAACTGCATCCCACGACCCGTGTACCGCTTCGCAAGCGAGACGACCAGGCGGAGGTTCGCTCCGAGCAGGTGGCTCTTCGCACGCTGACCGTCACGCGCGACCCAGCGGAGCTCGCGCTCCAGCTCTTTCGGCATGTTCGGCGTGTTGGCGAGCTTGTCTTCGGCGAACAGTCCCGCCTCGATGCGCATCGCGAGCTCGACCTCTTCGGCCGCGTTCAGAAGCGCGACCTTACCGATCTGCTTCAGGTAGTCCTTGACCGGGTCGGCCGTCGCGCCGGTGATGGCCGCGGAATAGACGGGGATGTCGTCGTCTTCGTCGACGGCGCGCAGCACGAGAGCGCCGGTCGGCAGCGGCTCTTCCACGGCCGCGGGCTTCCCGGTCTCCGACTCGGTGTCGTCATCGGTCTTGGTCTCGGCGTCGTCCGACTCGTCGTCGGCGACGACCTCGACCTCATCGGCGTCGACAGCTTCGTCGTCGCCGATCTCGTCGTCGTCGCTCTTCTTGGCGCGACCCTTGGGCTTGGTCGCCGCCTTCTTCGCTGGGGCCTTCTTCGCGGCCGGTTTGGCCGCTGTCTTCGTCGCCGTCGGGGCGACGGTGGTCTCGTCGACGTCGGGCTCGGCTACTGCCGTCGCCGACTTGACGGAACCTGCTGCACGGGTTGCCATGTGAACACCTTTCATACCAAGCGGAGGGCCGAGATTCGTAGCGCCGGGCCTGGCTCAGGTTGCGTGCGGACATTACTAAGACCCATGTCAAGTCCTGGGTGTCTGCGCCGGGCATCTGAGATGCTCCGAGCCCCTGGATATGAACGGGTCCGAAAGTCAATTATTGCACGAATCGAGCACTCCCCTTACCACTGTCCGGCTCGCTTCCGGTCAGTGACTCCGCGGTTCGTCTCAGCGTCGCCGACGGCCGGTCAGCGGCCGCGCATCCTCCACGCTTCAGAGAGTGCAACCCACAACGGGGCCACTTCTATTCCCTCGTCCTCGGAGAGGAGGCGGCGAGTGCGGCGCCTCGCGCGCACCAGGAACCCGACCCCGATGCCGACGATGACGTATTGAACGGCGAACGCCCATCGAAAGGAATCGAGCGCGTAGAGGTCGTTCGCTCCTCCGCTCGCCACCCGCAGCGAGTTCTCGGCGTCGAGGGCGATGCCGATCAGCAGCATCATCACGAAGCTGGCGAGGAACCCGCCGACGTTGACGATCCCGTTCGCCGACCCCAGGCTGTGCAGCGGGTTCGACGTTCGCGCGAAGTCGAAACCGATCAGTGAGCCCGGGCCACCGACGCCGATCACGACCAGCAGCACGATCAGCATCCAGAGCGGCGGGATGCCCGGCCAGAGCAGCACGACCGCCCAGGTGACGCCCATCACCGCGACGATCCCCAGCACCAGGTTGCTTCGCCTCAGCGGGAACCGAGCCGTGAGGAGGCCGAGCACCGGGCCCGAGACGAGCCCCGCGACGACGGCGACGATCAGCAGGCCGGCCGCCTCGGCCGGGTCGATCCCGAGAGCGAACACCATGAACGGAAGCCCCCACATCAGGCTGAACACGGTGCCGGAGGACTGCGTGACGAAGTGCGACCAGAATCCGAGCTGCGTTCCCGGACGGGCCAGGCTGATCCTCAACTGGCGCATCGACTCGCCCCACGTCGCCGGGCGCGGGCCCTCAGTCGACCCGACGGGGCGATCCGTGATGACGATGACGATGCCGACGAACGCGATCACCGAGAGCGATGCGGCCGTCAGGAACGCCGTCGTCCAGCCCGACTGGTGCAGGATGATCGCGAACGGGATGGCGGACAACACCTGGCCGAGCTGACCGATGTTGCCGATCCACTGCGAGAGTTGCGGAACGATCCGCCCACGGAACCACGAGTTCGTCAGCCGCATGAGCGAGGTGAACACCGTCGCATCCCCCGCACCGACGAGCACACGTCCGAGGATGGCGATCCCGATGCTCGGAGCGATGGCGACGGTCACCTGCCCGACGACCATGAGTGCCGTGCCAACGGCCATGAGCCATCTTGATCCGACCCTGTCGATGAGGACGCCGACGGGGATCTGCATCGCGGCGTACACGATGAGCTGCACCACGGCGAGTGTCGACAGCACCGACGCGGAGACGTGGAAGCGGTCGGTCGCCGCGACACCGGCGACGCCGATGGTCGTGCGCTGCATCACGGCCACGAGGTAGGCGAAGACGCCGACGGCGAAAATCAGCCAGGAGCGTCGCGAGTTCACCTCACCAGCGTATGCCCGGCCGCGACGGCATGCGGCACGTGCTAGCCGATCGTCGGCCCGTTCTCCTCGTCGCCGTGACGACGGAACGCGAGGAAGTTCTCCAACTCGGCGGCGATCTCGTCGGCCGACGGAAGCTCCCCGTCTTGATCGGTCAAGGGCGAACGCAGCTGGTTGTCTTCCATGTAGCTGTCGTGACGTTCTTCCAGCGTGCCCACCAGCTTGCCGAGTTCGGGGTTGCCCGCGACCTGCTCGTCGATGTTCGCGATGAACTCGCGATCTTCTTGACGCAGCCTGTCGGTCGGGAAGATCAGGCTGGTCGCGGCGCTGATGCTGTCGAGCGCGGTGATGGCGGCGGCCGGGTATTCGGTGTCTGCCAGGTAGTGCGGGATCAACAGGATGAAACCGGCGATCGGGTACGAGCTCTGCTGCAGCCGGTACTCCAGCAGGTGCAGCGCGTTGGCGGGCACCTGGGTGTGCGGCTTCCAGATCGACATCGTTTCGATGAGGTCGGCGCGGTTGCCGCTGACTGTGACGCCGATGGGCCGGGTGTGCGGAACGGGCATCGGGATGGCGTGCACCCACGTCACGCTCTTGACCTTCAGGCGATCGATCAGCCCCAGCACCGCCTGCGTGAACCGCTCCCACTGGAAGTCGGGCTCGAAGCCGGAGAGCAGGAGGAAAGGCTGACGCAGCTCGTCGTAGGCGAGGTAGAGCTTCAGGGTCGCCGGCTGGTAGTCGGTGAGATGGTCTTGGTCGAAGTAGATGATCGGACGCCGAGCGCGGTAGTCCAGAAGGATGTCGGCGTCGAAGGTCGCGACGACCTCCGAGTCGAGCGTTCCCAACAGGTAGCTGCCGAGCTGGCTCACGCCGGAGCCTGCATCCGCGAATCCGGTCAGGCCCGCCACCAGGTGAAGCCCCTCCGGCACCTCGGCGAGGGCCGGATCGAGCTCGTACAGTTCTGCGGGATCGTGCATGTTTTAACTCTAGGCCGCAGCTTTGGCGAGAAAGCCGGGAACCACCCGCGAAGGCACACGCCCACAGCGAACAGCCGGAGGTCTCGGCCGGAAACGATAGATTCGACCCATGTCGGTTCCCTCTCTCAGCCTGTCGTCCGCCTCCACTCCGTCGCCCTCCTCCTCCGTCGTGCTGATCGGCGCGCGCGTCATCGACGGGGCGGCCGAGCTCTTCGCCGTCGACGGGTTCTCCGCCGTGGCGGCCCAGCTCGACGCCGTCGGATTCTCCGGCGGCAGAGACGAAGTGGTGCGGCTCCCCGGCGTCGGAGACGCGCGATCGATCGCGGTCGTCGGTGTCCCCGCATCCGTCGACGCCGAGGCCCTGCGCTACGCGGCGGGATCCGCCATCCGGCAGCTCGCCGGAACCGATTCGGTGAGCATCGCCTTCCCGCTCGTCGGCGACGAGCAGATCGCCGCCGTGCTCGAAGGAGCAGCGCTCGGCTCCTACTCCTTCACCGCCTACCGGGAGGCCTCGAAGGCGTCGACGAAGGCGCCGGTCGGCTCGATCGAGGTGCTCGCCACCGGCTCCGACGACCTGGTCGCTCAGGCTGTCGCGGTGGCGCAGGCCGTGTCTCTCGTCAAGGACCTGGTGAACACTCCCCCGCTCGACCTCTACCCCGAGACGCTGGCGCAGGCTGCGCGCGACGAATCCGCCGGGCTCCCCGTCGAGGTGACAGTGTGGGACGAGAAGGAGCTCGCCGAACAGGGCTTCGGCGGCATCCTCGGCGTGGGGCAGGGCTCGACCCGCCCGCCCCGGCTCGTGAAGGTCAGCTATTCGCCCGCCGGAGCGGCGAAGCATCTCGCGCTGGTCGGCAAGGGCATCACCTTCGACACCGGCGGGCTCTCGCTCAAGCCGCCGACCGGCATGGTGGGCATGAAGTACGACATGACGGGCGCCGCAACCGTGCTCGCCGTTACCCTCGCCGCGGCACGTCTCGCCCTGCCTGTTCGGGTCACGGCGTGGCTGTGCATCGCGGAGAACATGCCATCCGGGTCCGCGATCCGACCGAATGACGTGCTCCGCATCCGCGGTGGACGCACCGTCGAGGTGCTCAACACGGATGCCGAGGGGCGCCTGGTCATGGCCGACGGGATCGTCGCCGCGAGCGAGGAGAAGCCGGATGCGATCGTCGACGTCGCCACGCTGACCGGCGCCGCCATGGTCGCGCTGGGCACGCGGTACGCCGCCGTCATGGGCGAGGACGCCCTCGTGGCACAGGTGCTCGACGCCGCCGCCGCGACGGGCGAACTGCTGTGGGCGATGCCGCTTCCGGGCGAGCTGCGGGCGACCATCAATTCGGATGTCGCGGACATCGCTAACGCGAATCCCGGTGTCACCGCCGGCGGAATGCTGCTCGCCGGCGTCTTTCTGCAGGAGTTCGTCGGACGCACAGGAGACGCGGAGGATGCACCCCGCATCCCCTGGGCCCACCTCGACATCGCGGGCCCCGCCAAGGGTCCTGCATCCCCGTACGGTTTCACGGGCAAAGGACCGACCGCTGTGACCGTGCGCGCGCTCATCCGCTTGGCCGAGGACTTTTCCCGACAGTAGTAAGGTCGTAGAGGCAAGAAATTCTTGCCGTTCAACGCCTGCCATCGAGCAACAGATTCGAGGCAGGGTCGTGTCACGAATCTTGATGCGCGAGGGAGTAGCTGGGTGTCTGAGCAGAACTTTGACATTGTGGTGCTCGGCGGTGGAAGTGGAGGCTACGCAGCTGCGCTGCGTGCGGCCGAGCTCGGTTTCACCGTTGGCATGATCGAGAAAGACAAGGTCGGAGGCACTTGCCTGCACCGTGGTTGCATCCCCACAAAGGCGTTGCTCCACGCGGCCGAGGTCGCCGACTACTCGCGTGAGTCGTCGAAGTACGGAATCCTCACCGAGTTCCAGGGTGTGGACATCAACGGCGTCACCGAGTACCGCCAGGGAATCGTCGCCAAGAAGTACAAGGGCCTCCAGGGCCTGGTGAAGGCACGCAGCATCACGGTCATCGAGGGCGAGGGTCGTCTGACCTCCCCGACCACGGTGCAGGTCGGCGAAGACACGATCGTCGGCAAGAACGTCATCCTCGCCACCGGCTCCTACTCGCGCTCGCTCCCCGGCCTCGACATCGGCGGCCGTGTCATCACCAGCGAGCAGGCCCTCGAACTCGACTTCGTTCCGAAGAAGGTCGCCGTGCTCGGCGGCGGCGTCATCGGCGTCGAGTTCGCGAGCGTCTGGAAGTCGTTCGGCGCAGACGTCACGATCATCGAAGCCCTCCCCCACCTGGTTCCCAACGAAGACGAGTCGATCAGCAAGTCGCTCGAGCGCGCTTTCCGCCGCCGGGGCATCGACTACCGTCTCGGTGTCCGCTTCTCCGGTGTCACCCAGAACGATGACGGCGTCGTCGTCACGCTCGAGAACGGCGACACCGTCGACGCCGAGCTTCTGCTCGTCGCCGTCGGACGTGGCCCCTCGACGGCCAACCTCGGCTACGAGGAGGTCGGCGTCACGCTCGACCGCGGCTTCGTCATCACCGATGAGCGTCTGGCCACGAGCGTCCCGGGCGTCTACGCCGTCGGCGACATCGTCCCCGGCCTGCAGCTCGCGCACCGCGGTTTCCAGCAGGGCATCTTCGTCGCGGAGGAGATCGCGGGCCTGAACCCGATCGTTGTTCCCGACGTCAACATCCCGAAGGTCACCTACTGCGACCCCGAGGTCGCCTCGATCGGCCTCACCGAGGCCAAGGCCGCGGAGCAGTACGGCGCCGACAAGGTGTCGAGCTACGACTACAGCCTGGCCGGCAACGGCAAGAGCGAGATCATCGGAACCAGCGGCACCGTCAAGGTCGTGCGTGTGAACGACGGCCCAGTCGTCGGCGTGCACATGATCGGAGCCCGCGTCGGCGAGCTCATCGGCGAAGCGCAGCTCGCGGTGAACTGGGAGGCGTACCCGGAGGACATCGCCCCGTTCATCCACGCGCACCCGACCCAGAACGAAGCGCTCGGCGAGGCTTTCCTCTATCTCGCAGGCAAGCCGCTCCACACCCTCTAAGTCCGTCGACCGTCGACGCGACTGCAATAAGCTACTGAACGAATTGGTTTTGAAGGAGACAAGCTCATGAGCGAATCCGTCAGCCTCCCGGCACTCGGCGAGAGTGTCACGGAAGGCACGGTCACCCGCTGGCTGAAGAACGTTGGCGACCGTGTCGAGGTGGACGAGCCCCTGCTCGAGGTCTCGACCGACAAGGTCGACACCGAGATTCCGTCCCCCATCGCGGGCGTCGTCGAGGCGATCCTGGTGCAGGAGGACGAGACCGTCGAGGTGGGTACCGCGCTCGTGACCATCGGCGACGGTTCCGGCGGCGGCGAGGCTCCGGCCGCGCCCGCTGCCGAAGCCGCACCGAGCGAGCCTGCTGAGGCAGCGCCGGCCGAGGCCGCAGCTCCCGAGGCGCCCGCCGCGGAGGCTCCCGCTGAGGCCCCGGCCGCTGCACCGGAGCCTGCTCCGGTCGCCGCAGCTCCGGCCGCTGCAGCTCCGGCCGCACCGGCACCCGCCGCTCCGGCACCCGCCGCTCCGGCACCCGCTGCTCCGGCACCTGCTGCCGAACAGGCCGCTCCCGCCGCACCGGCACCCGCCGCAGAGACCCCCGCTGCTCCGGCACCTGCTGCCGAACAGCCCGCTCCCGCCGCCGCCCCCGCTCCGGCTGCACCGGCCGCGCCGGCAGCCGCTGCGCCGGCTTCGTCCGGCGGCGCGCACGCCGGTAACACCGGCTATGTCACGCCGATCGTCCGCAAGCTCGCGAACGAGCAGGGCATCGACCTCGCTAGCGTCACCGGTACCGGTGTCGGCGGTCGCATCCGCAAGGAGGACATCCTCTCCGCCGCTGCTCCCGCCGCCGCTGCTGCTCCCGCAGCCGCCGCACCGGCCGCAGCGCCTGTCGCCGAGGTCTCGCCTCTGCGCGGCACCACGCAGCCGATGTCGCGTCTGCGCAAGGTCGTCGCCGAGCGGGCGGTCGTCTCGATGCAGTCCTCCGCGCAGCTCACCTCGGTTGTCGAGGTCGACGTCACCAAGGTCGCCGCATTCCGCGACAAGGTGAAGGCCGACTTCCTGGCCAAGACCGGCGTGAAGCTCTCCTTCCTGCCGTTCTTCGCCCTGGCGGCCAGCGAAGCGCTGAAGTCGTACCCGGTCATCAACGCCACGATCGACGGCGACTCGATCGTGTACCCGGATCACGAGAACCTGTCGATCGCCGTCGACACCGAGCGCGGACTGCTCACCCCTGTGGTGCGCAACGCGTCGGAGCTCGACCTGGCCGGCCTGGCCAAGGAGATCGCCGACCTCGCCGAGCGCACCCGCGACAACCGCCTCAAGCCGGACGAGCTCGCGGGCGGAACGTTCACGCTCACGAACACCGGTTCGCGCGGCGCACTGTTCGACACGCCTGTCGTGTTCCTCCCCCAGGTGGCCATCCTCGGCACCGGCATCGTCACGAAGAAGCCTGTCGTGATCAGCGCTGACGGAACCGACGCGATCGCCATCCGTTCGACCGTCTACCTCGCACTCTCGTACGATCACCGCATCGTCGACGGCGCGGACGCCGCTCGCTTCCTCGTCGCGGTGAAGAACCGCCTCGAGGGTGGCGACTTCGAGGGCAACCTCGGCGTCTGAGCTCACGAGTAGACCTCACGTAGCAGCCAACCGGCCTCGCTCCTGATCATCAGGAGCGAGGCCGGTTGCGTTGTGGCAGACGGCGTCGACTCCGGCCCGGGGGCGACCACGACGAGCGCCGCGTCGCCCCACCGCTGATCGAGCGCGAGCACAGCGCCGCGGTAGTCTCTGGCGTGGGCCGCCCCCTCGGTGCCGAGTGCAGACGCTTCGGTCTCCAAGAATGCTGAGCCGGCCTCGATCGACCTCGCGAGGCACCCGCGCTCCGGATGCGCCGCCGCGAAGCACGAGTGACGTTCGTCGAGCAGCGCTGCTCCCGCGACTGCAGGGTCGTCGGAGCGCGCACCGGTGCCTATGCCGTTCGCTGCCTCTCCCGCTTTCGGACCGGCGGTTCCGGTGGCTGCCGCCGGTCGATCCGGCGTGGCGACCCCGGATGACGGCGGCGACGGCGGCGACGGCGATGTCGACGATGTCGACGTCGCGACCCGCGATGCATCCGATGGTCGCCCCGAGGACGCCGCCCCGGAGGGCGGGATGAGTGCGAGAACGAGACCTGCGCCTGCCAGCGGCACGGCCGCGATGATCAGCAACCGTTTTCGTCGAGACGCCCACGCCTTCACAGCGACACCCAGCTCGGCCACGGGATGCCCGTCGACCAGGCGACGCGCCAGACTCGTGCGATCCCACCGCGGCTTCTCCCGAGCGGACTCGTCGATCGCACCGGCTCTCGGCACCACGGCGATGTCGGCGGCAGCGTCGGCGGCGGCAGGCGGCGCAGACCGGGGCACGGCGGCCCGCTCGACCTGTACCGCCTCCGGCTCGGCGAGCTCGACGAGCGCGGAGCTCACCGCTCGCCACCCCGAGACCGCGAAGGCTCGGTGCAGGGTGGCGAGCAGGTGCATCCCCTCGTGCGCACGGAGCGCGCGCGAGACGTCTTCGGCCACGCCCCTGTATGCCGCCCGATCGACCGCGACCGTCTCCCTGTCCGCGACGCTCGCCCACCGGAGGTCTGCGATGACCGGGCAGCCATCGCGTCGGAGCATGACACGATCGGTCGTCAGCGACCCGTGCGTCCAGCCGGCATCGTGCAGAGCACGCAAGCCGTCGGCGACGGCGAGCAGCAGCGTCACCGCCTCCCCCAGCCGGATCGTTCCGCGTCGCGCGAGGTGGCCTCGCAAGTCGCCGTACGCGGGATGCTCGATGAGGAGCGAGCACGACTGTCGATCGGGCGGCGCCTGACCACGGCGCCCGATCGCTGGTCGACGGATGCGGTGCTCGACGGGCACCACCTCGAGCAGCCGAACGACATGCTCCGAGGCGACCGCACGAAGGGCACTCCCCTCGGCGTGCGCCCGAGCCACCGCGTCCTCCGTCTCCGCACGCAGCACGAGCTCCACCGTCAGCGACGACTCGGGCGTGACGACGAGACGGCGAATCTCGTCTTGGTCGGCCCGCAGTGTTCGCACGACCTCCCAGCCGCGATCGGAGCAGAGCCTGTCGGCTCGTCGGGTGAGGCGGTTCAGGCTTGACGTCATGCGACCAGTAAACGGTTTGCTGCCCGCGACGTCTGCAGGGTGACGTCGATCTGTGGGCAACTCGCCGCCTGCCCGTTCTGGGGAGGACGACCGCCCGCATAGACTGTTCGCGTGGTCGACTTCATCGACACGGGACTAAGCGCCAATTCCGTGCCGTATTTCGAGGCCCTTCAACAGCAGCGTGAGCTTCACGCCGCCGTCGTTGCAGGCCGGGCGCCCGATACCGTCATTCTCCTCGAGCATCCCGCGGTGTACACCGCGGGTAAACGCACAGAGCCCGACGAAAGGCCGACCGACGGCACACCCGTCATCGATGTCGACCGCGGCGGGAAGATCACCTGGCACGGGCCGGGCCAGCTCGTGGGGTACCCGATCCTCAGACTGCCCGAACCGATCGACGTCGTCGGCTATGTCAGGCGCTTGGAAGGCGTTCTCATCGACGTGCTCGCCGGGCTCGGAGTGCCGGGAGAACGCGTGCAAGGGCGCTCCGGGGTGTGGATCAGAGGCGTGCAACGCGACGAGAAGATCGCCGCCATCGGCATCCGCGTCGCCGAAGGTGTGACCATGCACGGGTTCGCCTTGAACTGCTCGAACGGGTTCGAGGCCTACGACGCCATCGTCGCCTGCGGGATCCGCGACGCCGGCATCACCTCGGTGAGCCGCGTGCTCGGACGCACCGTCACGCCCTCTGATGTCGTCCCCCTGATGCGCGAACGGTTCGCGCACGAGTTCGAGCGCGAGGTCGTCGCATGAGCGCCGTGCCGGAAGGCCGCAAGATGCTTCGGCTGGAAGTGCGGAACGCCCAGACTCCGATCGAGCGCAAGCCGGAGTGGATCAAGACCAAAGCCCGGATGGGCCGCGAGTACCGCCAGCTGCAGAATCTCGTGAAGAGCGAAGACCTGCACACGGTATGCCAGGAGGCCGGCTGCCCCAACATCTTCGAATGCTGGGAAGACAGGGAGGCGACCTTCCTCATCGGCGGCGCCCAGTGCACGCGCCGCTGCGACTTCTGCCAGATCGACACCGGCAAACCGGCCGACTACGACACAGACGAGCCCCGCCGCGTCGCCGAGTCGGTATCGCGGATGAATCTGCGCTATGCGACGGTGACGGGCGTCGCGCGCGACGACCTGCCCGACGAGGGCTCATGGCTCTACGCCGAGACCATCCGCGAGATCCATCGCCAGAGTCCCGGAACAGGCGTGGAGATCCTCGTTCCCGACTTCACGGGAAACCCCGAGTATCTCGGCGAGGTCTTCTCGGCACGCCCCGAGGTGTTCGCCCACAATGTGGAGACCGTGCCGCGCATCTTCAAGCGCATCCGGCCGGCATTCCGGTATGAGCGGTCGCTCGACGTGATCACCCAGGGGCGCGCTGCCGGCCTCATCACGAAGTCGAATCTGATCCTCGGGATGGGGGAAGAGCGTTCCGAGGTCACCCAGGCGCTGCACGACCTCCACGACGCCGGTACCGACATCATCACCATCACGCAGTACCTCCGGCCGAGCGCCCGGCACCTCCCGGTGGCTCGCTGGGTTCACCCCGACGAGTTCGTCGAGCTCAACGCCGAAGCGGAAGAGATCGGATTCCTCGGCGTCCTCGCCGGTCCCCTGGTGCGATCCTCCTACCGTGCGGGCCGTCTGTGGGCGCAGTCGATGCAGGCGACAGGGCGCGAGGTCCCCGAACAGTTGCGGCATCTCGCGGATGCTTCGCTCGGCTTCGCTCAGGCGGTCACCTGAGCGCGAACACGTCACCGCGAGCGCTGTTCTGCCGGTATCCTTGTGACCATGGCACGCAAGGACAAGTCCACCAAGGAGCCCGGCCGTCTGAAGCAGATGTGGCAGGTCTTCCAGATGACCCGCCGCTACGACAATCGGGCTCTCCTGTACATCATCGGCGGTTTCGCGCTTCCGGTGATCGTCGGTGTGATCGTGTCGCTGTTCTTCTCCGGCGGCAACGTGTTCACGATGGTGCTGTGGATCCTCGCCGGCGTGCTCGCGGGCGTGCTCGTGGCGCTGATCATCCTCGGCCGCCGTGCTGAGCGTGCCGCATACTCGCAGATCGAGGGGCAGCCCGGTGCCGTAGGCGCCGTGCTCCGCAGCTCGCTGAAGCGCAGCTGGCGCGGTTCCGAGATGCCGATCGCGGTCAACGGCAAGACGCAAGACGCTGTGTATCGCGCCGTCGGTCGTGGCGGTGTCGTGCTGATCAGCGAGGGCCCGAAGTCACGCACGGGCCGCATGCTCGACGAAGAGCGTCGCAAGGTCGGCCGCGTGCTGCCGAACGTTCCCGTCTCCACCATCAGCGTCGGCCCGGATGCGGAATCCGTCGCCCTGCACAAGGTGCCGCGCACACTCGCCAAGATCAAGCCGGTGCTCACCAAGGCCGAGGTCATGGCGATCAGCAACCGTCTGCAGTCGCTCGAGAACCCGATGCCCATTCCGAAGGGCATCGACCCCATGAAGGTGCGCGCCCAGCGCGCGAGGTAATTGCCCAGCGCCCGGTAGCCTGCATCAGGCTCGGATGAGCACCGTTCCCGCGATCTTGTCGTGGAAGCCGCGCTGGTCCGAATCCCAGACCAGGGCCGGGATGGCGATCGACAGCAGCGCGCTACGCACCACGGGCCGCCACAGCCCGACCCAGCCGCCCTTCACTGCGATGACGCGCATCCCGAACAGGCGGTGTCCTATGCTGCCGCCGATGGTGGGGATGAACACGATCTGCAGAATCGCGAAGACGAGAAGGTTCGCGATCGGGTCGTAGTGGAAGAACGCCCACGAGATGAGCGCGGCGAGACCCCAGTCGACGACGAGCGCCCCTATTCGGCGACCCACCCTCCCCACGGAGCCGCGTCCTGACTCCGGCAGCCCGAGTCGCTCACCCGGATACCGGCTGGGGGCGATCGGACCGGGACGCGAGTTCTGGGGGTTCTGTGGCACGCGACGAGTTTACCCGGGCAGGGTACGCGTAACATGCCGGAAACATTTGCGTCACGGCGGGGAAACCCCTGACCCCTACGGTGGGGACGTGGGTTGCAGGTGCAGTCCGCCCCGCTTCAAGCCATTGGGAGTCCTCCGCATGTTCCGTGATTCTTCCGAGGTGCTCAAGTTCATCAAGGACACCGACGTCAAGTTCCTTGATATTCGCTTCACCGACCTTCCCGGTGTGCAGCAGCACTTCAACATCCCCGCCTCGACCGTCGACGAAGAGTTCTTCTCCGTCGGCCAGCTGTTCGACGGCTCGTCCATCCGCGGTTTCGCGTCGATCCACGAGTCGGACATGCAGCTCATCCCCGATGTCTCCACCGCGTACATCGACCCCTTCCGCGTCGAGCGCACGCTCATCATGGTCTTCGACATCTACAACCCCCGCAACGGCGAGATCTACGCGAAGGACCCGCGTCAGGTCGCCAAGAAGGCGGAGAAGTACCTCGCGTCCACCGGCATCGCCGACACCGCGTTCTTCGCCCCCGAGGCGGAGTTCTACATCTTCGACGACGTGCGTTACGAAGTGAACCAGCACTCCAGCTTCTACTCGGTGGACTCCGAAGAGGGCGCCTGGAACTCCGGTCGCGTCGAAGAGGGCGGCAACCTCGCCAACAAGACCCCGTACAAGGGCGGCTACTTCCCGGTCAGCCCGGTCGACAAGCAGGCCGACCTGCGCGACGACATCTCGCTGAAGCTGATCGACGCGGGGCTCATCCTGGAGCGCGCGCACCACGAGGTGGGCACCGGCGGTCAGGCGGAGATCAACTACCGCTTCGATACGATGGTGCACGCGGCCGACGACATCCTGAAGTTCAAGTACATCGTGAAGAACACGGCGGAGAACTGGGGCAAGGTCGCGACGTTCATGCCGAAGCCGCTCTTCGGCGACAACGGCTCGGGCATGCACACCCACCAGTCGCTCTGGAACGACGGCAAGCCGTTGTTCTACGACGAGGCCGGCTACGGCGGACTGTCCGACGTCGCACGCTGGTACATCGGCGGCCTGCTCAAGCACGCTCCGGCGGTGCTGGCGTTCACGAACCCGACGGTGAACTCGTTCCACCGCCTGGTTCCCGGCTTCGAAGCCCCCGTCAACCTGGTCTACTCGGCCGGTAACCGTTCGGCGTCGATCCGCATCCCCATCACGGGCACCAACCCGAAGGCCAAGCGCATCGAGTTCCGCGCCCCGGATGCGTCGGGCAACCCGTACCTCGCGTTCGCCGCCCAGCTCATGGCCGGTCTCGACGGCATCAAGAACCGCATCGAGCCGCACGAGCCGGTCGACAAGGACCTCTACGAGCTGCCGCCCGAGGAGGCCAAGAACATCCCCCAGGTTCCCGGCACCCTCGCCGAGGTGCTGGACGCGCTCGAGGCCGACCACGACTTCCTGCTCGCGGGCGGCGTGTTCTCCCCGGAGCTCATCGAGACCTGGATCGACTACAAGCGCGAGAAGGAGATCAAGCCCCTCGCGCAGCGTCCGCACCCGTTCGAGTACGAGCTGTACTTCGGCGTGTAGCCGGAATGCCCCGGAATCCCGGGGTTTCTAAGGCCTAGCGGACGCCTCAGTCCGTAAAGAGTCCGCGAAACACATAGAGAGAGCCCGCCAGCTTGTCTGGCGGGCTCTCTCTATGTGCGCTCTATGGGCAGCTATCTTTGCCTGATGACGTTACGTGAGCAAATTAACCAAACCTTCGAGGACGCTGAGACTCGCATCGCTCAGCGGACGCCTCCGCCCGGGGTAATGCCTGCCGCCGGCGACCCTGACGTGCGATTCGTAACGATCAACGAAACCTTCGCGGCCATTAGCGAATCCCTTCACATACTTGCGGACCGGATTGACGCTATCGAGTCTCAATCTGGCGATTCGTCGGCCTAGCCCTGAACGCGTTCACTACCGCGCTACGAGACGCCTCGTCCTTGTCTGGCCACATGTGTCCATACGTATCCAGCGTGGTCTTCGCGGACGCGTGCCTTAGGCGCGCCTGCACAGTCTTGATATCAAGGCCGGCAGCGATCAACAGTGATGCGTAGTAGTGCCGCAGGTCGTGGATCCGGAAACCCGCCGGCAGACCCTTGACTGTCTCGCGAGCCTTTCGAAATGCAGTCTCGATTGTGTACGGCGCGACAGGGCGGCCGAAGGCCCCAACGACGAGGGTGCTACTCCCCCACTTCGCTGGCACTTGGTTCAGTTCGAGGGCAACTTCGTGCGGTATCGGGATCGGCGTCTTTGACATGTCCGTCTTGAGCGGTTCGTCGGGGTATTGGATAGCGGGCGAGATGATGCCGCGCATGAAGTCGACGTCGTTGGTGCGCAGCGCGGCGATCTCCGCAACTCTTAGTCCCGCGAAAGCGCCAAGCAGCACCACAGGATGGAAGTGGTCTGGTAGCGCGTCGTAGAGTGCCCATACCTGGTCCGTGGTCGCTACGTAGGGACGCTGCTTGGGTGCGCCTGGGGATGTGCGCCGGCTGACCGGTGACCGCGGCACGATGCCATCGTGCACGGCGTCGGAGAAGATCTGCGAAAGCCTGCGATGCAGACCGTAGGTGGTGGAATCTGCGAGGCCTTCAGCCTTGAGTTCTGCCATCCAGTTCTTGACCTCTGAAGGTCGAATGCTGCCTACCGGCCGGGTGCCGAACTTCGACTGGATACGCTTCACGTGCACTTCGGCACTTTTGACGGTGGACTTGCGGTTTGTTGCATAGCCAATGAGCCACGTCTGACTCCACTCCCCCAGCGTCATTTTCGCCGTCTTAGGCTCCACCCACGTTCCCGTGACGAGCTTCGCCGTTTCGCGATCTAACCAGTGCTGAGCGGAGTTTTCGGGATCGCGCGGATTGTCCCGGAACTTGAAATGCCGCGCGTGCTCCTTGCCTGTCGCGTCGGTGTACCTTGCACGCCAGACCCCGCTAGGCCTCTTCTTGACGCTCGCCATCGCCATCCTCCTCGTCGATCGGGGCCAGATTTAGTTGGCGTCGCAATTCGTTGTACTCATCGAAACGGAATTTGCGAAGCGGGCTCTCCACGATGCCCTCAGCCATATGGCCGCGCTGCCGTGTAGTCCCGACCCGTTCGTGCGGCATACTCTCAACGATGCCCATCACCGCTCGAGCAGACATACCAAACGAATCGAACTCTGGATCGCCACCCAAGAGCCTGAACTGAGCTTGTGCGTCGCGCAGGTTTCGGACGGATGCATCATGTTCGCGCATTAATCGCTGAACGGCTTCGCGATCCGAAGCGTCGAGCGATGAAAGCAACTCCGAGCCGATCGTGGACGACGAGAAGTCCCCCGAATCGAGCGAGTTATCCGCACGATCCGATTGCTCTCGGTCATAGCGATAGGACCACGCGTCGCGGACAAAGAGCAACAGCCTTTTACGAGTGACCTCAAATCGGGCCACCGCGCGTTCTAAAGCGCGTGCACCATTCAATAGCGATCGCGCGTGTCGCCCAGCCTTGCCGTAGGTGGCGAGCACAGTAAGTCCGACTGGATAGACGACGACACCGTCCATTTCCTCGAGCTTCTTGTTGAATTCGGCAACCTGCGGATCAACTTCAGCAGCGATATCGCTAGCAACAATCCACTCAACAAGGTCGATTACTCGCGGCGCGAAACCCGGCTCATCCTCTTCATTGGGTGTAGCTGGTTGGAGTGGCCTGTCGATCGGATACATCAAGGCGGCTGGCGGCACACGCAATGCTTCGCTCATCGCAAGCAGCTCGCGCACGGTGACGTCTTCCTTACGACCGTTCTCGATGTTGGTTATCACCGACCTGCTCAGACCAGACTCCTCAGCAAGCTTCTGAGCGCTCCAACCTTCAATTCGTCGGTACTTAGCGATTCTCTGACCAATGGTTTCATTTTGCGCCACAAAGACACAATATCGGACTAGTTGCGCCAACGCTACCCGTCGATGTATATTGGTCTGTAGGACGCAATTTTGTCGATGTTGCGCCACATTGACACAAAGGAGTTTAAATGACAGCTCTACTGACTCTCCCCGAGGTTGCTGCGCAGCTCCGCAAGTCAGATGCCCAGCTTCGGTGGATGATCCACGTCGGGACTGCTCCGCGGTCCGCTCTGATCGGTGGGCGAAGGATGTTTCGGCAGGAGGACATCGAGAGCTACATCGATTCGCAGTTCGATGGTTCACATCGCTCCGAGGTGCTCGCCGGCTAGCGCCGTGCGGCAGGTTGACCAGGCCGGGATACACGAGACGGCCACAGTTGAAGGACTAATCCGCTATGCCCAGAACAAGGTTAGAAACAACGGCATCGACGTCTCGCCGTCAGCGGTTTCGAAGACAGTGCGAAGAGCCGCGCGGCTGGGAGACCTCCCGACCATCCAGAACGCGATAGACACATGGATCGCATCGCGAGATTTGCTACCCGGCTTTGAGAAATACGTCACCATTCGTCTGCAGTATGCCGACCCGACTGGCGACACGGCTGCGCGGAACGTCGACCGCGCAAATCTCCCAAAGAAAAAAGCCCAGACGCTGGAACGCCTGGGCCCTAACATCCCCCGTCGAAACTTCTGATTGAAACAACAAGGAGAAGAACAGTGTCTATTATAACGCGTGACAAGTCTCGAAACCTCCGTGTCAGCACGCAAATCCGTCCCCGTCAAATCTTGGCCGTGAGACCGATCCAGGTCGACAACGTGAAGGTGCCCCTCGGTGGTTTGCTCGCCTACTACACGACTCTGGATACCACGGGGGCGGGTGGCTACATCTACGCACTCGACGGCGTGATGAACGCTGAAGGTCACGAATCTGGTGACACCTGGACGTTCGAGGGCATCACGTTCCACATCGAGTTCGTCGGCATCAACCGCGGCGAAATGCAGTTCGACGGAGAGCGACACACGCTGCTCGAGGTCGCGGGTGACTGACCGCAGCACAGAATCGACTAATGGCCGTCCTTCGGGGCGGCCGTTGTCGTTAAGGCGCTTCTCCGACCACGACCCGATCCTGTGTCACAAGTGCATGAGAGGCAAGCTCACCCACGACCTCACCGACGACGAGCGACGCGAACTGGCAATCGACCTGTGGCGTCAAGGCTTTTCCATCGACTACCTCGCCCACAAATACGGGCTGACGCCACGAACTGAAGAGAGAACCGCATGAACCTCGAATCCACGTTGCTTGACGACGTGTTCGACGCCTCCTGGCTAATGCAGCAGCACTACGACCCGGTTCGCTACGTCGTCAACGGCGTAATACCCGAAGGGCTGACCATGCTTGTGGCAGCCCCCAAAATCGGGAAGAGCTGGATGGTGCTCGGCCTTGGTCTGGGACTCGCAGACGGCTCCGACGTGTTCGGCACGATCCCTGCCGGCGATCAACGTCCGACCCTCTACCTTGCGCTCGAAGACGGTCCGCGTCGCTTGCAGTCCCGACTTCGTGCGCTTGGAGCTTCCGCCCCGTCACACAACCTGATGTTTCTGACCACAGTACCCAAGGGCGACATCGTTGCTGCAGCGACCGAGTTCGTCGGTATCCACGCGGGACGAGCGCCCATCGTGATCATCGACACTCTCGGCAAGGTCATGCCTCCCGCCGTTGGTGGCGAGAGCGCGTATGAACGTGACTATCGCGTCGGCTCCGCGCTGAAGGCGATTGCGGACTCGGTTCCCGGCGCGTCGGTGATAGTTGTGCACCACTCTCGCAAGGCGGATGCATCTGACTTTCTTGACGCCGTGAGCGGCACACAAGGACTTGCCGGTAGCGCCGACACAATCCTTGTTCTCAAACGCGAGCGCCACGAAAAGTCCGCAACTCTTCACGTGACTTCCAGGGATGCGGCAGAAGGCGAGTACGCATTGCGTATCGAGGGCAACGGAACATGGGTTCTCGACGGCGCAGATCTAGAAGAGGCTTCGTCGCGGGCACAACTCAACCGCTCGACGGCGGGCGTCGGAGATCGGATGGCTGAAGTCATCGCGAAGATCGACCAGTATCCCGAAGGTGTAACGCCACGAGATCTCGCGCCGCTCCTTGGGATGAGCAACGACGAGGTGGGTAAGTATCTTCGGCGTGCTGCGGAGAGTGGACGCGTGCTGCGAACGGCACGGGGGCGCTACACCCCTGTCCGAAGTGTCCGTTTGTCCGAAGCGCAAGACCTATTCGGACATTCGGACGGTTCGGACACGCCTCACCAGCGGCTGCCTGAAGAGCCTGACCGAAGGGGCGAGCGGTGAAACGCGTTCCAGGCGCCTGCCTAGACTGCGACGCCTATCAGACACTCGAAGAACACTCCCCCGGCGTCTTCGTATTGAGAATCCTTCACGACGTCACCTGCCCCACGCTCGCTGTCATTGAGGGGCGGAACATTTGATGGATGCAGTCCAACCGTGGGCGATTCGAGAAGACGAAGACGGTTCCATCACAGGAGTCGACCCGGACGGATTCAGCGCGGACGCGAAACGGATCTGCGCTGGCCTCATGGTCGACGACGGCGAATATCTGGGCACCAAATGGTGGGTTGAGCTTCAGCAAAGTACATCCACCGCGTATGCCCGTGCCGTCGCTGACACTGCTGTCGCCCAGTTGGCGTCTCAACTACTCCACAGCACTTCCCTTGGCGACCTCACCCACCAGCTCGCCAACCTCAGAAACCTCATCATCATCTACCGGCATGCACGACCCGAAAGCCAGAACCAGCTTTGGGAACAGACGCCGACCACCGAACAAGAAAGCGAATGACAATGCCGCTCACCCCGGAATACACACCTCAGCACCAGAAGTCCATCGACGCCTACACGGTCTACGAGCGCCAGCTCGAACAGATTCGCCTCAACGGTGAACTGTCTGCCGCTGGAAAACAGAGCGCGATCGCCGCCCTATGGGGACGCACGGCGAAAGCTCAGACGGCAGCGCAGGCCGAACTAGTGGCAGAGCGCACGCAGAAGCAGTCAGAGCTGCAGCGCAAAGTGTATGGTCTTCGGCCGAACGCCACCCCTGCGGAACTGACCTTGTATCGGAGCGCCGTAGAGCAGGCCAGCACGGTAACCAACCCTTCTGAAGCAATAGCCCAGATCAAGTCAGCCGCTCTTAGCGGTGACACGATCCTGGCAAAGGCAATGGTAGCGAAAGCGATCGAGATCGCACACTCAGTGCCAATTCCGGGGATGGCTGCGCCTTGGGCTGATGTAGTGAACGCGTACACAGAAACCAACCCTGCTGATGAGGCAAGCGTCGAAGCGCTGTGGAATTCGAACTCGACGAGTTCCAACTTCGCCTCAGACGCAGCATTCGCGACCCCACCGAAGCCGGCTGAAGTGCAGAATTGGCCCGAATCCGAACTCGTTCGACTGGCGGACTAACTTCGAGCTGCGATCCACGCCACCTGTTAGTCCGCCGACAGACAGGGTGGTGTCGTGCCAATCTCCCGGTCGCGGCACCACCCGATGACTACAAGGAAGCCAATACGATGATGACTTGTTTGGATGACCCGTTCAGCCCCATTTCCGCCGAGGACGCGGTTCGCGAACTGGGCGCCCTCGCGCGCCGACTGACGGTGATTGCGGCAGCATTCTCCGCAAACATCACCCCTTCGATTGAAGATACCGCTCGATGCGGTCGAGACGGTCTGTGTTGCGGTCTACCTGCTCAGCAATCTTGACCTGCGTTTGAGCAATCGTCTGAAGCGCGCCTTGTAGTGACACCAGACTGTCGCGAAGCCAAGGCTCAATCCCTGGTTGATTGGGATGCCAAGTCTTGCCGGAATGAAAGCTGTGAAAGGCCGCTACGGCCTGAACCGAACTGTCTGCAGCTGCCTTCAACCGTGACATGACCGCTCCCTATTTGTAATCGATCCGATTTCCGCAGGCTATCGCCTGTCGAAACCATGCAGAGGGAGAAACACGCATGACCGAATTCAACACCAATCCAGTGGTGTGGTGCTGTCCCTGACGTACGAGTCAAACCCGCCAGAACGTTCGCCACGTGAAAAAAGAGTTGGAGGGATACTCCCCAGTCAGCTGCAAGAAGCGCTCGCGACGCCATCTCAATCGCATCATCGCTCGCCACAGCCACAAGCCGAACGCGGTCATATACAAGACGAAAGCAGCCCACAGGGCAATGGTGCCGTCAACAGGCCATGCGATCGAAGGGTTGAACAGTTGAGCAATGCCTACCCCAAATCCGGCGCCTGCCCCCACGGCCAACGCCACTACGCCGATCGCGCACACCGTATAGCCAGGGACCTCTTCCGCAATCACGATCTCCGCGCTTAGGTTTCTGACCACTCGAGTGAGAGCGACCCGCTCGCTGCCGTGCGGCAACGAGCCCACGGTATTAGCTAGTCGGTCGAGCTTCTCCCAGTACACCTTCATCCGCCTCGTGCCAGTAGCAGATGCGATAACCGTCACCAGCGTGATGCACACAGCGAGCCATGCGGGCCAGTCTCCGAGTTCCACGTTTTCCCAATCCGTGCACCAAAAGCACACCCCCGGTCTCTATCGACACCGACCCAGGTCCCGTAAGCCAGACCAATCCGAAGAACGGAAACAGACCATGTACCGACCCGTACCCAGAAAGGCAGCTCCCCATGTCCGTGTGGATTGCTAGCGTCGACCAGACCACGGGAGCCATGCCAGCCCTCGTGACGCAATGGCTCGACAAGAGGTACGGCACCCGCCGGCCACTCTCCGGCCGCTACTACGGCGCCGCCAACCATGCACTTTCCGTTGGCACAGTCGGCACCGCCACATTGCGTGCCATTCCGTTCCATATCTCAATAGCTGCCGCGTTCAACGAAATCAGCATCGAGGTGACCACAGCAGCTGCCTCGACCAACGTCCGGCTCGGAATATACGCCAACGACACCACCAGAGACTGCCCCGGCGCCCTCATCGTGGACGCCGGCACCGTAGCCGCGACCACCACAGGGGTGAAGGCACTAACCATCAACCAAACCCTGCAGCCCGGCCTGTACTGGCTTGCATCTGTCGCTCAGGGCGGCAACCCAGAGCTCCGAACCCTTGTCGGGTCATTAGCGCCAGTAGCCGATACGGCATTCGCCACGACACCAACCCTCGAACCCAACTGCTACTTCATGGGCGGGGTCACTACGGTCCTCCCCGCATGGTCCGGCGCAACGCCGACCGCCAGCTCGGGCGCCCCCAAGATCATGTTGAAAGCATCGTGAGGATCACAAGTGCGTACTGTCCCGAACACGCGCTCTAACCCATCGAACAAGATTCGAAAATCCGGGCAACCGCCCACGCTCAAGGGGGGGGGGGGGGATACCCCTAACCCCGCACCACGCCGGGACCGCCGGGGAGCCCGAAAGGACGTTTATGCGTCCTTCGGTCTCATTTTTGTACGCATGTTCGAATATTGGAGGTCAACGATGGTTGACAATTTGGGTAAACATCCGGTCCCGGCCACGCCGCGATCGTTGGAGAAACGGGGGCGTGCACTGTGGCGCACGTTGTTCTCTGGGTTTGAGTTTGACCTGGAAGAGCGGGACATGGTGCACGAGTTGTGTCGCACCTTAGACACGATCGACGCACTTTCTGGGCGGATTGATGCGGATGGGACCATGATTACCGGTTCTACGGGGCAGTTGGTGTTGCATCCGGCGGTGGCTGAGCGGCGGCAGCAACAGACGAGTTTTGCCCGCATGTTGCAGATGCTGAATCTCCCGGAGGCGGAGGGCGGAGTGGCAATGGAGCGTGCAACATCGTCGCGTGCGAGGGCTGCTGCTGATGCTCGGTGGAGCAAGGGAAGCAGGAAACGTGCCTAGACGACGACGGGGCACAGGTTTGCAGGGTGCAGGGTCCGCGCCGGCCGAGCTGGTCGACCCGGAACACCGCGTGTGGGGCTCTGTGCGCTCAACTGAAGCGTGGTACGTGTCTGTTGGGGTGCGCGTGCATGAGCCGTCGACTGACGGCCCCTATTCTCGGCATCGTCAAGCAGTAGAGGCGTGGGCGAGGGCTAAGGGGCTCGTGCGCTACTACGGCGAGAACTTGACTTCGTTTCCTGATTGGGAACTGTTGCGCGCGGCGGGTATCCCAGCCACGAACGGACGAGCGATCCAGGAGCGGTTTAGGAGGATCAATGCCTAGACGGCGTGTGCGGGTTGAGCCCGTTGGAGCGTATGACGGTGAGGTCCCGCCTGAATTTCTGTCTGCGGCTGATCCGGCTTGGGAGACGGTCGACGCGACCATGCGATGGTTTGCCGCTCAGCGGCTCGGGATGCTGCATGGCGGCTGGCCTAAGGATCTGGAATGGGGGCCAGAGACGCGCCGGCTGGTGGCGGCGACGACTTGGTGCGAGGCGCACAGCGCTGACCTTAGCGACCTGGGTATGTCCGCCAATGGTGCTGGGTTCCGGCGCGAGCGGCTGAGGGCATTGGTGGTGAAGTTCGGGTAGGCGGACTAGCGAGGTTTTGGAACGGCTGAATCGGGAGATCCGGCCGTTCGTCATTTAACGGACAAACGGGAGAGAGAAGCAGATGAAGCGTCATGACAGACAGAACTACGAAGGTCACCCTGACCGCACAGGTGTCGGGGTACATCGCCGGCATGGAGAAGGCTGCCGCGGCAACCCGTAACACCGGTTCGGAGGCGGAGAAGCTTGCGCAGAAGAAGGAAGCATTCGGGCAGGTAGGCAAGTCGCTGCTTGCAATCGGCGCTGTAGCTGCCACAGGTGTGGGACTGGCGATCAAGAAATTCGCTGACTTCGACGCCCAAATGTCGCAGGTCAAAACCCTTTCACACGCGACCGCCGGCGAAATGGAACAGCTCACTGATGCGGCCCTGAACATGGGGCAGGCGATCGGGTTTTCTGCGACTGAAGTTGCCGCCGCAGAGACGGAGTTGGTCAAGGCTGGTGTCGCGGTCAAGGACATCATGGGTGGTGCGCTGAAGGGTGCGCTTGATCTTGCAGCGGCGGGTCAGATTGATGTTGCGCAGGCAACAGAAATCGCGTCGTCTGCGATGGTGCAGTTCGGCCTGTCGGGTAAGGATGTTCCGCACATTGCGGACTTGCTTGCTGCTGGTGCGGACAAGGCCCTTGGTGGTGTGTCGGATCTTGGGCAGGCGTTGAAGTATGCGGGTCCGGTTGCGGCGTCGTTTGGTATTTCGTTGGACGAAACCGTTGGCGTGTTGGCGCTGTTCGCGCAGAACGGTATCCTCGCGGATCAGGCGGGTACTGGTTTGCGTGGTGTGTTGTCGTCGCTTACGTCGCCGTCTGCTGCTGCGAATGACATTCTGACGAAGTACAAGATCAACCTGTTTGACAGTGCCGGAAAGTTCATCGGCGCTGCTGGTGCAGCCGGCCAGTTGCACGACAGGTTGGGCGGACTAACCGACCAAGAGCGCTCCTACGCCCTCGGTCAGATCTTCGGCAACCAGCAAATCACCACCGCCACCATTCTCATGAAGGCTGGCGCACAGGGTGTCCAGAAGATGACTGACGCCGTAAATGATCAGGGCTTCGCATCTGAGCAGGCTCGCGGGAAGATGGACAACCTTGCCGGTGACGTGAAGAAGCTCGGTGCGGCGTTCGATTCCGGCCTAATCAAGTCGGGTTCGGCCGCGAACGGTGAACTGCGTGGGGTTGTGCAGACAATCACCAATTTAGTTGCCGCATTCAACGACCTCCCGCCGGCTGCTCAGGGCACCGTGCTCGCAGTGGGCGCAGTCGTGGCGGCGGTGGCGCTCCTAGGCGGCGGCGCGTTGGCGTTGGTACCCAAGCTCGCAGCGTTCAAGATCGCCCTCTCTGACCTCAACACCTCCATGAAGACGGTGGGCATCGCAGGTGGTGCAGTTGCGCTTGCCATTGGAGGTCTCGTGGCGATTGTTGCTGCAGTGGCTGGGGCACAGGCTGAAGCGAAGGCGCGCACGGACGAGTTCACCAACTCGTTGGATGAGAACACGGGCGCTATAACGAAGAACACTCGAGCTGTGGCGGCGAAGCAGTTGCACGACAATGGTGCGATTGCTATCGCGAACAAGCTTGGCGTGAGTCTGAAAACGATCACGGATGCGTCGCTGGGCAACACCAGCGCGATCCAGAAGGTCAACTCGCAATTTCAGTTGTGGCAAGTCACAACTAAGGGTTCCAGCGCTGAGCTGACGCAGAACGGCATCCTGTGGCAGGACTTGCTGGGGAAGATTGGTACGACCTCCGGCACCCTGAAAGCTTCGCAGCGAGATTGGCAGAACAACCAGAAGGCGGTCGGCGACGCATCGGAAACGACGGACGCGGCGGCCGGTTCGATTGAGGCACTCGCGGCCGAAACGGACAAAGCGTCCGCAGCTACTGACGCGTTCAACAAGGCGCTTGCTGGTCTTGGTCAGGTGAACTTGGACGCGTCCTCCGCGAACATCAAATACAACCAGTCGTTGGCCGATGCTGCTGCGGCTACGGCTGAGGTCGGTCAGGGTCTAGACGAGACAACCGAAGCAGGTCGTAAGAACATGTCTGCGCTGAATGACATCGCTTCGTCGGCCGTGAGTCTGCTTGCTGCACAGCAGGCTGCCGGTACGTCAACAGAAACGTTGACAGCGAACATGGGGGCCGCACGGCAGGCCTTCATTGACGCTGCTGTCGCGGCGGGTGCTACGACAGACCAGGCGAACAAGCTCGCCGATCAGTACGGTCTGATCCCCGCCGATGTGAGTACTGCATATCACACGTCTGGTGCTGATGCTGCGATCCTTGCTGCTCAGCAGTTGAAGGCTGCGCAGGATGCGATCGAGCGGAACATTCAGATTCGTGTGACCACGATCAACACGAACGCCACGAACCCTGCAACCGACTTCGGTTTGGGTGACGGCGGCATCCACCGTGCTGGTGGTGGACTGTTGCCGGGTGCTCCGTCGAGCAAAGACAACATGCGGATCAACGCAGCGTCGGGTGAGTTTGTGGTGAACGCGCGTGCTACGTCGCAGAACCTTGCCCTGTTGAACGCGATCAACTCGGGTCAAAGCCCGTACGCAGTTCCGGTCTACTCACCGGCACCTTCCCGGGCGTGGTCGGAGTCGGCTGGGTTCGGTCCTGGTAGTGGCGCCGTCAGCCTCTCTCTCGCAGGAGCAACGATTACGGCAACGCTCGACGGTCACCCAATCCAGCTGATGATTCACGATCAGATCGTGACCGCACAGCAGTCCGAATCTAGGACCGCTGCACGCGGATATAGAGGGGCATAGCGAGGCGCGCGGCGTGGCTCTAGCGATTGACCATCTGCCAGTTGATCGTGTGAGCCACACCCGCCCCGATAAGGGTTAGCACGCCCGCCCTTGCGACGGCGTATCGAACTGGCTTTCTGTCCACTCGATCGTTAGAACATACGTTAAGAGATCGAGGGCCTACTTTTCCTCATCGGCACTCGGCTGATGCGACGGGCTTGCCGTCTTGTCCACCGTCGGCACAGACGAACCCCCGCCGCTTCCTGCTCCGCCGGTCAAGCCTTCTTCCAAGTGGGATGTCCGACCCTTCTCCACCCCGTCACTCTGTTTGTCATTGCTCATTATGTATTTCCTTCGGGTTTGGGCCATTGAGGCTCGAGGAATTCGACAATCGCGCCATCCGGAATTCGAATCCATACGCCGCGACTTGTCGGCAGCATATCGCCAAACGCTCCAGTGTCGTCGACCACGAACTGATGACTTAGGTAGAGATCGCGTGGCTCAGGATACGTGCTGATATAGGACCCTTCCCCGAAATAGCCTCCGACGAATCGCCCGCCCGGAAGTCGGACCCGGACCATGTGTCCGTCGTTGCGCGTGAAGGCCGCGTCCCACGCGGTAGGGGTTGACCGGTACAGCCATTTCCACGAATGCTGAGTGTTTCCGGAGCTGTCCTTAAAGGAGCGTCGGCGAAGGTTGAAAACCAAGGCCACGATGGCCGGCACAATTATGCCAAGCAGCAACAGGCTGCAGCCCAATCGAATTGGATCGAGGATCGTTAGGGATCCGTCTGTACCGACCTTGACCAGATCAGCAAACCACCTACCTAGAATGATGAGATAGACGGAGTCTAAAATCACCGAGACGACTAGTGCCTGAGCTATTCGCGAATCTAACTTCTGGTCATCTGCGCGGAATCCACGAATTGAGGTGCGAACCAGCGCGTAAACGAGCCCGGGCACTACGAGGGTGATGAGCACCACGAGTGCGAACGCGGTCTGTGGTATCGGCACCGAATCCTCCTAGCTCGTCCGGCAGGGCTCGCCGCCCGACGGAACAAACATGGCACAAGATGGGCCGGCTTTCGACTTCATCTGTCTCCGGTAGCCCAAACCTCCCTTATGTTGTGCCCAACTCGCCTTTCGGTCGTGACGAGTGTGACAGCGCGGGGACAGCCGTGGCGGGTTGTGCTGCAGCGGGCCGTTGCACTCGCGGACTATAGCAACCCCTTGGCGATTCGCATCCCAGTCAAGAACCATGTGCCTGCGTAGGAAATCTTGCGCATGCCCCTATGCTCGTACAACTCGCCAACGAAAATCAGTGCTCGGCAGGCGAAGTCAGAAGCGGTACTCGTGTCGCGACATCGTTGGTCGCGCCCGCGTATGTTGATACGAACTTGACGTGGACTACGGGTCCGATGACTGCTTCGATACGAGCAACCAGGTCATCGGGGTCTTCGGCAGGGGAACGCACGACGATCGCTCCGTCATGGCCAACGCGGGTCACGGTCGCCTCGTACTCCTGCATGCAGCGAGTGTAAACACTCTCTACTTCGCCGGGTGCGGGTTAGGTGGACCCTTCCAGTAACCGGCGGGGTTGTCATTGTCATACAAGACCAGGTTGTCTGCACGCTCGAGAGAGTCACACACCGCCATCAGCCGGCGCTTCGCAGGGTCTAGATCCCACTGCACCAGCAGGTACTTGTCGACACCTTTACGATCCGTGAACCGTTGGATCACCGCTTTGGGCAGCACCTTGTCGTTCCGCATCACCAGCCAGGTGTCGCGGTCATAGCGAATCGGCTTTCGGTCCACACGAACATTAGAACATACGTTCGAATGTCTAGCGATTGTGTGGGTGCTTGAGGCCCTGGCTGTATTGCGGAAAATCATCAACGAATGAGAACAGCGAGTCGCCAAAGCTACTGTCTCTGCGAACCGTCGACACGAGATGCGCGAGGACGGCGAACCAAGCCCAGGGTGTCTGGTGATAGATCGACTTGTCATAGTCGACGCGCAAAGACTTCAGAACGAACGGCGGCACGGTGGGCACACGGTTCCAAATGCGCCCGTGGTGAGCACACACGTTCCGCAATACGGACATCGAGCGGAGAGTCGTATCCAAGCGCGTCGATGTGCCCAGCTCGAATTCTTTCGCCATCTGTTCGCGTATGGGTTCATCCGCGAGCAGGCGATACATCTTTGATACCGTGCCGAAGCTCAGCGCCTCGACCGCTGTCCAGATGGGGATAGGAATCCCCATCGATCGATAACGGGTGACAAACCGCTCTTTCGACCGGTCAAGCTCAGCCGCGATCGACTGCAGAAGTCGCGCACGCTGATCAGTACCGCCGCCGTCCACTTCGCTGCGATACGTTGCCGTCATCAGGTAGCACTGCTCGCCTGCCTCACATATTGCAAGCCGATAAGCGAGACGGGACCGTACAGCGATCTCAACCTCACTCAGCCCCTCAAGAAGAATGTTCCTCAGCTCTAGGTCAAATCGATACACGTTCATTACGTCGACCATCGCGGTGCCTGACTCGTACGAGTCGTCGCCGTCCTGAGGTGCACGTTGGAAATATCGCCAGTAACCCGAAAGTCTGTAGTAGTTATGGCTGTATAGAACCAGCATGTCGCTTTCGCCGGCCTGAAGTCCCCTGTGCCTCACAAGCGCGAGCTGCTCGGGGAGGGTCAATGGCGGCTTTGGCATAGTCAGAGCCTAGGCGACAAAAAAGTCCCCCCGGTATTGAGGAAGCCGAAGCTCTAGCCCTGGGAGGATCTGTTACCACTAGCTTACCAGTGACCAGTCACTATCGCCAACAAAACTGCAATTCTGGTTATCCGACCGTTCGTTCATTGTCGTACTCAATCCCGGATGGATCCGTAAGACGCCCAACGCTGTCGAAACTAGCGATCACCCTCTCCCAATCAGAGCACGCCTCAACCGCGAGCCCACGGTCACCGTAAGGACCCAGGGAAGGCACCGCGAGCATCACCCCAGACTCATCCGCAATTCGCGCCTCTCGCAATGTCGCCTCCACGAAGTAGACACCGTCCCGAACAACCACCCTCGGCATCTGACCTACCCTTCGTTCACTCAATTCTCCCAGAGATGACGACGGCACTTTCGAGTAGGGATCCGTTTGCCCGCGCCTTCCATGCGAGCTAGCGAGCCTCGTGCGCCCTTGAGCGGGAAGCAAAATCAGCGGGGTGGCATGCGGAAGCTGTCACTCGGTCGCAGACGGAGAGTGTTTCGGGAGTCTAGCCTTTGCGAAATTCAACAAACTTGGGATGAGTACGAGCGCAACCATTACTCCAACGAGGATTCCTAGTGTCACGACTGCGTCAGTAGCACTGCCGTCCTTTGCCGGCCATAGCGTCTCGATCAATGACTTTGTGAACGCGAGGCAAAGCGATAAGGCTGTGTAGACGTACAGGAGAGTGCTCACCCACGGGATGTAGCTGTATTTCCGAGTCGCGATAGTCATCTCTGCGCAAAACGCTATTGCGAGTACCGGCGTGAGTTGCGCCACAGCGACCCAGAAAGCGTGGGCGTTCTCCGGCGTTGGCATCTCGGCGAGTCTAGGGCGAATCGAGCGGAATGCACGTGGGACGCGGTATTTTCGCGACCATGGCGAGCGCGACAGCACGTGGATGTCCCGGCGCCTTCAGTCGCGCGCGTCTCAGATCGCTTCGATCTCTTCGAGCGCGGACTCGAGATATTGGCGCACCTCCCCAGTGTCCTCGAACAGCACCGTGTAGACGGCGTTGTTAGGGGCGCCGCGAATGATGAAGTACTCGAATGTCGAACCAGAGTTAGGAGCGATGATGACTCCCTCACTCCCTGCGACCCGAACTTTCGCTCCCTTTTCCATGCCATTTACCCCTTTGCTTCTTGATTGGCTCTATTCGGAAGTGACGACTGTGCCACCCATCCGAGGCCGCACCTCGGAGGATGCAGGCCCATTGATTACCCAGTTCGTGCCTACTAACTGCTCAGACCCGCCGATTTCTGATCCGATCGACTTCACCGTCGCCACCACGACATCTCGGCTTTGCGTGGACGAGTAAATGGACAGTGTCACTTCGTCGCTGCACTGGCCAGACGGAGCTGCGGAAATGATGGCGTCCGTCTGCTCCCAGCTCGGGCAGTCACCGCCTGCCTTCACGAACGCATTCTTTAGTTCGACAACCGTCCCATAACGTCCACCGTCCGCTGGCGGGCTCGACCTGGTCGCAACAGTTGGCGACGCTGAGCAGCCCGTAAGGACGAGCAAAATGCCAACAGTAAGCGCTGCTTCTCTGACACGCATTCATTCCCCCGGTTCTGATGAGCCCGATGCTACTGCCGAAGTCACTGTCTGACCCCCGAACGGGACCCAACTCCTGATCTCGTTCCCGGGTTCAGCGGTTTTGCTGGTTGTACCGGCGCGTTTGCCACGACTTGCGCGCTGCGGCCGAACGCGGAGATGCTGCCCACGGATCAGCGGATTGAGCACTCAGATGTGCCTTCACTTCGCTGAGGAAGTAGCGCCATTGCTTGCCGACCTTGAACGCGGGTATCACGCCGGTCTGCGCTTTGATTCGAGCCGTGTACACGCTCACGCCCAGATACTTGGCGATCTCGGCTGCCCCAACCGTGGGCTCAGGGGAACCCACGGAGCGGTCACCCAGCGCGCGCTCTAGTTCTTCGCGGATGATGCGGCGAAGCTCGACTTCGTTGATATCCATGCTTTGTTTTCGCACGTAAACAGGCGCAGAAGCAAGCGATGTAGGCGTGCCTACGCCTTACGGCAACGAGAGACGACGTAACTCATCATCCCGGTCACAGCCCGCAGAACCGCTAACCGTTGGTCGGACGACGCCCCTAACGGGGGCTGACAGCTGAGTCTTCATCACCACTAGTCTTTGCGGGAGCCAGAGGAATCCGATGAAGAAGTTCGCCATAGTTGTGACCGTCCTAGTCATGGCTTTATCGGGCTGCTCCGCGACGGTTCCTGTCGCAGACAAAGCGACTCCAACCGCGACAGCCACGCCGACACCGACGCCGGTCTTGATGACGGTCGACGAAGCTGGACCGTACTACCTAGCAACTGTGTGCCCGGCTAATGTCGCGGCGTCAGCCAACAACGCGGCGTACGTTGCGCAGGATCTCGCCACGATTCAGAGCACTGGTGCTGCTGCACGCGATGCGTACCAGTCGCAAATTAAACAGTTCACTGATCCGATGAAGGTCTGGCCGGCGAACGTCGCAGCGGATATCAAGACGTTGGTCGATTCCGACTTCCAGACTGTTTCGCTGTTGGACTCGGTTGCTCACGCTGCGTCTCTTGATGTCGCGAACACGATCCTTTTCCCAGACGAACCCAATGTGCGCGCAGCTGCCCAACGAATCAGGCTCACCCTGGGGCTCTCAGCTGACACCAGCGCCGGCTGCTGACCATTCTGGGCGTAACTGCTTCAAGTCCGCGACGAGTCCGCCGCAGTCCCGATTCAGTACGAAGTCAGCCAATCAGTACCAACCACAAAATCCGCGGAATTCCGGGAAGTCGAGTACTCACAATGATCGCCAACCACCATCTGTAAGTACGAGCTGTACTTCGGCGTGTAACGTCCGCTCAGTGACGAAGAGGCCGCATCCCGACAGG
>NZ_JBHVYL010000033.1:0-23411 GCF_042880955.1 Leifsonia sp. NPDC058292
AGCAGCTTCCGCCCCATCATGGAAAGCCAAGTCCGCTCCCTCGCCGCCACCAACACCGCCGTCTACGCCGGAGGCACCTTCTCCAGCGTCAACGGCACGGCCAAGGGGTACATCGCGAAGATCAACGCGGCGGACGGTTCCGTCGCGAGCGGGTGGACGGCGAGCGCCGACAGTGTCGTCGACGCCCTTGCCGTGAGCCCCGACGGCAGCAAGGTCTACGCGGGCGGACGGTTCAAGAACGTCAACGGCTCGGCCCACTACGGACTGGCGCTGCTGACCGGAACCACCGGCGGCATTCTGCCGTTCGGTGCGAACTCACTCATCCGCGACGCCGGAACCCAGGCCGGCATCACCGCTCTCGTCGCGACGAACGACCGGGTCTACGGCTCCGGTTACGTCTTCGGCTCCGGCGGCAACCTCGAGGGCGCCTTCTCGGCCGATCCCGACGGCAATCTGCTGTGGGTGGAGGACTGCCACGGCGACACGTATTCGATCTACCCGCTCGGCAACGCGCTCTATGCCGCCGGGCATCCGCACTACTGCGGCAACGTCGGCGGCTTCCCGCAGACCGACCCGTGGACCTACCACCACACGATCGCGTTCTCCAAGGCGACCACCGGAACGGTGAAGAACAACCCGCTCGGCGGCTACTACAACTTCGGCGGCCAGCCGTCACCGGCGCCGCTCAACTGGTATCCCGCCTACGTCACCGGCTCGTACACCGGTCAGGGTCAGGCCGCGTGGAGCCTGGCGGGCAACAGCCAGTATCTGGCCGTCGGGGGCGAGTTCCCCTACGTGAACAACGTCGCGCAATACGGCCTCACCCGCTTCGCTGTGGCGGCGATCGCGCCGAACAAGGTCGGCCCGAACACGAACACCGAAGGCGTGCCGAACGCTTCGTCGTCGGCCGCAGGCCAGGCGCGCGTGTCGTGGACGGCGACGTACGACCAGGACAACGTGAACCTGAACTACAAACTGGTGCGCGACGGCAACACCGCCAGCCCGGTCTATCAGACCAACCAGGTCTCGACCTTCTACTCGAGAGCGGCGATGGGCTTCATCGACAACGGGCTGGCGCCGGGCAGCACCCACTCCTACCGGTTGTATGTGACCGATCCGTTCGGCAACCAGATCTCCCGGCTCGGCAACACGGTGACGATCAGTGCCGCCAACTCCGGCGGCGCGTATGCGAACTCCGTGATCGCAGCGGGCGCATCCGCTTATTGGCCGCTGGATGAGGCGAGCGGCTCGACAGGCTTCGACCGGGTCGGTTTCAGCGACCTCCAGGTCAAGGCCGGCGTGACCCGCGGTGCTGCTGGCCCCGTGACGGGCGTGACCGCATCCACCTTCAGCGGAGGTTCGACCGGATGGGCCGTGACACCGTCGCCGATCGCCGGACCCGACACGTTCACCGCTGAGGCCTGGTTCAAGTCGAGCGGGTCGAGCGGCGGCAAGATCATCGGCTTCGGCAACGCGAACGTCGGAACGTCGTCGTCGTACGACCGGCACGTCTACCTGGACAACGCCGGCAAGGTCTGGTTCGGCGCGTATCCAGGAGCTGTGCGAACCGTCAACACGACGACGTCGTACAACGACGGCAAGTGGCACCAGGTGGCCGCCTCTCTCGGGGCGGACGGCATGAAGCTCTCCGTCGACGGCGCCCTGAAAGCAAGCCGGGCCGACGTGACGAGCGGCCAGGCCTACAGCGGATACTGGCGGATCGGCGGCGACAGCCTGTCGAGCTGGACATCGCGGCCGAGCAGCGACTTCTTCGCCGGGGGCATCGGGCAGGTGTCGCTGTATCCGACCGTGCTCTCCGCGGCGACGATCGCCGACCACTACGCGGCAGCGACGAGTGCCGCTCCGCCGAACCAGGCACCCGTCGCGTCGTTCACGGTCGCGGCGAACGGCCTGAGCGTGACGGCGGACGGGAGCGCATCGAGCGACCCGGACGGCTCGATCGCCGGGTACGCGTGGAACTTCGGTGACGGCGCGACCGCATCCGGCGCGACAGCAGCGCACACCTACGGGGCGGGCGGCACTTACACCGTCACGCTCACGGTCACAGACAACAAAGGCACGCCGGGAAGCGCGACCAAGTCGGTCACGGTGACCGCTCCGGCGGGCAACGCACTGGCCCAGGATGCGTTCGGACGCACCACGGGGAGCGGTTGGGGGAACGCAGACCTGGGCGGCGCGTGGACTGGCGCCGGCGCGGCGACGGCCTATACGGTCGCGAGCGGCACCGGGCAGATCGTCGATCCGGCCGGCTCGACGAAGACGCAGACGCTGAACGGCGTCTCCTCGACGGCGACCGACTCGACCGTGTCGTTCACGGCGGCCACGGCGCCGACCGGCGGAGGCACGTTCGTCTCCGCGATCGGCCGGATGGTCGGCACCTCGACCTACGAGGGTCGCGTGCTGCTGCAGGCGAGCGGCGCGGTGCAGTTGCAGCTGCTCCAGGGTTCGACGGCACTGCAACTCGCGAACGTCACGGGTCTGACCTTCGTGCCCGGGCAGCAGCTCAAGCTGCGGCTCCAGGTGTTCGGCACGGCGCCGACCACCGTGCGGGCCAAGGTGTGGGCCGTGGGCCAAGCCGAACCGGCCGCATGGCAGGCGAGTTCGACCGACGGGACGGCGGCGCTGCAGGCGGCCGGAACGATCGGTCTGCGTAGCTACATCTCCGGAAGCGCGACGGCCACACCGGTGACGGTCTCGTTCGACGACTACGCGGTCGTGCTCGCCCAGTAGACAGCCAGGCAGTGAGGCCGGAGGTGACCCTCCCAGAGAATGCGGGTACTATGCCCGAATGCGCGAATCGGACCAGCCCGACTCTGGACTGCCCGGCGACACCCCGAGTGCCGCGGAGAGCATCCCCACCCCCACAGTCCCCTCAGCAGACGCACCCGTCGATGGTGCGACCGCGGAGTCCACGACCCCTGGGACCCGATCCGGGCGCCGGGCGAGCACGGCGACGAAGCCGTCGCCGGTCGCCGGAGCCGTGGGCGGTGTGCTGTCGGCCATACGACGTCACCCGCGGGCTTGGATCATCGCGGCGGCATCCGCCGGCTTCGTGATCGTCGGCGCCGGAACGGTGGCGCTGGGCGCGACCGTCGGCTCGTCGGCCAGCGCGGAGGGTCTCCCGAGCGCTTCGCCGTCCGCGACGACGACGAAGACACCGGTGCCGACGAAGACCGCCGCTCCGGTGCGTCCCGTTCCCGCCAACGTCACCCCCGCGAGCCGCATGCGCACCTGCTCGGTGGCCGGGCTCGCGCAGGACAGCCGTCTCGGCAACCTCGAAGCCCAGGTCGTGAACGCCAAGACCGGCGAGGTGCTGTTCGACCGAAACGGATCGCAGCCCGGACCGACCGCCAGTGTGCTGAAGACGCTCACCTCGGCGGCCGCGTTGCAGGTGCTCGGCCCCGACTACCGGGTGTCGACGACCGTGGTCAAGGGCAGCGCGCCGGGCCAGATCGTGCTCGTCGGCGGCGGAGACGTCACCCTGTCACGCCTTCCGTCGGGGCAGGAGTCGTTCTACGGCGGCGCTCCCAAGATCGAGGACCTGGCCAACCAGGCGAAACAGGCGATGGGCGGCCAGCCGATCACGTCGATCGTCGTCGACACGTCCCTGTTCAGCGGTCCAGTCTGGCAGCCGAGCTGGGATGAGCAGGAGGAGCGGGTGGTCGAGGGTTCGACCTCCTACATCACCGCCCTCCAGGTCGACGGCGACCGCGACAACCCGACGGCCCTGGAGTCCCCGCGCAGCACCGACCCGGTGGGTCGCGCGGTGCAGTACTTCCAGCAGTATCTCGGCACCAACGTCCCCGTCTCCGAGGGCACGGCGCCGGCCGGCGCCCAGCCGATCGCCTCGGTGCAGTCGCAGCCGGTGACCAGCCTGATCGACCTCGCCATGAAGGTCTCCGACAACACGATCATGGAGGAGCTCGCGCGCCTCGTCTCGATCAAGACCGGAGCGGGCAACACCTTCGAAGCTGAGAACGCGGGCGTCGTCGCCGGACTGAAGCCGTACGGCATCGACACGGCGGGCATCCACATCGCCGACGGCTCGGGGCTGAGCGCCGACAACGCTGTTCCTCCGTCGTACCTCACCCGACTCTTCATCAAGGTGATGAACCGCGAGAACGGGCTGGGCGTCGTCTACGACGGACTGCCGGTCTCGGGACAATCGGGCACGCTCGCCTCCAGCTACGGGCGCTTCACGGGAGCCAATTCAGCTGCCCGAGGCGCGGTGCACGCCAAGACCGGTTGGATCGACAACGGGTACACGCTCTCGGGCATCGTCGACTCGGCCGACGGAACGCCGCTGACGTTCGCGGTGTTCGCGCTTGGCCCGGTGCGCGACAATGCGAAGCAGGCGATCGACACACTCGTGACCGGCATCTACAAATGCGGCGACAACCTCTCCAACAACTGAACCGGACCCTCTCCCAACGACCAGCGGAGGCTGCCATGAGCAGAGCGTTGTTCATCATCGACGTGCAGAACGACTTCACCGAGGGCGGAGCGCTCGGAGTCGAGGGCGGCGCTGCGGTCGCAGCAGGCATCACGCGCTACCTCGCCGATCACGCACGCGACTACAAAGTCGTGCTCGCGAGCCGTGACTGGCATGACGCCGACAACGACAACGGCGGCCATTTCGCGCGGGATGCGCAACCGGACTTCGTCGACACCTGGCCGGTGCACTGCGTGGCCGGCACGACCGGCGCCGAGTACCACCCGGCGTTCCGCACCGACAAGGTGGGGTACCACATCCGCAAAGGCCAGGGCGTGCCGGCCTACTCGATCTTCGAGGGCCGCACCGAGGCCGGCTCGACGGTGCACAACCTGCTCGACGAGCACGGCATCGACTCGATCGACGTCGTCGGCATCGCGACCGACTACTGCGTGCGGGCTTCGGCGCTGGATGCTCGTTCCCACGGTCAGCACGTGCGCGTACTGACCGATCTCGTTGCGGGCGTGGCGCCCGCCTCGTCGGAGGCAGCGCTGGCGGAGCTGGCCCACGCGGGTGTGGAGCTGGCGGAGTCGGGGAGTTCCGCCGCGTAGCCGGACGCAGAGTGAGCCGGCCGACTGGCGAAATCGGTTCCCTCCGCCTACGGTCGAGAGATGGCAGCGATCTGCGAGGCGTGCGGAGGTCGAACCGAAGAGGTGACGAATCCGTACTTCGGCAAGGCGCTCGCTGTGCACGAGCACGTGATCATGTGCTCGCAGTGCGGACATGTGCGGTTCGAAGAACGGGATGTGGTGCGCGCTCCTGCGGTTGCGGTGAAGCGGGAGGGCCCGCTCCTACGGTTCTGGCACTGGTTCGCCCACCAGTCGTGACGTCGCGTTCAGATGAGGTAACAAGCTAGGCTGTTTACTTACCAAGCTAGCTAAATCAGGGGGCGCCGAATGAAATCCCGAACCGACTGGACACCCGCCCGCTGGCTGCGCATCGTGCTGCCGGCCGTCGTGATCGTGATCTGGCTGGTCGCGGCCGGGGTGGGCGGACCGACGTTCGGCAAGCTGTCGTCGGTCTCGAGCAACGACCAGGCCTCCTTCCTTCCGGCCAGCGCCGAGTCGACCGAGGTTCAGGACTGGCAGAGGAAGATCACCGCGTCGGATGCGATCCCGGCGATCGTGGTCGTCGAGTCGGACAGCACCATCGCGAAGGCAGACCTCGCCGACTATGCCGCACTGGGCGTGAAGCTCGGCGCGGTCGACGGTGTGCAGGCTCCCGAGGGCGACGCCGAGACGAGTGTCGCGGGCCCCATCCCGTCAGACGACGGGAAGGCCGTCGAGTTCATCGTGCCGATCACCGACACCGACAACGTGAAGACGGTGGTGGCCGCTCTGCGCACGGTCGTCGACGACAACGTGTCGGCCGGGACTCAGGCGTGGGTCACCGGCCCGGCCGGTCTCACCGCCGACCTCGTCAACGCCTTCGGAGGCATCGACGGCATCCTGCTGCTCGTCGCCGTCGGAGCGGTGTTCCTCATCCTGCTGCTCGTCTACCGATCGATCGTGCTGCCGTTCCTGGTGTTGTTCACCTCGATCTTCGCGCTCTGTGCCGCCATTCTGATCGTCTACCTGTTCGCTCTGTGGGGCTGGATCAAACTGAGCGGGCAGAGCCAGGGCATCCTGTCGATCCTCGTCATCGGCGCCGCGACCGACTACTCGCTGCTGCTCGTCGCCCGGTTCCGGGAGTCGCTGGCGCACGTGGAATCGCGCTGGGCGGCGATCGGCAGAGCCTGGAAGGCAGCACTGGAGCCGATAGCCGCCTCGGGCGCCACGGTCATCATCGCGCTGCTCTGCCTGCTCTTCTCCGACCTGAACTCCAACAAGAGCCTCGGCCCGATCGCGGCCATCGGCATCGTCTTCTCGCTGCTGTCGGCGCTCACCCTGCTCCCGATGCTGCTCGCGGTGTTCGGGCGTGCGGCGTTCTGGCCGTTCCGCCCGAAGTTCACGGGCGAGCACGAGCACGAGCACAAGCACGCCGACGAAGCGCAGATCGCCGGGCTCGAAGGCATCCGTGGGCTGTGGCGGCGGGTGGGCGTGCTCATCGCGCGGCGTCCGCGGGTGACCTGGGTGGCCGCGCTCGTGCTGCTCGTGGCGTGCGCCGCGGGGGTCACCCAGCTCAAAGCCAACGGCGTGCAGCAGACGGATGTGATCCTGTCTCAGTCCGACGCGGTCGACGGACAGAAGGTGGTCGCCGAGCACTTCGACGCCGGTTCGGGCAGCCCGGTCGTGATCGTGGCCGACGAGAACGACGCCGACGCCGTGCTCGATGCCGTCACCGCGACCGACGGCATCAGCGACGCCAGCCTCTACACGGGCAACACGAATCCCACCGCCACGGCGACCACCCCCGAGCCGGTGGTGAAAGACGGACGCGTGCTCATCAACGCCACCCTGTCGTCAGAGGCCGACTCGGCCGAAGCCGAACAGGTCGTGCGTGACCTGCGCGAGACGCTGCCTAAGACATCCGAGGGCGTGCTCGTCGGCGGTGTGACGGCGATCGCGCTCGACACGAACGACACGGCTCAGAGAGACCTGCTGAAGATCATCCCGATCGTGCTCGCGGTCATCCTGATCATCCTGATGCTGTTGCTGCGCTCCGTCGTCGCGCCTGTTCTGCTGATCGGCAGCGTCGTGATCTCCTACGCGGCGGCACTCGGCGTCTCGGCTCTCGTGTTCAACCACGTCTTCGGTTTTCCGGGAGCGGATGCGGCTGTTCCGCTGTTCGGATTCGTCTTCTTGGTGGCGCTCGGTGTCGACTACAACATCTTCCTCATGACCCGGGTGCGCGAGGAGTCTCTGCGCATCGGCACCCGGCCGGGCATCCTGCGCGGTCTCGGCGTCACGGGAAGCGTCATCACCTCGGCCGGCGTCGTGCTCGCCGCGACGTTCGCGGCGCTCGCGGTCATCCCCATCCTGTTCCTCGTGCAGATCGCGTTCATCGTCGCGTTCGGCGTGCTGCTCGACACGGTGATCGTGCGCTCCCTGCTCGTTCCCGCGGTGTCCTACGACATCGGCCGCGCGATCTGGTGGCCCTCCCGCCTCTCCCGCCTCTCCTAACGAGGCAGTGAGGTGGCGGGGCGGGTGTACAGGTTGCGAGGTCGAGAGGGCAAGTGAGGGAGCGGGGTGAGCAGAATGAGCAGCCCACGGTGTGCGAGTTGCCCAGCGGCGGGTGCGCTGCGAAAGTTGCGGCATGACCACCTTGACCCGCCCCGACAGGGAAGCGCCGAGCGCTGACGCGGCCGACGCCGCACTGCTGCGTCGCCTCTACCGCACCATGGTGACGGTGCGCAGACTCGACCTCGACGGCGTCGCCATGCAGCGGCAGGGCATCGTGCCCGGGTACGCGCCGATGCGCGGCCAGGAGGCGGCGCAGGTGGGCAGTGCCGCGGCGCTCGATCTCGGCCTGGACTTCGCCTTTCCGACCTATCGCGAGCTCGGTGTCGCGGTCACGATGGGGGTCGATCCCGTCGCCTACCTCGCCTCGCACCAGGGCGCCTGGCACGGCGGCCTGTGGGATGCGGCGGCCGCCCGGCTCGCCCCGATCAACGCCGTCGTCGGCGGCGCGGTGACGCACGCCGTGGGGTGGGCGCTCGGTGCCAAGCTCGACCGCTCGGGTGGTGTCGCGATCGCCTACTTCGGCGACGGCGCCAGCTCGCAGGGCGACATCCACGAGGCCATGAACACGGCCGGCGTCTCGAAGCTGCCGGTGGTCTTCTTCTGCCAGAACAACGGCTGGGCCATCTCCGTGCCCACCGAGAAGCAGGTCGCCGGAGGGTCCGTCGCCGCGCGTGCTGCCGGCTACGGGATGCCCGGCGTGCGGGTCGACGGCAACGACGTGGTCGCGGTCTACCGCGCGACGGCCACCGCCATCGAGCGGGCGCGCACCGGTGGGGGCCCCACCGTGATCGAGGCGATGACCTATCGCTCGGGACCGCATTCCACCTCCGACGACCCCGGTCGCTACCGCACGCTCGACGAGGAGCAGGCGTGGCTGGCGCGCGATCCGCTCACCCTCTGCGAGGAGCGGCTGCGCGAGACGGGAACGGTCGGCGACGACTTCTTCGCCGAGGTCTCCGACACCGCCAACGCCCTCACCGAACGGGTGCGGGCAGATGTCGCGTCCCTCGGCTCCCGCCCCGGCGAGGAGATGTTCGATTTCGTCTTCGCGAACCCGCCGGCGGCCTTGCTCGGCCAGAAGCGGGCCTGGGAGGAGTCGCGGCATGGCTGAGACGACCACGATGCAGAAGGCGCTCAACCGGGCGCTCGACGAGGCGCTCGCCGCCGACGACCGAACGCTGGTGTTCGGCGAGGATGTCGGCACGCTGGGAGGCGTGTTCCGGGTCACGGACGGCCTGAACGCGAAGTACGGTGACGACCGCGTGTTCGACACCACGCTCGCGGAGGCCGGGATCATGGGCATGGCGGTCGGTCTGGCGATGGCCGGCTGGCGGCCGGTGCCGGAGATCCAGTTCGACGGCTTCTCGTATCCGGCGATCGACCAGATCGTGAACCAGGTGGCCCGGATGCACTACCGCAGCCGAGGGGCGTTCGACATGCCGATCACGCTGCGGCTGCCGAGCTTCGGCGGCATCCGTGCCCCCGAGCATCACGGCGAGAGCCTGGAGGCTCTGTTCGCGCACGTGCCCGGGCTCAAGGTGGTGGCGCCGTCGACCCCGGCTGAGGCGTACACGCTGCTGCGCCAGTCGATCGAAGACCCCGACCCCGTGATCTTCATGGAGCCGAAGTCCCGCTACTGGCACAAGGCCGAGGTCGAGGAGTCGGCCTGGGTCGAACGGCTGCCGATCGGCGCCTCGCGCGTCGTGCGGACCGGCAAGCACGTGACCCTGATCGCCTGGGGCGCCATGGTGTCGCGCTGCCTGCAGGCGGCGGAGCTGGGCGCCGAGGACGGCGTCGAGATCGAGGTGCTCGACCTGCGCTGGCTGAAGCCGATCGACGTCGCCGGGCTCACCGCATCCGTCGCACGCACTCGTCGTGCCGTGGTCGTGCACGAGGCTCCGCTGACGGCCGGACTCGGAGCGGAGGTCAGCGCGCTGATCACCGAGAACTGCTTCGGCGACCTGCGCGCGCCGGTTCAGCGGGTCGCGGGCTGGGATGTGCCGTACCCGTCTCCGGTGCTGGAGGACGACTACCTCCCGAGCATCGACCGCATTCTCGAAGCCGTTCAGAAGACCCTGGAGTACAAACGTGGCTGAGATCACATTCGACCTTCCCGACCTCGGCGAAGGCCTGCAAGAGGCGACGGTGCTGGAGTGGCTCGTCGCCGAAGGCGACCACGTCGAACGCAACGCGCCGCTCGTCGAGGTCGAGACCACCAAGTCGGCCGTCGAACTGCCGTCGCCGCAGTCGGGCGTCGTCGCACGATTCCACGTGCCGGAGGGCGACGTCGTGGCGGTCGGTTCGCCGCTCATCACGTTCACGGTGAGCGACGACCAGGCGGGGATCGTGGGAACCGTGCCCACCGAGGAGGCTCCCGCGCGCCGCGTGAGGCTGCAACTGCCGGAGGATTGAGGCATGACCTCTTTCGCGCGAACGTCTGACGGGCTCCGAATCGCCTACGAGCGTCACCCGGGAGACCGGCCGGTGCTTCTCGTGCACGGGTTCGCCACCACAGGCGCCCTCACCTGGGAGGCGACGGGATGGGTGCGCGCGCTCGCCGAGGTGGGGCGCGGTTCGATCGTGGTCGACCTTCGCGGTCACGGCGCGAGCTCGGCGCCCCATGAGCCGGCCGCGTATTCGCCTCGGCTTCTGGCGGGCGACCTTCTCGCCGTGCTCGACGCCGAGGGTGTCGACAGCGCCGACGTGATGGGCTATTCGATGGGCAGCTGGGTCTCCCTCGCCCTCGTCGCGCTCACGCCGTCGCGCGTGCGTCGTCTCGTCGTGGGCGGGGTCGGCACGGTGGAGCAGTTCGGCCACTGGGGCGTGGATGCGGTGCGCGCCGCGCTGCTCGACGGCGCCGATCCGGCGACCCTCGGCGACTCGCCGCTCGCCCCGCTGCTCGCCTCCCTCCGGCAGGCTCCCGGGGTCGACAGCGTCGCCCTGGCGGCGTGCGTCGCGGGCATGGCGGCGCATCCTCTGCCGCTGGCGTCCAACGTGCCCACCATGCTGGTGGTCGGCGACGCCGACCCGGTGACCGCGGGGCGCGACGAGGCGGCCGCCGCTCTGGGCGCCGAGCTCGTCGTGCTTCCCAAGCGCAACCACGTCACGACACTGAGCGCCCGCGGCTTCAAGCAGGCTGCCCTGCCATTCTTGGAGGCTGCTGTCAGGGTGTAGTCGTTTCGGCGCGGGCGACGTACGCTGTGCAAGGACCGAGGGAGGCCGCATGGCGATCGACAAACTGGATGCCGAGTTGATCGCGCTGCTCACCGACGAGCCCAGGCTCGGGGTGTTCGAGGCGTCCCGCCGACTCGGCGTCGCCCGGGGTACCGTGCAGGCCCGGCTCGACCGGCTCCAGCGCTCGGGGGTCATCCGCGACTTCGCGCCCACGGTCGACAGCGGGGCGCTCGGCTATCCGGTGACCGCCTTCGTCACGGCCGAGATCGCGCAGGGCGACAGGGACGTGACCGTGGTCGAGCATCTGCGCGGCATCCCCGAGGTGCTCGAGGTGCACACCATCACGGGCGCGGGTGACCTGATGATCCGCGCGGTCGCCCGGTCGAACGCCGACCTGCAGCGTGTGATCGACCGCATCGTCACCGACCCGAACATCACCCGCACATCCACGGTCATCGCGTTGGCCACCAAGATCGACCACCGGTCGGTGCCGCTCGTCGCGGCGTCGGTCGAGGCAGGAGGAGAAGCACATGGATGAGAAGACGCTGCTCGACAAGGTTCCCGACGGTCTCTACATCGGCGGGGAGTGGGTGCCAGGGCGATCGGGCACGCTGAACGTCACCGACCCGGCGACCGGTGCGGTGATCAAGACGATCGCCGATGCGTCGGCCGATGACGGCATGGCCGCGCTCGATGCTGCGGTGGCCGCGGCGGACGCGTGGGCGGCGACAGCTCCGCGGGTGCGCGGCGAGATCCTGCGACGGGCCTTCGACCTGCTGCAGGAGCGGCGGGCCGAGTTCGCGCTGCTGATGACGCTGGAGATGGGCAAGCCGCTCGCCGAGGCCGACGGCGAGGTCACCTACGGCGGTGAGTTCCTGCGCTGGTTCAGCGAGGAGGCCGTGCGCATCACCGGCCGGTACGGCATCAATCCCGAGGGGACCGGGCGGATGATCGTGTCCCAGCATCCGGTCGGGCCGTGCTTTCTGATCACGCCGTGGAACTTCCCGCTGGCGATGGCCACCCGCAAGATCGCACCGGCGCTGGCTGCGGGATGCACGGTGGTCGTGAAGCCCGCCTCGCTCACCCCGCTGACCACGCTGTACTTCGCGAAGCTGCTGGAAGACGCAGGCCTGCCCGCCGGCGTGGTGAACGTGGTGACGACCTCCACATCGTCGGCCGTGTCGAACCCGATCATCGCCGACCCTCGGCTGCGCAAGCTCTCGTTCACCGGCTCGACCGAGGTGGGGCGCTCTCTCCTGGAGAAGTCGGCGGGCAACGTGCTGCGAACGTCGATGGAGCTCGGTGGAAACGCGCCCTTCGTCGTGTTCGACGACGCAGACCTCGACAGGGCGGTCGACGGAGCGATGCTCGCGAAGTTCCGCAACATCGGGGAGGCCTGCACGGCGGCCAACCGGTTCATCGTGCACGAGTCGGTGGCCGACGAGTTCGCCGCGCGGGTCACCGAGCGGGTCACCGCGATGCGCGTCGGCCGGGGTACGGAGGAGGGCGTGACCATCGGCCCCCTCATCGACGCGAACGCGGTGCAGAAGGCCGCGTCGCTGCTGCAGGATGCGGTGTCGCGCGGCGCGAAGGTGCTGGTCGGGGGCAACGCGGTCGATGGCGTCGGCACGTTCTTCGAGCCGACGGTGGTGACGGATGTGGCGTTCGGCAGCGACATCCTGCGCGAAGAGATCTTCGGCCCGGTGCTCTCGATCGTGCGCTTCGCCGACGAGGACGAGGCCGTGCGCATCGCGAACGACACCGAGTTCGGCCTGGTGGGCTACGTGTTCACGCGCGATCTGGCCCGCGGACAGCGGATGATCGAACGGCTGCAGACCGGCATGATGGGCCTGAACGTGGGTGTCGTCTCGAACGCAGCGGCCCCGTTCGGAGGTGTCAAGCAGTCGGGTCTCGGTCGTGAGGGCGGCTTCGAGGGAATCCACGAGTACCTCTCGACCAAATACACGCTCACTCCCGACCCGTTCGGGGTGTGAGATGACCGGCAGCATCCGGGACGCCGCCATCGTCGACGTCATCCGCACTCCGTCGGGTCGCGGCAAGCCGGGCGGCGCGCTCTCCGACATCCATCCGGCCGACCTTCTGGCCGGGGTGCTCGTGGAGCTGTTGCGCCGCAACGACCTCGACCCGGCCCTGGTCGACGATGTGATCGGGGGATGCGTCACCCAGTCCGGTGAGCAGGCCGGCAACATCACGCGCACGGCCGTGCTGAGCGCGGGCTTTCCCGACAGCGTGCCGGGCGTCACGGTCGACCGGCAGTGCGGCTCGAGCCAGCAGGCAGCCGCCTTCGCCGCACAGGGCGTGCTCGCCGGCGCGTACGACATCGTCATCGCCTGCGGGGTCGAGTCGATGAGCCGCGTTCCGCTCGGGTCTGATCTCGGCGAAGCGTCGATCGGCGGCGCACTGCTCGCCCACCGGTATCCGGACGGACTGGTGAACCAGGGCGTCTCGGCCGAGCTCATCGCTCAGCGGTGGGGGTTGGAACGCGACGCGCTGGACGCGTTCGCCACGAGGTCGCACAGCCGCGCGGCGGCGGCGGCCGCCTCCGGAGCATTCGACGCGGAGCTCATCGCCGTGCCGACGCCCGACAGCGGCAGTGTCACCGGCGACGAGACGATCCGGCCCGCGACGACCGTCGACGGCCTCGCCGGGTTGAACCCCTCTTTCCGCACGGATGCTCTGGCGGCGCGTTTCCCGCAGCTCGACTGGCGAATCACCCCAGGCAACTCGTCGCCTCTCACCGATGGCGCCTCAGCGGCCCTCATCATGAGCTCCGCTGCGGCAGACCGTCTCGGGCTCCGCCCCCGCGCGCGCTTCCACAGCTTCGCGGTCGCGGGCAGCGATCCGCTGCTGATGCTCACCGGTATTCTGCCGGCCACCCGCAAACTCCTCGAGCGCAGCGGGGTGGGACTCGGCGACATCGACGCCTACGAGGTGAACGAGGCGTTCGCGCCCATCCCTCTGCTCTGGCAGCAGGAGTTCGACGCAGACCCCGAGAAGCTCAACCCGCGGGGCGGGGCCATCGCGCTCGGCCATCCGCTCGGATCCTCCGGCACCAGACTGCTCGCCACCCTCGTGAACGAGCTCGAGGCCAGCGGCGGCCGCTACGGGCTGCAGACCATGTGCGAGGGCGGCGGTACGGCCAACGCCACACTCATCGAAGTGCTCCACTGACCGCCACCCCACCCGAACCTCACGACCCATCGAAAGGATTCCCATGAACATCGACGGATGCTCGGCCATCGTCACCGGAGGCGCCAGCGGGCTGGGCAACGCCACGGCCAGGGCGCTCACCGAGGCGGGCGCCCGCGTGATCGTGCTCGACCTGCCGAGTTCGGAGGGGGAGAAGGCGGCGACGGCGCTCGGTCCGACGGCCCGCTTCGTCGCGGCCGACGTCGCGAACGAGGACCAGGTGCGAGCCGCCGTCGATCAGGCGACGGAGCTCGGCCCGCTGCGCGTCGTCGTCAACTGCGCGGGCATCGCCAACCCGGGCAAGGTGCTCGGCCGAGACGGCGTGCTGCCGCTCGAGCAGTTCGAGCGCGTCATCCGGGTGAACCTGATCGGCACGTTCAACGTCGTGCGGCTCGCCGCAGCCGCGATGGTCGCCACCGACCCGCTGGGGGAGGAGCGGGGCGTGATCGTGAACACCGCATCCGTCGCCGCCTTCGACGGCCAGATCGGGCAGCCCGCGTATTCGGCGTCCAAGGGCGGCGTCGCCGCGATGACGCTGCCGCTGGCCCGCGAGCTCGCCCGCGACCTCATCCGTGTCGTCACCATCGCGCCCGGCATCTTCGAGACGCCGATGATGGCCGGTCTCCCGCAGCCGGCGCAGGATTCCCTCGCGGCCCAGGTTCCGCATCCGTCACGCCTCGGCAAGCCGGCCGAGTACGCCTCGCTCGTGCGGCACATCGTCGACAACCCCATGCTGAACGGCGAGGTCATCCGCCTCGACGGCGCCATCCGGATGCAGCCGAAGTAGGAGCTCCTCGGCCTCACGACCCGGAGTGGGCCTCGAGAAAGGAGTAGACCTCGGTGTCGTCGACGCCGGGGAAAGAACCGGAGGGCAGCGGCGACAGGATGTGGGCGTGCAGCCGCGCGCTCGGCCAGGCTTGGCCCGCCCAGCGGGCCGCGAGCCCCGCGGCGGGGCGCTTGCAGCATGACTCGTCGGGGCAGCGGGACTCCGCCCGCGCGGTGGTCTCTCGTCCTCGGAACCACTTCGCCTGAGCGAACGGAACACCGACCGAGATCGAGAACCCGCCGGCGGAGGTCGTGCCGGTCTGGGTGGCGCACCAGAACGTGCCCGCGGGGGTGTCGGTGTACTGGTACATCTCGGTGGTGCGGTTCGTGTGCGTGAACGCGCTCCGCGCGCCCCATTTGCGGCAGACGATCTGGCCCTCGATCGAACCGGTGACGTCGGTGGGCAGGGGCAGCCCGTCGTTCTCGTAGCCCTTGTAGAGCGCCCCGTCGTCGCCGACCCGCAGAAAGTGCAGGGTCATGTCGAGGTGGGTGGTGGCGAGGTTGGTCAGGCGCAGGGCGGCGGCCTCGTGGGTGACGCCGAACGCATCCCGGAAGTCTTCGACGGCGAGGTCGCGCTCCTGCTTGGCCTGCTGGAGGAAGGCGACGGCCGCCTCCCTGGGCATCAAGCAGCAGGCCGCGAAATAGTTGATCTCGAGGCGCTGGCGCAGAAAGTCGGCGTAGCTCTCAGGTCGCTCGTGACCGAGCAGCCGGTGCGCCATCGCCTGCAACGCCATCGATCGCAGCCCGTGGCCACCGGGGATGCTGGCCGGCGGCAGGTAGATGCGCCCGCTCGCCAGGTCGGTGATGGAGCGCGCGGAATGCGGAAGGTCGTTCACATAGATGAGGTCGAAGCCGAGCTGTTCCGCCATGACGCTCACCTCGCGGTGCGTGAGTGCGCCGTGCGTGTGGCCGGAGGCGCGCACACGCTCTTCGGCGAGCTGTTCGATCTCGGGCATGTAGTTGTTCTGGGCCCGCATCCGCTCGCGCAGTTCGGTGTTCGCACGGCGGGCTTCCTCGGGCGTGGCCACCGCCTCGGTCGCCCGGCGGCTGAGCTCGCGGTGGAGCCCGACGATCGCTTCGAGCGTCTCGGTCGGCGTGCCCTTCGTCGGCTTCACGGCGGGAAGCCCGAGGGAGGCGTAGAGGCTGCCGCGTTGCGCTCGTGCCAACTCGATCTCGAGCGCGGCGCGCGCATCCGGTGGCTCGGCGGAGAGGAGGTCGGCCAACTGCACCCCCAGCGCTGCGGCGATGGTGGTGAGCAGCGAGATCCTCGGCTCGCGTTTTCCGTTCTCGATCAGGGACAGCTGACTCGGAGCGACCCCGGCCGCCGCGCCCAGCTCGTCGAGGGTGAGACCGGCCTTGGCGCGGAAATGGCGGATGCGATGGCCGAGCGTCGCGATATCGGCGGTGGGAGCGTCCATCCCTTCACGATAGCGAAAGAATGACGATTCTTGAGGGGAAATAGTCGGGCGGACTCCTCGATTCCTCACGCACGATGGATTCATCGCCATTCTTGACCAGTTCTACCGAGAGGAACCGGAATGACCATCGCCGAGCTGCCGCTCACCGACCTCGACAACGAACCCGCCCCGCGCGGCCTCGACGCCCTGCGCGCCTGGGTCGACGGCATCGCCACCCTCACCCTGCCCGACGACGTCGTCTGGTTCGACGGATCGCTCGCCGAGACGGACCGGCTCACGAAGCTGCTCGTCACCGAGGGCAAACTCATCAGGCTCAACCCCGAGTGGCGGCCGAACAGCTTTCTCGCGCGCACCGACCCGGGCGACGTCGCGCGAGTCGAAGACCGCACGTTCATCTGCTCCCTCGACGAGAAGGATGCCGGCCCCACCAACAACTGGCGCGAACCCGCCGGGATGCGCGCAGAGCTGCGCGACGTCTTCGCCGGAAGCATGCGCGGGCGCACGATGTACGTCGTGCCGTTCTCGATGGGCCCGCTGGGCGGCCCCATCTCGCAGGTGGGCGTGCAGCTGACCGACTCCGCCTACGTCGCGATCAGCCTCGGCACGATGACCCGCGTCTCGACGGGCGTGCTCGATCTGATCGACGAGGGGCAACCGTGGGTCGCCACCGTGCACAGCGTCGGCTTTCCGCTGGTGGACGCCTCCGGGGAGCGGCGCGACGATATCGCCTGGCCGTGCGACGAGACCAAGTACATCGTGCAGTTCCCGGAGTCGCGCGAGATCTGGTCTTACGGCTCCGGCTACGGCGGCAACGCCATCCTCGCCAAGAAGTGCTTCGCGCTGCGCATCGCGTCGGTGATGGCGCGCGACGAAGGCTGGCTCGCCGAGCACATGCTCATCGTCAAGATCACCTCGCCAGAAGGCAAGGCCTACCACGTGGCCGCGGCCTTCCCCTCCGCGTGCGGCAAGACGAACCTGGCGATGCTTCGCCCGAGCATCCCGGGCTGGACGGTCGAGACGATCGGTGACGACATCGCCTGGCTGCGCCAGGGGCCCGACGGGCGACTGCGGGCGATCAACCCGGAGGCCGGCTTCTTCGGCGTCGCGCCGGGCACCGGGCTCACCACCAACGCGACGGCGGTCGACACCCTGTGGGGCAACACGATCTTCACGAACGTGGCTCTCCGCGACGACGGCGACGTGTGGTGGGAAGGCCTCACCGACCGGGCGCCGGAACACCTCATCGACTGGCGCGGCGAAGACTGGACGCCCGAGTCGGGGCGGCCGGCAGCGCATCCGAACTCCCGGTTCACCGTTGCGGCGGCGCAGTGCCCGGCCATCGCCGACGACTGGGATGCGTTCGACGGCGTGCCGATCGACGCCATCCTGTTCGGCGGTCGCCGCGCCACGAACGTGCCGCTGGTCGCGCAGGCCAGGGACTGGCGGCACGGTGTCTTCATCGGTGCGACGATCTCGTCGGAGCAGACCGCGGCGGCCGAAGGCACCGTCGGAGAACTACGGCGCGACCCGTTCGCCATGCTGCCGTTCTGCGGCTACAACATGGCCGACTACTGGGGCCACTGGCTGGCGATGGGCGAGCGGCTCGGCTCGAACGCTCCTGCCGTGTTCCAGGTGAACTGGTTCCGCAAGGGAGACGACGGCTCCTTCCTCTGGCCCGGCTTCGCCGAGAACGCTCGCGTGCTCGAGTGGATCGTGCGCCGCCTGGAGGGTTCGGCGGGTGCTGTGGAGACGCCGATCGGCCGGCTCCCGGTCACCGACGACCTCGACCTCGACGGACTCGACGTCTCTGCCGCCGACCTCGACGCCCTGTTCCACGTCGATCGTGCCTCCTGGCTTGCGGAGTGCGATCTCACCGACGAGTTCTTCGACCGCTTCGGCGATCGGGTTCCGGCGGCGCTGCGCGCCGAACTCGCCTCGCTGCGCTACCACCTTCGCGCCTGACGGCGGTCGACGCCATCGAGTCCAGGAAGAGTGCTCGTTCACCGCGACGAACGCGGCATTCTTCCTGGACTCGATCTCGTTCTCAGACGAGCAGTTGGTGCTTCGCGAGGTCGCGGTAGAGCGGCGTCGAGGCGACGAGCTCGGAGTGGGTGCCGGTGCCGACGACCTCGCCGTGGTCGATGACCACGATCTGGTCGGAGTCGACCACGGTCGACAGTCGATGCGCGATGACGATCAGCGTGCGGTCGACGGCGACGGCGTCGATCGCCTCGCGCATGAGCTGCTCGTTGCGGCCGTCGAGGCTCGACGTCGACTCGTCGAGCAGCAGCACGGGAGGCGCCGCCAGCAGGGCACGAGCGATCGCGAGACGCTGGCGTTCGCCGCCCGAGAGCATGATGCCGTCTTCGCCGACCGGAGCGCTCAGGCCCAGCTCGTTCCGTTCGAGAACCTCGGTGAGGTTCACCGCGTGCAGCACGTCGACGCACTCGGCGTCCGTCGCATCCGGCGCCGCCAGGGTCAGGTTGTCACGCAGGGAGCCCGCGAGCACTGGGGCGTCCTGCTCGACGTAGCCGATCTGGGCTCGCAGAGCCGTGCGGTCGAGCGTGCGCACGTCGAGCCCGCCGAACCGCACCTCGCCGGCCGTCGGATCGTAGAAGCGCTCGATCAGGGCCAGGATTGTCGACTTTCCGGCGCCGGACGGCCCGACGAGGGCGGTGCGCTTGCCTCGCGGCGCCGCGAAGTCGATGCCGTGCAGCACGCCCGAGCGGCGAGGCACATCCGCCGACTCGGGGCCCTGGCCGGCGGCGACCTCCGCCTCGGCGACGGTGTCGGCGCCCTCGAACGCCTCGAGCACGGCCCGCCCGGCGCTGGGCGCCTCGGTGGCCGGCGTCGCCTCGTGCTGGGCAGTGCTGTCGGGATAGGAGAAGTGCACCCCGACGAACTCGATCGCGGGTGACTCAGGAGCCAGGCCCTCGTTCGCGGCGCCCACCGTCATCCCGAGCGGTGCGATCTCGCGATCGAACTGGTCTTCCGCCGGCAGATCGATGATCTCCTGGATGCGGCCCAGCGCTCCGAGGGCCGAGTTCACTGCGGTGAGTGCGCCGAACGCCTGGCCGAGCGGCAGGATCATCATGAACAGGAACAGGATGAACGCCACCAGGTTGGCCACCGTGATCGCACCGCTCGCCACCCGGAAGCCGCCGACTCCCAGCACGACGAGAAAGGAGACCTGCATGGCGATGCCGGCGACCGGAACCACGAGCGCCGAGATCTTCGCGACCTTGATGCCCATCTGCCAAGCGCCTTTCGCATCCTCTTCGACCGCCGCGATCTCGTGCTCTGTGGCGTTCGACGCGCGGATGGTGCGCACCGAGCTGATCGCCCGCTCCACCGACGCGGCGAGGTCGCCCACCTTCGCCTGAGCCTTCTGGCTGGCGACCCGGATGCGCCCCGACAGCAGCGTGACGACGACGATGGACACCGCGATCACCAGCACCGTCAGCCCGAGCAGCACAGGGTCGATGACGAGCATCGCGATGAGGGCGCCGATGAAGGTGAGCGCGCCGCCGATCGCCTCGACGAGTCCCTGGGTGAGCACGGCCCGGAGCAGGGTCGTGTCGGAACCGACCCGGGAGACCAGGTCGCCCGTTCGGCGGGTGTCGAACTCGCTGATCGGCAGGCGCAGCATCCGGCCGACGAGCCGGCGGCGCGACGAGAGCACGACCCCTTCGCCGGTGCGCTGCAGCAGGTAGTGCTGGTAGCCCGAGATGAGGCCGCTCACGACGACGAGCAGGATGAGCGCCCACACGAGCCCGCCCAACGTGCCGCCTTTGCCGACGATGTCGATCACCTGACTCACGAGCAGCGGCTGCGCCAGGCTCGCCGCCGCGCCGAGGATGCTGAGCACGATCACGACCGAGAGCACGCCCCGGTGCTCGAGAAGGTACGGCAGCAGCTGTCTGAACGTGGCGCGGGGCCCGTCGTCGGCTGCGGACCGGCGCCCGAGGCGGCGGCGCGCTGGAGTGGACTGTTCGGTGCTCATGGGTTCTCGTTCGTTTCGCGTTCGGTTGCGGAGGCGGGGGTCAGGATGGGGGAACGGCTACCTTCGACCGTACTTCTTGTGAACTGCTTGTTTGCTCACACCGAGGGCCAGGGCGATCAACTGCCAGGTGGCGTTCGCGTTGCGCGCTCGCCGCACGGCGACCGCCTCCACCCCGTCGAGCTCTGCTCGCAGCTTGGCGACCGCCCGCAGCGCGACGATCGGGTCGTCCGAGCCGGCGTCGCCCGCGAGAGTGTGAATGGTGGTGGCGTCCATGTCGTCAACGTTAGTTGACCCCGCGTTGGCCGTCAACTCACGTTGACTTCGCCGCCGGCGAACAGGATGCGTCCACTCCGTGCCGTCTCTCCGGCCTCGACGTCTGACAATGTCGCCCGTGCGGGCTACAGTGCAGAACTATGCCGACGCCCGTCATCACCGCGAACAATCTCGTCAAGAAGTACAAGGGGTTCGCCGCCGTCAACGGAATCAGCTTCGAAGTGGCTCCGGGCGAGTCGTTCGGGCTGCTGGGGCCGAACGGCGCGGGCAAATCGACCACGATGCGCATGGTCGGCGCCGTGTCGACCCGCACCGACGGCGACCTGAGCATCCTCGGCCTCGACCCCAACCGGTATGGCCCCGAGATCCGTTCGCAGCTCGGCGTCGTGCCGCAGGCGGACAATCTCGACGCCGAACTGCGGGTGCGAGACAACCTGATCGTCTACGGCCGCTACTTCGGACTGCCGACCGCCCGCGTGAAGAAGCGCGCGGATGAGCTGCTCGAGTTCGCGCAGCTCGAAGACAAGGCGAAGGCCAAGGTCGACGACCTCTCGGGAGGAATGAAGCGGCGGCTGACGATCGCCCGTGCCCTCATCAACGATCCGCGCATCCTGCTGCTCGACGAACCGACCACCGGCCTCGACCCGCAGGCGCGCCACATCCTCTGGGACAGGCTGTTCCGGCTGAAGGAGCAGGGCACGACGCTCGTGCTCACGACCCACTACATGGATGAGGCCGAGCAGCTGTGCGACAGGCTGGTCGTCGTCGACAAGGGCACCATCATGGCGGAGGGCTCGCCGGCGTCGCTCATCCGCGAGTACTCGTCGCGCGAGGTGCTCGAAGTGCGGTTCGGGTCGGAGAAGAACGCCGAGGTCGCCGGCCGCCTCGACGGGATAGGCGAGCGGGTCGAGGTGCTGCCCGACCGCATCCTGGTCTACAGCGACGACGGCGAGGCCGAGCTCGTGCGCATCGCCGAGCGCGGGCTGCACCCGATCACGAGCCTCGTTCGCCGGTCGAGTCTCGAAGACGTGTTCCTGCGTCTCACCGGGCGGAGCCTGATCGAATGACCGAGCTGACCACGACGTCGGCCGACTCGAGCTCGGCGATCCGCGCGGCCGTGAAGCCGAGACGCTTCGGTGCGTGGTACGTGGCCGAGCACCGTTTCCGGGTGATGCGCTCGTACCTGCAGACCGTGATCGTGACGGCGTTCGGCTATCCGCTGCTGTACTTGTTCGCGCTCGGGGTCGGCCTGGGCAGCCTCGTGGATCAGACCCAGGGTCCGCAGGGCGTCGGCGGGGTCAGCTATCTCGCGTTCGTCGCGCCGGCCCTGCTCTGCACGGCTGCGGTCACCGTGGCGAGCGAGGAGTTCACCTACCCGGTGATGCTCGGCTTCAAGTGGAATCCCACCTTCTTCGGGATGAACGCCGCGCCGATCGCGCCGGGCCAGATCATCGACGGCATCGTGATCTCGGTCACCGTGCGCCTTCTCCTGGCGAGCACCCTCTACTACGTGATCATGGTGCTGTTCGGTGCCGTGCCCTCCGCTGCCGGAGTCGTCGCGATCCTTGTCGGCACCCTCGGAGGTCTCGCGTTCGGCGCTCCGGTCATGGCCTACGTGGCGACACTGGAGCAAGACACGGGGCAGATCGCGATGCTGATGCGATTCGTGCTGCTGCCGATGACCCTGTTCTCGGGAACGTTCTTCCCGCTCGCGTCGATGCCGGGGTACCTGCAGTGGATCGGGTGGATCTCGCCGCTCTGGCACTCGACCGAGCTCGCTCGCGTGTTCACCTACGGGTCGGTGGAGCCGATCTGGCTGACCGTGGTGCACATCCTCTACCTCGCCGCCCTGTTCGTGGTGTTCTGGATGTGGGCCCGTCGCGTCGCGGTACGGAGGCTGAACAAGTGACCTCCACCGACGAACGGCTCATCGCGACCGTTTCGCACACGCGGCCGCTGCGCTCCCTCTATGCGGGGAACGCATCCTCGGTCATGCAGCGCGGGTGGCTGGCGACCCGCAGCACGAACTGGCTCGTGATCGTGAGCGGCTTCTTCGAGCCGATCTTCTACCTGCTCTCGCTGGGCATCGGGCTGGGCGCCCTGGTCGGTGACGTTACGACCTCCTCGGGGCAGCCCGTGTCGTACGCGGCGTTCATCGCTCCGGCACTGCTGGCGACAGCGGCGATGAACGGCGCCGTCTACGACTCGACCTGGAACGTCTTCTTCAAGATGCACTTCGCCAAGCTCTACGAGGGGATGCTCTCCACGTCGCTCGGGCCGCTGGATGTGGCGCTCGGCGAGATCCTGCTCGCCCTCCTGCGCGGAGCCCTCTACGCGCTCGGCTTCATGCTGGTGATGCAGCTGCTCGGTCTCAACCTGTCGTGGTGGGCGATTCTCGCGCTGCCGGCGGTGCTGCTCATCGCCTTCGGTTTCGCCAGCTTCGGGATGGGCATCACCAGCTACATGAAGACGTTCCAGCAGATGGACTGGATCAACTTCGTCATGCTGCCGATGTTCCTGCTGTCAGCGACGTTCTACCCGATCACCGTGTATCCGCAGTGGATCCAGTACGTCATCCAGGCGATGCCGCTCTGGCACGGCGTCGAGCTCGTCCGGTCTCTCACCACCGGCGCGGTGAACGTGGGCTTGCTCTGGCACGTGCTCTACTTCGCGGTGATGATCGTGCTGGGCCTCGTGCTCACCACCCGCCGCCTGCGCGCCCTCTTCCTGGACTGAACCGCATCCGTTCGTGGGGGAATCGGGGGGTGGGGGGGGGGGGACCCGCGGTTATGGGGGCAGCGACGGGGGGGGGTAGTCGGTGGGGGGGGGGGGGGTTGTTGTGAGCGGGGGGGGGGGGGGGTGGGAGAAGCCCC
>NZ_JBHVYL010000033.1:23421-34749 GCF_042880955.1 Leifsonia sp. NPDC058292
TCCCGTGGCAGGAACCGCGCTTTTCGCACGAACGAACGGGTCAGGAGAAGTCGGTGTCGCGCGTCTCCTTGCTGAGCAGCAGGGCGATGAGGGTGAGCACTCCGGCCAGGCTGAGGTAGACGCCGACCCAGATGGTGCTTCCGCCGGCCGAGGTCCACAGCCAGACGGCGATCGTCGGGGCCACCGCGGCACCGAGCACGCTCGAGAGGTTGTAGCTGATGGCAGAGCCGGTGTAGCGGACGTTCGTCGGGAACAGCTCGGGAAGCTCGGCGCCCATCGGCCCGAAGGTCAGGCCCATGAGGGTGAAGCCGACGATGAGCAGTGCCATCGTGCCGATGAAGCCGCCGCCGAACAGAGGAACGAACAAGAGCCCGAAGACGATGATGCCGATGGTCACCCAGATCAGCGTCTTGCGCCGGCCGAACTTCTCGGCGAGCGGGCCCGCTGCGAGCGTGAAGATTCCGAAGAAGACCACGCCGACGATGAGCATGATGAGGAACTCGTTGCGGGTGTAGCCGAGCCCGGCAGGCTTCGCCGTGGTGCCATAGGTGAGCGTGAACGCGGTCATCAGGTAGAAGAGCACATACGTCGCGAGCATGATGAACGTTCCGAGGATGATCTGGCGCCAGCTGGTCTTGAACACGCGCGCGAGGGGCAGCTTCGCGACCTCGCCGGTGTCGACGACCTTCTGGAAGGCGGGCGTCTCGACCAGCTTCAGCCGCACGTACAGGCCGACGATGACGAGCACGGCGCTCAGCAGGAAGGGCACGCGCCAGCCCCAGGCGGTGAACGCATCCGCGCTCATCGTGAGGTTCAGGATGAGGAACAGCACGTTCGCGACGATGAACCCGATGGGCGCACCCAGCTGCGGGAAGGTGCCGTAGATGGCACGCTTGCCGGCCGGCGCGTTCTCGGTCGCCAGCAGGGCCGCGCCGCTCCACTCGCCGCCGAGCCCGAGGCCCTGGCAGAACCGCATCACCACGAGGAGGAAGGGCGCCCAGAACTCCCAGCCGGGCACCTGCGCTGTGGGGAGGCAGCCGATCAGAACGGTCGCGATCCCCATCGTGAGCAGCGAGCCGACGAGGGTGCCCTTGCGTCCGATCCGGTCGCCGAAGTGGCCGAAGACGATCGACCCGATCGGACGCGCGATGAACGCGACGCCGAATACGGCGAAGGAGGAGAGGAGCGCGGTGGTCGGGTCCTCGTTCGTGAAGAACAGGGCAGGGAACACCAGAACGGCGGCGGTCGCGTAGACGTAGAAGTCGTAGAACTCGATCGAGGTGCCGATGAGGCTGGCGAGCACGACGCGGCCGCGGGAGTTCGCGGGAGCGGGAGCGGGAACGGGCGGGATGACGGAGGCCGTCGAAGACATGGCGGAGCTACTTCCGAGTGCGGGGGAGACGATGTCCGCCGGGCGGGACCGAGCGTCGGTAGGCGTCGACTCGAGCCGGGCGGGAGGAGGTGGGAGCAGCTTGTGGCGGCCGTTCTACCCTACGTCCGTCTCGCCGGGCGCGGCGAATCGGGTCGATAGGCTGGGGTCATGGATACGCTCTTCAACGTTCTGCACGTCGTCTCGGCCGTCTTCATCGTCGGGCCGCTGGCCATCCTGCCGATGACCGCCATGCGCGCTGTGCGCGCCGGCAACGCCTCCCAGGTTCGCACCCTGGCGAAGTCGACCACCGTCTTCTCCGGCCTCTCGCTGCTGGTCGTGCTCTTCGGCTTCGCGGTGATGGGGATGTCCGACCCGAAGTACAAGACGTCGATCACCACTCCGTGGATCCTGTGGTCGATCGTCGCCTACGTGATCGCCGTCGGCATCACGCTCTTCCTGGTCGTGCCCTCGATGCGCCGTGCGGCCGACGCGCTCGACGGCGCCACCGGCCCGGGCGCATCCGCGGCCCCGGCGGTGGCCGGAGTCTCCGCTGCCGCGACTCCGACCTCCACCGGTTACCCTGCGATCGCCGCCGGCTCGGGAGTCGCCTCGCTGCTCCTCGTGCTCGTCGTCGTGCTCATGGTCTGGAAACCCTGACGCGTAAGCCCTGACGCGCAAGCCCTGACGCGTAAGCCCTGACGCCCGCCCCCCGGCCGATCAGGCGGTGCGGAGAGAGCGCAGGGTGAGCGCGGTCGTCAGGGCGGCGTGCGCCGACTCTGCGCCTTTGTCTTCGCGCGAGCCGGGCAGGCCGGCGCGATCGAGTCCCTGAGCTTCGTCGTCGAGTGTGAGCACACCGAACCCGACGGGCTTGCCGGTGTCGAGAGCGACGCGCGTGAGGCCGTCGGTCGCCGCCGACGAGACGTACTCGAAGTGGGGTGTGCCGCCGCGGATGATCACGCCGAGCGCCACCACCGCATCCGCCCCGGCGTCGAGCGCGCCCTTCGCCACCACCGGCAACTCGAAACTTCCGGGCACGCGCACCACTGAATAGTCGGCGCCTGCGGCGTCGAGCGTGCGCTCGGCGCCGGCGATCAGCCCGTCGGTGATCTCTTCGTGCCAGGTTCCGGCCACGACGACGACCCTCAGGCCGCTCCCGTCGATCTTCTCCTGTGCGTCGGGGGCTCCCGCTCCGCTCATCGTGTCGTCCTTTCCGCTGCGATCTCAGCCTGGGTGATCGCGTGACCCATGCGGTCACGCTTGGTCTCGAGGTATCCCTCGTTGAATGCGCCGACGCCGACGACGAGCGGAACCCGCTCCGTGACCTCGATGCCGTGCTCTTCGAGCTGGCGCACCTTCTCGGGGTTGTTGGTCAGCAGACGCACCGACTCGATGCCGAGGTCTTGCAGAATGGCCGTCGCCGCTCCGTAGTCCCGGGCGTCGATGGGGAGTCCGAGGGCGAGGTTGGCGTCGAGCGTGTCGAGACCTTCCTCCTGCAGCTTGTACGCACGCAGCTTGTTGATCAGCCCGATGCCGCGGCCCTCGTGTCCGCGCAGGTAGACCACGACGCCGCCGTCGCGCTGGATGGTGTCGAGCGCGGTGTCCAGTTGCGGCCCGCACTCGCACTTCAGCGATCCGAAGGCCTCGCCGGTGAGGCACTCCGAGTGCACACGCACCAGGGTGCCCGCCGCCGACGGGGTGCCCGCGACGATCGCGACGTGGTCCGCCCCGGTCATCCGGTCGCGGTACGCGCGCATCTTGAACGGGCCGTGCGTCGTCGGCACCGTCGTCTCGACCTCGAAGATGACGCGCGAGGTCTCCGGGATGGGCGTCACCGTCTCGAGCTGCTGGTCGCAGTGGAACTCCTGCAGGTAGGCGATCAGCGCTTCGATCGTGATCACCAGCACACCCTCGCGCTCGCCGAGTTCGATGAGGCCGGGAAGGCGCATCATCTCGCCGTCGTCCGCGACGATTTCAGAGATCGCTCCGACCGGCGTGAGCCCGGCGAGCTTGAGGAGGTCGACCGCCGCCTCGGTGTGACCGTCGCGCTCGCGCACGCCGCCGTCCACGGCGCGAAGGGGCAGGATGTGGCCCGGCCGATGCAGGCTGGAGGGCGTCGAGTCGAGGTCGGCGAGCACGCGCAGCGTGTGCGCGCGGTCGGCGGCGCTGATCCCCGTGCTGAGGCGGTCGGCGGCGTCGACGCTCACCGTGTAGTTCGTGCCGCGGGCGTCCTCGTTCGAGGCCACCATGACGGGCAGCTCGAGACGGTCCGCGATCTCGTTCGTCATGGGCGCGCAGATGAATCCGGACGAGTTCTTGACCGTCCAGGCGATCCACTCCTGGCTCGCGAGCTCGGCGGCGATGACGACGTCGCCCTCGTTCTCACGGCTCTCGTTGTCGGCGACGATCACCGGCTTGCCCGCTCGCAGGTCGGCGAGGGCCTGGGGGATGGTGGCGAGACTCATAGTGCGCTCCGCTCGATGATGGTCGGGGTTGCTGATTCGCTGACGGAGGAGGGGAGCACGGCTTCGCGCGCGCCGTAGCCGAGGCCGAGCATCCGCTCGACATGGCGGGCGAGGATGTCGGTCTCGATGTTGACGCGGTCGCCCACCACGCGGTCGCCGAGGGTGGTCGCTGCGAGCGTCTCCGGGATGAGCGACACCTCGAACCAGCCGTCGTCCAGACCGCCGCCGACGGCGCTCACGGTGAGGGAGACGCCGTCGATCGCGATCGAGCCTTTGCGGGCCACCAGCGGCGCGTGCTCAGGGTCGAGGCTGAGGCGAACGACCCGCCAGGCGCTCCCGTCGGTGATCGCGATGATGGTGGCCGTGCCGTCGATGTGGCCTTGCACGATGTGACCGCCGAGCCGGTCGCCGACCTGCGCGGCACGTTCGAGGTTCACGCGACGACCGGGTGTGACGCCGTCAAGGGTGCTCATCGCCAGAGTCTCCGCCATCACATCGGCGGTGAACGTGTCGGCGTCCTGGCCGATCACGGTCAGGCAGACCCCGCTCACCGAGATCGAGTCGCCGTGTTTCGCGTCGCTGACGGCGATCGGGCCGCGCACGGTGATGCGGGCGGCGTCGTCGGCCAGGTCGACGGCGGTGATCTCGCCGAGCTCTTCGATGATTCCGGTGAACATGGGTCAGTTACCTTCTTTCTGCGCTCGCCCGGTCTGGGCTGGCGCGGCACGGATGAGCAGGTCGGCGCCCAGCTGCTCGACCGAGAGGATGCGCAGTGCGCGCTGGTCGGCGATGGTCGCGACCCCGATGTCGCCGAGGGCGAGGTGGCCGCCGCCGAGAAGCGTCGGCGCGAGGTAGATCGCGTATTCGTCCACGAGCGAGGCTTCGACGAAGGCGCTCGCCAGGGTGGGTCCGCCCTCCACGTAGACGCGCCGGAACCCTCGGCCGTGCAGGTCGCGCACCAGCTCAGCGACGTCATGGGTTCCCTCGAAGATCACGGGATGCGGGTGCCGGAAGACGGCGGCCTCGCGGGGGATGGCGCGCATCCCCACCACCACCGGCGTCGGCTGGGTGGAGAGGAGTTCGCCGGCGTCGCCGCGCGCGGTGAGGCTCGGGTCGTCGGCGAGTACGGTGCCGGTACCCACGACGATCGCGTCGGAGGCCTCGCGCTGCTCGTGCACGCGCTGTCGCGCCGCGGCGCCGGTGATCCATTTGCTGGTTCCGTCGGCGGCGGCCGTGCGCCCGTCGAGGCTGCTCGCCCACTTGACGGTGATGTGAGGGCGCCCGAGTTTCGCAGCTGTGAGCCAGTCGCCGAGGAAAGACTCGACCTCGACGGCCAGAACACCGCTGACGACCTCGACGCCTGCTTCGCGCAGGCGGGCGGCGCCGCCACCGGAAGCGTGCCCGGGGTCGCTGACCGCGTAGACGACGCGGGCGACGCCAGCGGCGATCAGGGCTTCGGAACAGGGACCGGTGTGGCCCGTGTGGTTGCACGGCTCCAGGGTCACGACCGCTGTCGCGCCTCGTGCGCCGCCGTCGGGGAGTTTGGAGAGCGCGTCGACCTCGGCGTGGGCGGTTCCGACGCCGCGGTGCCAGCCTTCGGCGATCATCGCGCCGCTCTCATCGAGGATGACGCATCCCACGCGAGGGTTGACGCCCGTCGCGGGTCCGTTGTGCGCGAGCTCGATCGCGGTGCGCATCGCCGCATCCCACGTCATCCCAGTCGTTCCCGTCTCTCGTGTCGAGACGTCCTCCGGGGTCACGCGACGCAGGGTCACGCGTGCAAGCGGTCGTGAGCGACCACCTGCCGTGCTGCCTCCCATCCGGACTGAGCGGTCGGACTCTCGTCTGACCGCATTACCGTCGGTGCCGGAATTCCACCGGCTCAGCAGCCCTGCTCTCGCAGGCCCGCTCGCGGACTATCACCGCCGGTTCGGACTTTCACCGACCCCGGAGCACGTTTTACGTTGTCGAGTCTAGATCAACGCATTCGGGCGCGGTCTATTCCCACGTTCTGTTACGCGGCCTCCACCGCACCGAGGGGGCCCGACGCGCCGTTACATGCACCCATGTAACGGCGTGTTGGGCCCCCTCGATGGAATGCGGCGACGGCTAGCCGAGCGCGACGAGTGCCCTCGCGGTGCCCTCGTCGACGATGAGGTCGGTGATGAGCTCCGCTGCGAGGGCTCCGCGCAGGCTGTGCGCCTTCGATGGGCCGGATACGACGCACACCCGCCGGGGCACGCGCTTGATGAGGTCGATGTCGGGTCCGCTGGCGCGTTCGTTGAGAGGGATGCCGTGGTGGCTGCCGTCTTCGCGGAAGAACACCGTCGCCACATCCCCGACCACACCCGACTCGTCGAGCGAGGCGTAGTCGGCCTGCTCCAGGTAGCCGCCGGCGTAGACGTGCGAACGCACCTCCGAGAACGGCGAACCGAGTCCGAAGATGGCGGCGTCCATGCGCTCCTGGATGTCGAGGATGCGCCGAGTGCTGCGCTCGCGCCACATGGCTGTCTTCGTCTGGGCGTCGTCGAAGAGGGCGGGAACCGGGAACTCCTGGATCGTGCCGGAGAAGGTGTCGCCGAACCGGCGCAGGATCTCACTCGCGTAGAGCACGCCGGTCGTATAGGTGTTGCCGGCGCCGTTCAGCTGCACGAACTCGACGTTGTGAAGATCTTTCGGGATGAGGTGCCGGCTGAGGGCGCTCATCGTGGAGCCCCACGCGAGCCCGACCGTCATGTTGGAGTCGATGAATCGGTCGAGAATCCGTGCAGCGGAGATGGCGACGCGTTCGAGTCTGTCGACATCGCTGATCGCGCTCGGCATCGGCACGATGTGCGCGGCGATGCCGTATCTCTCGTGCAGTTCCTGTTGGGTGCGACTGGCGCCTTCGTGCGGCTGCGCGATCTGGATCGTGACCAGACCGGATGCTCTCGCGTAGCTGAGCAGCCGGGAAACACTGGACCGCGAGGTGTGCATCTCGTGGGCGATGGCTTCCATCGTCAGGTCTTGCATGTAGTAGAGGTGTCCGGCCTTGAGGGCCTCGCGAACCTTCTCGGGCAGGTTCTCGGTCTCGGGGTCGACCATGACATGCCTCTCTTTCCGTCTCTGCATGGGGTTGCACGTATGTGCACGCAGCTTGAACATAATGCCCGCGCATTCAAAACTATAGCTGCACCGAAAAGAACCCCCGAGAACTCCAGGAGACAAGTCGTGACGACGAAGTCGAATCCCACAGCGTCCCGCACCGAGGTCGAGCGCCTTCGTGACCGCCCCCGCGCCCAGGTACTGGTCGTCGGCGGCGGCATCAACGGCATCGGAACCTTCCGCGACCTCGCCCTGCAAGGCGTCGACGTCGTGTTGGTCGAGCGCGGCGACTTCGTGTCGGGAGCGTCGTCGGCGTCGAGCCACATGATCCACGGCGGCGTGCGCTACCTCGAGAACGGGGAGTTCCGGCTGGTCAAGGAGTCGGTGACCGAGCGCAACGGGCTCCTCAAGATCGCGCCGCACTACGTGAAGCCGCTTCAGACCACCATCCCCATCTTTTCCACCTTCTCGGGACTGCTCTCGGCTCCACTCCGCTTCCTGACCCACAAGAACGGCAAGCCGAAGGAGCGTGGCGCGTTCCTCATCAAGACCGGCCTCACGATCTACGACTCGTTCTCGCGTGACGGAGGAACCGTTCCGCGCCACCAGTTCCATGGGCGGCGCAAGTCGCTCCAGACGCAGCCCGAGCTCAACCCGGGCATCAAGTACACGGCCACCTACTTCGACGCCTCCGTCCACGACCCCGAGCGCCTCGCGCTCGACGTGCTCGCCGACGGCCTGGCCGCCGGTCCGCACGCGCGCGCGGTCAACTACGTCGAGGCGATCGGAGCCCGCGACGGCGGCGTGCTGGTGCGCGATCGCGAGACCGGCGAAGAGTTCTCGATCGTCGCGGATGTGGTGGTCAACGCCACCGGTCCGTGGACAGACCTGACGAACCAGGCGCTCGGCCGCGCCACCGAGTACATGGGCGGCACGAAGGGATCCCACATCGTGCTCGACAACGCCGAGCTGCTCGAAGCGTGCAAGGGCCGCGAGATGTTCTTCGAGAACGACGACGGCCGCATCGTGCTCATCTACCCGCTGAAGGGCAAGGTCATGGTCGGCACCACCGACCTCGAGGCCGACATGTCGGAGCGCGCGGTGTGCACCGAAGACGAGATCGACTACTTCATCGAGCTCGTCTCGCACGTTTTCCCAACGATCCCGGTCACACGCGCACAGATCGTCTACACGTTCTCCGGCGTGCGCCCGCTGCCCCACCACGACGACACCCAGCCCGGATTCGTCTCCCGCGACTACCGCATCGTGCCCGGCACGATCGACGGCCTGGGGACGACGACCGTGCTGAGCCTCGTCGGCGGCAAGTGGACCACCTTCCGGGCGCTCAGCGAGCACCTCGCCAACGAGACGCTCAAGGTGCTCGGCGCAGTGCGCTCGGTCTCGACGGCGGGCCTCGCGATCGGTGGCGGCGTCGGCTTCCCGGCCACGCCATCCGCTGAGCGCGACTGGGTGGCCCGCTACGGGGCGGATGTCGGCTCCGCTCGCGCGACACAGTTGCTGCACCGGTATGGAACGAAGGCCACCTTCGTGATCGACGCCATCGCCGGATCGGATTCCGACGACACGCGCCTGGAGGCGGCGCCCGACTACTCCCGCGCCGAGATCGAATACCTCGTGCGCACCGAGCATGTCGTGCACCTGCTCGACGTCTTTCTGCGCCGCACCAGCCTGGCCTTCACCGGCTCCATCTCGGGCAGCGTCGTGCACGAGATCGGCGAAATCGCGGCCATGGCCCTCGGATGGTCGCCAAATCGGCGGTCGGAGGAGGAAGATGCTGTCATAGCGGAACTCGCCGACGCCCACCGGGTGCACCTCGAGTCGGAGGACGGCAGCGAAGCCGCAGCGCTCCGATAAATGCACACACGTGCATAGCTCGGTGCTTGTCTGGATGGGCTGAACGCGAATAGCGTTCAAATGCCCACCCTGACCAGAACCATCGATAGTCGCACAACAGGGTGCGGATCAACTGAACAACTGGAAGGTCAACGTGGACAATATCGGTGTAGATTTCCTGTCGGAGTTGGTGGGCACCGCAATGCTCGTCCTCCTCGGTACCGGCGTGGTGGCGAACGTCGCGCTTATCAAGAACAAGGGCTTCAACGGCGGCTTCTTGATGGTCAACATCGGCTGGGGCCTCGCGGTCTTCTCCGGTGTGGTGGTCGCCTACAACTCCGGAGCGCATCTGAACCCTGCCGTCACGCTCGGTCTGGTGGCGAACGGCGCCAAGCAGTTCGGGTCGGAGGCGAACCACACCCTCGTGGATGTGAACTTCGGCACCGTCGCGCTGTACATCCTGGCTCAGCTGATCGGTGCCTTCATCGGCGCCGTGCTCACCTGGCTGGCCTACAAGAAGCACTTCGATGAGGAGCCGGAACCCGCCAACAAGCTCGGCGTCTTCTCCACCGGCCCTGCGATCCGCAGCTACGCCTGGAACCTCGTCACCGAGGTCATCGGCACCTTCGTGCTGGTGTTCGTGGTGATCGGCTTCGGCAAGAACGGTGACGCCTCCGGGCTCGCCTCGCTCGGCGCTCTCCCCGTCGCGCTGCTCGTTATCGCCATCGGCGCCTCGCTCGGTGGTCCTACCGGATACGCCATCAACCCAGCCCGTGACCTCGGCCCCCGCATCGCGCACGCACTGCTGCCGATCAAGGGCAAGGGCACGAGCGACTGGTCGTACTCGTGGATCCCGGTCGTCGGCCCGATCATCGGTGGTCTTCTCGCCGGCTGGCTGGCGCTCATCCTGCTCCCGGTCCTGACCAAGTAGCACTCAGTACCCGCGTGCCGGTCCCTGTCGGGGCCGGCACGCTCAGCCCCACCCCCAAAACAAAGGAGTTACTTATGGCCGACTACGTTGTCGCCATCGATCAGGGCACCACGAGTACCCGCGCGATCATCTTCGACAAGTCCGGATCGATCGTCTCCTCCGGCCAGCTCGAGCATGAGCAGATCTTCCCCAAGGCCGGGTGGGTCGAACACAACCCCGTCGAGATCTGGAACAACACCCGCGAGGTCATCGGCCAGGCCCTCTCCAAGGCAGACCTGACCCGCCACGACATCGCCGCGGTGGGCATCACGAACCAGCGCGAGACCGCTGTGGTGTGGGACAAGAACACCGGCGAGCCCGTCTACAACGCGATCGTCTGGCAGGACACCCGCACCCAGGACATCGTCGACCGCCTGGCGGCGGACGGCGGCGTCGAGCGGTTCAAGCCGATCGTCGGTCTGCCGCTCGCCACCTACTTCTCCGGCACGAAGATCGTCTGGATCCTCGAGAACGTCGAGGGCGCCCGTGAGCGTGCAGAAGCCGGCGACCTCCTGTTCGGCACGACCGACTCCTGGGTGCTGTGGAACCTCACCGGTGGTGTCGACGGCGGCGTGCACGCCACCGACGTGACCAACGCATCCCGCACCCTGTTCATGGATCTCGAGACGCTGAGCTGGCGTGACGACATCCTCGAGGTGTTCGGCGTTCCGAAGTCGATGCTGCCCGAGATCAAGAGCTCGTCCGAGGTCTACGGCACGGTCGAGTCGTCCAGCCTGCTGCGCGAGGTGCCCGTCGCGGGTATCCTCGGCGACCAGCAGGCCGCCACGTTCGGTCAGGCCGCGTTCGACACGGGCGAGTCGAAGAACACGTACGGCACGGGAAACTTCCTGATCTTCAACACGGGTGAGGAGATCGTCCACTCGAAGAACGGTCTGCTGACGACGCTGGGCTACAAGCTCGGCGACGCGGCGCCGCACTACGCGCTGGAAGGTTCGATCGCCGTCACCGGGTCGCTCGTGCAGTGGCTGCGCGACAACCTGGGCATCATCCAGAGCGCTCCGGAGATCGAAGACCTCGCCAAGACGGTCGACGACAACGGTGGCGCCTACTTCGTCCCGGCGTTCTCGGGTCTGTTCGCCCCCTACTGGCGGTCGGATGCACGTGGTGCGCTCGTGGGCCTCACCCGCTACGTCAACAAGGGTCACATCGCCCGCGCCGTGCTGGAGGCCACCGCCTTCCAGACCCGCGAGGTGCTTGACGCCGTCAACGCCGACTCCGGTGTCGATCTGACCGAGCTCAAGGTGGACGGCGGCATGATCGCCAACAACACCCTGATGCAGTTCCAGGCCGACATCCTGGGCGTGCCGGTCGTGCGCCCGGTGGTCGCCGAGACGACCGCCCTCGGCGCCGCATACGCGGCCGGTCTCGCGACCGGGTTCTGGGAGAACCTGGACGACCTGCGCAACAACTGGCAGGAGGACAGCCGCTGGACGCCGAACATGGACGAAGGCGAGCGCGACCGTCAGATCCGTCTCTGGAAGAAGGCCGTCACCAAGACCTTCGACTGGGTCGACGACGACGTGCGCAACGCCTGATCCCTGACCCGCACCACAGAAGCGCCGCCC
>NZ_JBHVYL010000034.1:0-34648 GCF_042880955.1 Leifsonia sp. NPDC058292
CGGCCGGGCCGTTCTCGCATCACAGGGTGGGCGTCGCGGTCGCGGGCGCGAGAGCCCCGTAGACCGTCATGAGATCGGGGTCTGTCGCAAGCACGAGCGAGACGAATACGATCAACGCGATGAAGGCGACGACACCGGCGATGAGCGGCACATAGAACGACAACCGTCGACGAGTGAGCAGGAGAACGGTGATGACCGCCGAGGCCACCCAGATGGCGCCCATCGTGATGGAGCCCGCCGTCAGGATGCCCGCCACCGACGGCGCGGCCGTGTAGTCACCGAGGCTCTGGTTGACGTGAAGCAACTGCATCGCCGCGGGCAGGGCGTTGAGGGTGCCGATCGAGTACGACATCCCCAGGAAGCCCAGGATGAGGAGGCCGATCGTCCAGCCGAGGTTCCAGCGCGGCGCGGCGCGGCGGAGCTGTGCCCGTGGAGCGGAGGGGTCACCGTGCGCTGCGTACGGGTGGGCGGACGCGGTGTGTTCGGTGTGCGGTGGTGCGGCAGTGCCACGCGTCGCCGCGTACTGCGTGCGCTCAGACTCGGGGTCGGTCTCGGCCGGGGCGAGGGGCTGAGATGTGTCCAGCCGGTCGTGGTCGGCGGGCGGCCGCCACACCCAGCCTTCCGGAGCGAGCTCACCGAACTGCGGGCGCGGTCGTTCGTCGGGCTTCTTGTCGTCGTCGGCCATGCCGGCCGTCCTCCCTGAAGATGCGAGAACGGCGGTCGGGGGTGAGACCCGACCGCCGTTGGAGACTACTTGCCGGAGTGGCCGGCCGAGCCGAGCTGCTGCGTGGCCTCGACCACGCGGGCCGCCATGCCTGTCTCGGCGACCTTGCCCCAGGCGCGCGGGTCGTAGACCTTCTTGTTGCCGACCTCGCCGTCGATCTTGAGCACGCCGTCGTAGTTCTTGAACATGTAGTCCGCGATCGTGCGGGTGAAGGCGTACTGCGTGTCGGTGTCGATGTTCATCTTCACGACGCCGTTCGCGACGGCTTCGGCGATCTCGGCGTCCGTCGAACCCGAACCGCCGTGGAAGACCAGGTCGAGCGGCTTGGGCCCGTGACCGTACTTCGCGGCCAGGCCGTCCTGGATGGTTTTCAGCAATTCCGGGCGCAGCCTGACGTTGCCCGGCTTGTACACGCCGTGCACGTTGCCGAAGGTGAGGGCGGCCATGTAGCGGCCGTTCTCGCCCAGGCCGAGGGCTTCGACGGTCTGGATGGCGTCGTCGAGAGTCGTGTACAGGTGCTCGTTGATGTCGTGGCTGACACCGTCTTCTTCGCCGCCGACGACACCGATCTCGACCTCGAGGATCGCGTTGATCGCCTTCGTGCGCTTGATCATGTCTTTCGCGATCTCCAGGTTCTCGCCGAGCGGAACGGCCGAGCCGTCCCACATGTGCGACTGGAAGATCGGGTTGCGGCCCGCCTTCACCTCTTCTTCGCTCGCGGCGATGAGGGGCAGAACGAAACCGTCGAGCGCATCCTTCGGGCAGTGGTCGGTGTGGAGCGCGACCGTGATCGGGTAGTTCTTGGCGACCTCGGTGGCGAACTTCGCGAAAGCGATGGCGCCGGCTGCGCGGTTCTTGACGGTGTGGCCGGCGAAGTAGTCTGCGCCACCGGTCGTCACCTGGATGATGCCGTCGCTGCCGGCCTCCGTGAGACCCTGGAGCACGGCGTTGATCGTCTGCGAAGACGACACGTTGAACGCGGGGTAGGCGAACCCACCGGCCTTCGCCTTGTCGAGCATTTCGGCGTACTGATCCGGCGTGGCGATGGGCATTGCGGCTCCTTGAAGTGTGTTGGGGCTAACGGCACTCATCATACCGAGACGGCCGGTGGGCGATTCCGCGGCCGCGGACGTCGCGGACGTCGCGAGCGTCGCGGTCGTCGCTGTTGGAGCCGTAGCCGGCCGAGGGATCAGCCGGTCACGATCTCGCCGGTGGCCGCGTCGACGGAGATGCGCGATTGTGTTCCCGTGCTCGAGCGGGCGTCGATCTCCCACACGACCCGGCCGTTGACATCGTCGAGCTCGGCTGACTCGACGGTCGCGCCCGGCTGGTTCTGAAGCACGCTCGCGATGGCGCTCTTCGCCGAGACGGCAGGGGCGGCGCCACGCGCTTCATCGGGGAGATCGTTCGGTTCCTGGGAGAGCACCTTCAGCGAGGCGCGATCGAGGGTGACCTCGACCCCTTCGCCGGCTGTCGTGCGAATGAGCACCTCCCAGACGGGCACGTTGCGATCGGTATCGTCGCTGATCTCGACGACGTCGCCGGGCACGGCGGCGGTCGCGGCGGCGACGGCGTCGGTGATCGCGGTGCCGCCTGGGGCAGCGGGAGCAGTTCCGGATGCGCTGGGCGTGCTGCTCGACGAACTCGTCGCCGCGGGGGACGGGGTCGAAGGTGTGGTCGTCGCGCAGGAGGTCAGGAGGCCGATGGTCAGTGGGACGGCGCCCAGAGAAGCTACGAGCGTGCGCTGGTTGCGGTTCATGATTTCCTTACTGTTAGTAGTATCTTGCACTGATCATTCTTACCTACGATATTCCACAAACGCTGCACACGCGTGCAATTGAGGGATTACTCCCAGCTGTGCGGAGCGCCGCCGGTAAACTGGCGGCGGTCATGCATCCGTGGCCGCCGCCACTGTTGCCGAATCCGTCCGGGAGGACCCATCATGACCAGCACCGACACCGCCACGCTGTACCTGCATCCGGATCGAAACCTGGCGATGGAACTGGTGAGGGCGACAGAAGCGGCGGCGATCCGGGCGACCCCGTTCATCGGGCGCGGCGACAAGAACGCGGCAGATGGTGCGGCGGTGGATGCGATGCGCAAGTTCCTCGGAACGGTCAACTTCGATGGCGTCGTCGTGATCGGCGAAGGCGAGAAAGACCGCGCCCCGATGCTCTTCAACGGCGAGCACGTGGGAAACGGCCGTGGGCCGGCCGTCGACATCGCCGTCGATCCGATCGACGGCACCTCCCTCACCGCGGCAGGCCGCCAGAACGCGCTCTCTGTGATCGCCGTCTCCGACCGCGGCACGATGCTCGACGCATCCAGCGTCTTCTACATGTCGAAGATCGTCACCGGCCCGGAAGGCCACGGAGTCGTCGACCTGTCGCAGTCGGTGGGTGACAACATCCGCGAACTGGCCAAAGCGAAAGGCAAGCCGGTCGGCGAGATGCGCATCGCCGTGCTCGACCGCCCGCGCCACGAAGGCCTCATCGAGGAGATCCGCGCCGCCGGCGCCGGAACGCGTCTGATGCTGGACGGGGATGTGGCCGGCGGCATCAACGCCGCCCGCTACGAATCGCGCATCGACATGTGCATCGGAATCGGCGGAAGCCCGGAAGGCATCACCACCGCCTGCGCGATCAAGGCGATCGGCGGGTTCATGCAGGGCAAGCTCGCCCCCAAAGACGACGCCGAGCGGGCAGGCGGCATCGCCGCGGGCCTCGACATGGACCGCATCTACGGCGCCGACGACCTCGTCAAAGGCGACAACACGTTCTTCGTCGCAACGGGTGTCACCGACGGCGGACTGGTCGAAGGTGTGCGCCGCAAAGGCCCCATCATCCGCACGGAGAGCATCGTGCTGCGCTCCAAGAGCGGCACCGTCCGCCGCGTGATCGCCGACCACGTCGCCGCGAAATGGCTCGAGCCCGCCGACCTGTGAGGGATGCGGGGTGCGCGGTGAGCGGTGAGCGTGCGCGCGTGGGTGACTGACTGTGGCCGTTTGGGTCGAGTGCGCCCGGTGCGCCGGCCACGCTCGAGCGAAACGGCAACACTCACGGGTGCGTGCTGACACTCCTGCCATTCCGCGGTGGAACGGCAGGGCTGGTCGGGGAACGCCATGGTGAGCGAAGAGCGGCGCGTACGGAGCGCGCGCGTTCTCGAACGTGGCTGTTCCGGTCGAGTGTTACCGGAGTGCCGGCCACATCCGGCCGCAGTGGCCACAGTCGTCGAGGGTGGTCGATCTGCTGGCCACATTCGACGGAATGGCCACACTCGCGGGTGCAAGCCGATGTCCCGGCCGTACCGGAGTGAAGTGGCAAGGCTGGCCAGTGGCCGGTGGCCGGTGGCCGGTGGCCGGTGGCCGGTGCCCGGTGCCCGGTGGCCGGTGCCCGGTGGCCGGTGCCCGGTGCCCGGTGCCCGGTGCCCGGTGCCCCCGTGGCCAGTAGCCCAGTAGCCCAGGGCGAGTGGGTGGTCTCGAGTGTGGCCGTTTCGGTCGAGTGTTACCGCGGTGCCGGCCACATTCGACCGCAGCGGCCACGCTCGTTGGCTTCGGCTGACCCGGTGGGGGCGGTGGGGGCGGTGGAGGTGGTGGGCCCTGTCGTTTGGCTGGGGCTCGGCGCGGCGCGGCTGGCGGATGGCCGCCGCGCTCAGGCGGAGCGGCGCTCGGACTCGGCGTCGGAGGCGAGGGCCTTCTCGTGCTCCTGGAGCGCCAGCTTGTCGACACCGTGCATGTCGCGCGGTTCGGCATCGAAGTCGAGCTCGAGCTGGGAGGCTAGCGCGGGCTCTCCCGCGTCCGCAGCGAGCTCTTCTGCTTCGGTGGCGGATTCCGCCTGGGCAGCGGGCTCTTCTGCTTGGGTGGCGGATTCCGCCTGGGCAGCGGGCTCTTCTGCTTGGGTGGCGGATTCCGCCTGGGCAGCGGGCTCTTCTGCTTCGGTGGCGGATTCCGCCTGGGCAGCGGGCTCTTCTGCTTCGGAGGCGGGCTCCACCTCGGTGGCCGATTCGTCTGCTCCGGTGGCGGGTTCTGCGTCGGTGGCCGATTCGTCTGCTTGGGCGGCGGGCTTTGCGTCGGTGGCGGGCTCTGCCGCGGTCGCGGACGCTTCGGGTGCGGAAGAGTGTGCCGCGGCGGCGGCCACGTTCGCGGCCGCGACGGGAGGAGCGGCGGGCGGGAGGGCGGCCGCGGCCGCGGGGGGCGCGGGCTCGAGTTCGGTGACGAGCTCGTAGGCGGTCAGTTCGCGGGGGGACTCCTCGATGCCGGACATGACGCCGATCACTTTCGACTCGTCGAGGGTGTTCAGCTTGCGGGCGGCGGGGAAGACCTGGCGTTCGAACGAGCCGACGAAGCCGTTGTAGTCCTTGACGGTGCGCTCGAGGGAGCGGCCGAGCTTCTCGATGTGGCTTGCCGTCGTGGACAGCCGGCTGTAGAGGGTGCGGCTGAGGTCGAAGAGCTCTTTCGCTTCTTGAGTCAGCACATCCTGCTGCCAGCTGAAGGCCACGGTCTTCAGCACCGACCAGAGGGTGACCGGCGACGCGAGGGCGACGCGCTTGCTGAACGCGAACTCCATGATCGAGGGGTCGGCTTCCATCGCCGAAGAGACGAGCGACTCGCTCGGGATGAACGCGATCACGAGCTCGGGCGAAGCCTCGAGCCCCGACCAGTACGACTTGCTGCCGAGGGTGGTGATGTGGTCGCGCACAGCCTTGACGTGCTGCTTCACCAGGGCCTCGCGCCGAGCGCCCTCGCTGCCGGTGGCCGTTGCGGGGATCTGGCTCGCCTCGAGGTAGGAGTTGAACGGCACCTTGGCGTCGAGCGCGATGCTCTTGCCGCCCGGCAGACGCACGATCATGTCGGGTCGCCCCGCGCCCGCATCCGAGTGGATGCTCGACTGCACGTCGAAGTCGACGCGCTCGATGAGGCCGGCAGCTTCGACGACGCTGCGCAGCTGGGTCTCACCCCAGACGCCACGGGTGCTGTTGGACCGGAGAGCGGAGGCGAGCGACTCCGCGGTGCTCCGCAGCCGCTCCTCGGACTCCGTGGCCGATTTCAGCTGCTCGGTGAGCTGGCCGTGCTGCTGGCTGCGCTGGGATTCCAGCTCGACGACCTTCTTCTGCATGTCGCTGAGGCTCTCGCGCACCGGTGCGAGGGCCTGCAGAACCTTGCTCTCGGCGCGTTCCCGCTCGGCCGCGCTCTGTGCCTCGGCGCGATGCCGTTCGACCAGCTCGCGGTACTGCTCCTGCTGCGCGACGACCTGCTGCCTGAGCGAGTCGACGGTCGCCTGCGCAGCCGCGAGGTCACTGCTGATCTCTGCACGGATGCTGGCCTCCGTCGCACGTGCCTCGGCGAGCTCGGCGGCGTGGCGGGCGGCGACGACGGCGGGATCTTCGACCGGCACGCTCGGGGCCGCGGCCTCGGATCGGCGGCGGAGAAGTGTCGCGACGGCGTAACCGGCGGCCACCGCACCGACGATGAGACCGCCGAGGAGTCCGAGGAGGAGGGAGAGCATGTCCATGAGGACAGTGTGTCAGCGGCCTCCGACATCGGGTGGTTGCGACATCGGACGGTTGTCACATCCGCAGACCACATCCGCAGACCGCACCCACACACCGCATCCGCAGACCGCTCAGGCGGCGACGGCCGCCCCGATCCGGCCGAGTCGCGAGCCGGTGATGGCGGCGAGCTCGCCGACCGTGGCGACCCCGTGCCGCTTGGCGGCGTGGACGACGATGGCGGCGCAGGCCTCAGCGTCGGCGAGGGCGTCGTGGTGGTGGAAGTCTTCGAATCCGGCGGCCATCGCGGCGACCGGAAGGCGGTACGACTCGAGGTTGTAGGTCTTGCGTGCGACCTGGAGGCTGCAGAGGTAGCTGAATTCGGGACAGACGAGCGCGGTCGCGGCACAGGCCGCACGGATCACGCCCATGTCGAAGCCGGCGTTGTGGGCGACGAGATGGTCGCCTTCAGCGAACGCCACGAGGTCGGGGAGCTGCTCGCTCCAGGTGGCGGCGCCGACCACGTCTTCGGCGTAGAGCCCGTGGATCCTGGTGTTCCACTCGTTGAAGTCGTCGTGGCCGATGGGCGGCTGGATGAGCCAGCCGGCTCGGTCGACGACCCGTCCGTTTCGCACTTTGATGAGACCGACCGAGCAAGCGGATGCGGCACTCCCGTTCGCGGTCTCGAAGTCGATGGCGGTGAAGTCCAGTGTCACGAGCACATGCTCGCACGGGCTACCGACGCTGCCGGTGAGGCGGCCCGCGCGCCGCGCAGGTGCGTACGATCGGAGCATGCGAGCACGGAACCAACACGATGCCCACGCTCGGTCCTTCGATCGGGCGGCCGACGTGTACGACGCGGCGCGTCCCGAATACCCCGCGGAAGCGGTGGCATGGCTGCTCGAGAGCACGAGCGGCCCCATCCTCGATCTCGGTGCGGGCACGGGCAAGCTCACGCGGTCGCTGATGGATCGCGACCGGGAGGTGTTCGCCGTCGACCCGTCGCCCGAGATGCTGCGCGTGCTCGGCCACGCCCTCCCCGAGGTGGACGCACGGCTCGGCTCCGGGGAGCAGCTTCCGCTCGACGAGGACAGCGTCGGCGTCGTGGTCTGCGGGCAGGCGTGGCACTGGGTCGATCCCGACATCGCCGTGCCGGAGGTCGCTCGGGTGCTCCGCCCGGGAGGAACCCTCGGCCTGGTCTGGAACACGCGCGACGAGTCGGTCGACTGGGTGCGCGAGCTCGGCCAGTTGATGCAAGCCGCCGACGCTTATCTCGGCGATGACGCTCCGCCCCGGGTGGGGCCGCCGTTCGGAGATCTCGTGCGCCACGAGGTGCGGTGGGTGCAGCCGATGACGCTGGATGGGCTGCTCGATCTGGCACGCTCGCGCAGCTACTTCATCACGAAGGATGCGCAGGCCCAGGCCGCGGTCATCGCCTCGCTGCGTCGTCTGGCGTCCGAGCATCCCGCACTCGCCGGGCGGGAGACGTTCGAGATGCCGTACGTCACGGAGTGCTTCCGCGCGCGGCTAGAAGGGCCGTCGGTGTGAGACCGGTGAGCGCCGCCGCATCCCGAACGAGATGGGGCTGGTCCGCATACCCCGCTGTCGCCGCGAGTTCCCCGAGCCGGATGCCTCGGTCCGCGCCCGTGCCCTCCGCCAGCGCAAGGAACCGTTGCAGCCGCAGCACGCGCTGCAGCATCTTCGGGCCGTAGCCGACCTGCTCCGTCATCCGTCGGTTGAGCGTTCGCTGCGGAAGGTCGACCTCGGCGGCGACCGAGGCGACGGTCCGCTGAGGGTCGGCCAGCAGGCGCGTCGCGTGCAGTGCGCGGCGGTCGATGGGCGCCGCCCGGTTGAGCAGGCCGCCGAGTGAGGTGAGCGTCTGCGCGGCCTCGGCCGGGGTCCCCGCCTGCGAGAGCTGTGCGATCAGGTCCCCGGATGCGCGCGTCTCGGCCGAGCGCGGCCGCTCGGCGAGCACATCCGCGACCGTCGGGCGCTCGTTCAGAAGCGCCTCCATCGGCACGCCCAGCACGGCTTTGCCGACGCCAGGGCGGAATCGCAGGCCGACCCAGGCGTCTGCGGTACCGGCGGGAACGTGGGATGCGACCGTGTCGGGCGCGGCGAGCATGAGCGGGTTTCCGGGAGTCCAGATGAGATCGAAACACCCGTCGGGGAGCACCAACGTGGCCGGGTCGCCCGGTTCGGCGGTGCGCGTCCACAGGCAGGCGACCGCGTCGCGCACCTCCGCCGGCGCCGGGACTTCGGCATACATGCGCTGAACTCTCGCACCGTTGGCCGATTCGTACAAGACGCGGGCGGCGGCGACACGGTTGACTGGGTTGTATCCGCTTGCTTTATCACCAACCGACGAAAGGCTCGAAACGTGCTGCTCGGACTCCGCACCGTCGTCTATCCCGCCCCCGACCTGGCCGCCGCGAAGGAGTGGTGGTCGGCCGTTCTCGGTGTTCAGCCGTACTTCGACGAGCCGTTCTTCGTGGGCTTCAACCCCGGAGGCTACGAGTTGGGGCTCGACCCGGCCGCCGACCCCGAGGCCGGGCCGCAGACCTATTGGGGCGTGCGCAGCATCGACGCCGCCGCCGCACGGCTAACCGAGCTGGGCGCCGTTCCGGTGGACGCGATCGCGGATGTGGGGGACGGCATCCGTCTGGGCACGTTCCGCGCGCCGGATGGCAGCATCCTCGGCCTCATCGAGAACCCGGTGTTCACCGTGACCGCGGCGACCGCGCCGGAAAGCGACGGTCCCGGCCGGTAGACTGGCTGCCCGTGGCTCTCACTATCGCAATCGTCGGACTCCCCAATGTGGGCAAGTCCACCCTGTTCAACGCCCTGACCAAGAACACCGTGCTCGCGGCGAACTACCCGTTCGCGACGATCGAGCCGAACGTGGGCGTGGTGAACCTACCCGATTCGCGTCTCGACAAGCTGGCCGAGATCTTCAGCAGCGAGCGCATCCTGCCCGCCCCGGTGTCGTTCGTCGACATCGCAGGCATCGTCAAGGGCGCGAGCGAGGGGGAGGGGCTCGGCAACAAGTTCCTCGCGAACATCCGTGAGGCCGACGCGATCGCGCAGGTCGTCCGTGGCTTCGAAGACCCGGATGTGGTGCACGTCGACGGCAAGGTCGACGCCGCCGGCGACATGGAGACGATCAACACCGAGCTGATCCTCGCGGACCTGCAGACCCTCGAGAAGGCGGAAGCCCGCTACGAGAAAGAGGTCAAGGGCCGCAAGCTCGAGCCGATCGTGCTGGAGACGGCGCGGGCCGCCCACGACGTCCTCGACTCCGGCAAGCCGCTGTCGAGCGCATCCATCGACCTCGAGCCGATCCGGGAGCTCGGCCTGCTGACGGCCAAGCCGTTCATTTACGTGTTCAACGTCGACGAGGCCGTGCTCACCGACCCCGCCCGCCGCGATGCTCTCTCCGCGCTGGTCGCGCCCGCTCAGGCGGTGTTCCTGGATGCGAAACTCGAGTCGGAGCTCATCGACCTCGACCCCGCCGACGCGGCAGAGCTCCTCGCCTCCACCGGCCAGGAGGAGAGCGGCCTCGACCAGCTCGCCCGCATCGGCTTCGACACCCTCGGCCTGCAGACCTATCTCACCGCCGGTCCGAAAGAGTCGCGCGCCTGGACGATCCACAAAGGCTGGAAGGCTCCCCAGGCCGCCGGCGTCATCCACACCGACTTCGAAAAAGGTTTCATCAAAGCCGAGGTCATCTCCTTCGACGACCTCGTCGCCACCGGCTCGGTGCACGAGGCCCGCGCCAAGGGCAAGGCCCGCATGGAGGGCAAAGACTACGTCATGCAGGACGGCGACGTGGTGGAGTTCCGGTTCAACAACTGAACCTCCTCTCCGGCCCTGCTGGCGCCGAAACCTGCAGGAGATCTGGCCGGATGCGGCACGATTTTCCGTCGTGACGGACGTTTCGCCGGCGTGTCGGACGGGATCGCCGACGCTAGCTTGAAGGTAGTCACAGGTCGGGTTGCAGGATGGGGACACAGATGAGCGCTACGGAAATGATGACAGCGTTCCGGTCTTCTCGGGTCCTTCGGTTGTGACCGGCGTGCTCCTTCTCGCTATCGAGTGCGGGGCGACGCTAGTGGTGATGTTCTTCACCGGGCTGGGAGTGATCCTCGCGGCACGGTCGCCATACGAAGGCATGCTCTCGGTCATCGGATGGCTGGTCTGGAGCGCGGCGGCCGCGCTTCTGACTACCGCAGTCGTTGCGCTGATCGGATCGCCGATCCGGTTGATCCCGCGGTTGAGGCGGTGGTGGATTGACAACGGCGAGGTCATGGTCGCCGGAGCGCCCCTGGGCGGCGCGCTGATCGTCGTCTCGTTCCTTCTCGGGCAGGAGGAGACGATTCGAGCGGCATCCTCCCAGTGGTTCGAGATGTTGATGCCCAACGGCTGGCTGCTCCTCGCCGGGTGGGTGCTCCTGTCGTTCTCCTGCGCTCACCTTCGCTGGCCGCGTCGGTGGGCCGTGCGACCTCGTGCGCTCCGCGCGGACGGATAGTAGTGCGCGGCAGCGTCGACAACGACTTCGCGGCGCCGTCGTTTCCCGCTCGAGGATTTGCCGACGGGCTCTACGAGCGATCGGCACGCCGGGCGAGGGCGGCACGGCGCGCTCGGCGAGCCTGCATAATCAGCTTCGGCAAACCCCAGATGAGCCAGCACACGATGAACGCGAGCACCACGAACGCGGCGAACGCGGGAATCACAACAAGCAGCACGGGGAAACCGTAACATCCTCCGACTTCCCGGGCTCGTACCGCTCACCCGCCCGAAACGCGAAGGAGATCTGCACGGATGCGGCCGATTCTTCCGTCGTGACGGATGTTTCGCCGGCGTGTCGGGCGGGATCGCCGACTCGGGCAAGCGCGCCGTCGGGTTCAAGCTCGCTGAGGGGATGGATGTGCCCGCCGAGCTGGCCGAGCGCTTCAAGTTCGCGCGCCAGAAGTCGAAGCTGGCCGGTGTCATCCGCGGTTCGTTCTTCGTGATCAAAGGCGAGCACTGACCCGAGCGCACCATCACGCTCGCGTGACGTGTCGGATGAAGTCGGCCACCGACACGGTCAGCACGTCGGCGACGTCTGCGGCGCGCACCGGGGAGCGGGCCGGCGTCTTGAGCGAATGATCGGCATCCGGAACGCCGACCACCGCGATGTCGGCGCGCCCGTCAGCAGACCCGACCGCACCGGCGACCTCCGCCGCAGTGCCGAACGTGTCCCGTTCACCTTGCAGCACGAGCACCGGCACCTCCGGGGCGAGCAGCTCGTCGAGTCGTGACTTGTCAGGCCGCCCGGGCGGATGCAGCGGGAAGGCGAGGCAGACGACGGCGGCGGCGCCCACGGATTCGGCGGTGCGGCGCCGGGCACCGGCGCTGCGTCCGCCGACCACGAGAGGGAGGCCGGCTGCGAGTTCGCGAACCAGGGGAGCGGCTTGGAGCCAGGCGGCATCGAGCGCCGCCGGCCGCGGTGCGAGACGTTTGCCGGCGGTGCGCCAAGGCTGCTCGAACCGTGCGACCGTCACACCGAGCGCGGGTAGCGCTGTGGCGAGCGCTGCCAGGTCGACGGCCTCGATTCCGCCGCCCGCTCCGTGACCGAGCCAGAGCACGGCCGCCGGATGGTCGGCCACGGCGACCGCGAGACGACCCGGCCCCGAATCGGTCGGCACAACGATATCCACCCTGTCGAGGCTACCGGGCCGGACGGGCGAGCCTCGGCTCCCGAGGCGAGACGGTCGGGGCGACGACCGAAGGATGCCCGCGCCCCGTGTCAATCCCGTAGACCACGGCCTCGGCCGGCGTACAGCTGTGGCACAAAGCCGATACGAACGGCGCAAGCCGATACGAACGGCACGAGGCGACACGGAGGACGAGCGCATGACGAACCGGAACATCTCTGCACCGGCCGGGGCGGCCGAGGAAAGGCAAGCACGAGCAAAGCGGCCCCGCACGGCGCTCGCGGGGCCGTACGGGCATCCACTGCACGCGACCGTGGTCACCGTGCCCATCGGGGCGTGGACGGCGAGCGTGGTCTTCGACATCCTCGCGCTGTGCGGCGTCGAACCTCGAGCGTTCTCTCTCGGCGCGCAGTGGCTCGTCGCGATCGGGGTGATCGCGGCCCTCGGTGCGGCAGTGCTCGGACTGCTCGACCTGTCGCAGCTCGAGAAGGGGACGAAGGCGCGGCGTACCGCGCTCATCCATCTCGGCTTCAACTCGGCCGCGATCGTGCTGTTCGCCATCGGCTTCGTCGTGCGGACGACCCAGGTGGGGCAGGCGTCGGTGGCGGGCTTCGTGGTGTCTCTCGTGGCGCTGGCGTGCGTCGGCGTGTCCGGATTTCTCGGCGGCGAGCTTGCGTACCGCTATGGCGTGCGCGTCGCCGACGAAGCGACTCAGCGCAAGGGATTCGAATGAGCGCCGGAGCGATCGTCATCACCGGCGCCTCGAGCGGCATCGGGCGAGCGACCGCGCTTCGGCTGGCGCGGCGCGGGACGTCGCTCGTTCTGGTCAGCCGCCGAGAGGATGCGCTGGGGGCGCTGGCGGAACAGTGCCGTTCCCGGGGCGGTGCGGCGGTCGCCGTCGCGGCGGATGTGTCCGACGCGGAAGCGGTGGAGGCGGTGGCGATCCGCGCGGTGGTCGAATACGGCCGGATCGACGCGTGGGTCAATTGTGCGGCCGTGGCGACGTACGGGCACTTGGAAAGCGTTCCGCTCGAAGAGTTCCAGCACGTGATCGACGTCAACGTGATGGGCGTGGTGAACGGCACACGCTCGGCCTTGCGCCGGATGATCCCCCAAGGTTCGGGCGTGATCGTGAACATCGCGTCCATCCTCGGCGTGGTGCCGCAGCCTTATGGTGCCGCCTACAGCGTGTCGAAGGCCGCGGTGCGTGCGCTCGGGGCGAGTGCGCGGTCGGAGCTGGCTCTGCGACACGAACGGGATGTTCACGTGGTGTCGATTCTGCCGGCGACCATCGACACGCCCTTCTTCCGGCACGCGGCCAACCATACGGGCCGCCAGGTGCGAGCGCTTCCGCCGGTGTACCCGCCCGAACTGGTCGCGAGACGAATCGAGTCGGCGCTGCGGCGCCCGCACCGTCCCGAGCGCGTCGTCGGGCTGCTCGGGCGGGCGCTCGTCCGTCAGCACAGGCGCACGCCTCGGGTGATCGAGGGACAAGTGGCCCTCCAGACCGAGCTCACCAACCTGTCGCCCACACGAGGCGGGGAGAACGGCAGTGGCACGCTCTTCACGACCGACGCGTCGGCCGAGGCGAGCGTCACCGGAGGCTGGCACGGCCGATCGAAGACCGCCCTGCGCACCGCGATCGGAACAGCCGCAGCCGTGGCCCTGGGGATGTGGATGCTCCGCCGAGTCGGCAAGCGTCGCTAGCCCAGACGCGCCAACGCGGGCACGACCCGACGGTGCTACACCGCCTTTTCGTGCGGCGGAATCCCCTGGTTGAGGAAGAAGCGGCGGCTGATACTGGCGGCCATCCCATCCCAGACGGAAGGCGAAGGAACAATGACAGACATCAACCAGTCAGGCACTGCGTACGGAAGCTCAGAGGCATCCGGAGGCACGGCCGACGTGGCACGAGAACAGGCCGCGCACGTCGCCGAGACGGCGCAGGAGTCGGGCCAGCACGTCGTCGAGACGGCCAAGGAAGAGGCGGCGAGCGTCGCTCAGGAGGCGAAGAGCCAGGTCGGCGACCTGCTCAGCCAGACGCAGCAAGAACTGAAAGACCAGGCTGCGAGGCAGCAGGAGCGCGTGGCGGCCGGGTTGCGATCGGTGAGCGACGAGCTGGGCGAGATGGCGCGCAGCTCGCAGTCCGGCGGCATGGCGACGGATCTGGTGCACCAGGCATCGGCGAAGACCGGCGAGGTCGCGAGCTGGCTCGACCAGCGCGATCCAGGTTCCCTGCTCGACGAGGCGCGCTCGTTCGCACGTCGTCGGCCCGGCACGTTCATCGCCGCTGCCGCCATCGCGGGCGTTCTCGCCGGGCGCCTCACGCGTTCTGTCGCCGGCGCAAGCTCGACCCCGGGATCGACCGCCGGCTCGACTCCGGGATCGACCTCGGACGCAGCCGGCGGGTCGGCGGCGGCCGAGGATGTGCCGCCGCCGGTGATGCGCACTCCTCAAGCACGCATCGTGCCGGCCACGGCGGAGGACGCTTCCGGCGGCCTCGACGACCTCGGAACGACCGGAACGGACTGGCGATGAGCGACATCCCTACTCCGTCCGAACGCAAGGCGGAGTCGACATCCCTCGGCGAGCTGCTGAGCGAGGTCTCGCGCGACATCTCGACGCTGATGCGCCAGGAGCTGGAGCTGGCGAAGGCCGAGTTGCGCGAGACGGCGTCGCGAGCAGGCAAGGGCGCGGGACTGATGGGCGGCGCCGGATACTCCGGTCTGATGGCGGTGTTCTTCCTCTCGGTGGCGCTCTGGTGGGCGCTCGGTTACCTGGTGGGGAACGCCTGGTCGGCGGTGATCGTCGCGGTGATCTGGGCGATCGTCGCGCTGATCCTCTTCCTCATCGGGCGCAAGAACATCAAGTCGATCAAGGGTGCACCGCAGACCGTGGACACCATCAAAGAGATTCCGGACACGCTGAAACGAAATGGAGAGAACCGATGACGAACAACCCAGACGAGATCCGCGCCGACATCGAGGCGACCCGCCGCGACCTCGGCAGCGACGTCGACGCCCTCGCCGACAAGGTGACACCGTCGAAGATCGCGCAGCGACAGACAAGGAAGGTCCGTGCGGCGTTCAGCTCGGTGAAAGACCGGGTCATGGGTGCGGCCGACGACGCGAAGGAGTCGGCGTCTTCCACCGGCGACACGATCGCGGACGCAGGCCACACGGCTGTCGCCAAGGCGCAGGGCAACCCGCTGGCAGTGGGTCTCATCGCTTTCGGGGTGGGCTGGCTGGCCGCTTCGCTCATCCCGGCGAGTGACAAGGAGAAGCAGCTCGGCGCTCAGGTGAAAGAGGCGGCCCAGCCGCTCATGCAGCAGGCCGCTGACGCAGCGAAGGACGTGGCGGACGATCTGCGCGAACCTGCTCAGGACGCGATGCAGGCGGTCAAGGAGTCGGCCACGGATGCGGTGCAGACCGTCAAGGGCGAGGCCTCGTCGGCGGTCGACGACGTCAAAGACCAGGCGGGTGAGGCCAAGCACGCTGTCTGACGCACCCGCAATCGAACGACCGCAATCGAACGACCGCAAGCGAACAGGAGATGCAGGATGTTCTTCCACCGGCAAGAGATGCAGCATACGGCCACACCCGACAAGCCTGACGCTGTCTACGCACGAAAGCTTCAGGAGGTGCTCGGCGGTCAGTACGGCGAGATCACCGTCGCGATGCAGTACGGATTCCAGGCCTGGAACGCCCACATGCCCGGCAAGTACCGCGACCTGCTCTACGGCATCGGCGCCGAGGAGTTCGGGCACGTCGAGATGCTCGCGATCATGATCGCGCAGCTGCTCGAGAAGGCTCCGCTCGGGATCACCGAAGACGCGGTGCAGAACGACCCGACCGTCGCCGCCGTGATCGGGGCGACGGATGTGCAGGCCGCGATCGTCGCCGGTGCCGGCGTTCGCCCGGTCGACAGCAACGGCAACCCGTGGCAGGGCTCGTACGTCACGGCGAGCGGCAACCTGCTGGCCGACTTCACCGCGAACGCCAACGCCGAGATGCAGGGCCGCCTGCAGGTCGCCCGGCTGTACCACATGACCGACGACGCGGGCGTGCGCGACCTCCTTTCGTTCCTCCTCGCGCGCGACACGATGCACCAGAACCAGTGGCTCGCCGCCGCGGCGGAACTGCGGGCGGAAGGCGTGGAGGACATCCCCGTGCCCAGCAACTTCCCGATCAACAAGGAGGAGCGCGACGTGTCTTACGAGTACATCAACTTCTCCAACGGCGAGGCGGCGTCCACCGGCAGCTGGGCGAGCGGTCCGACGCCGGACGGCAAGGGCGAGTTCACGTACCTCGACGGCCCACAGTCGACGGTGCCGATGCCGCCGCCCACGCACCCGGATGTGCGGTTCTACGGCACGACCGAGGTGCCGAACACCGTCGAAAAGGTGGCCGGGGCGACACAGGACAAACTGCACAAGGAATGACGAAACCGATCGAACGACGTCGGCGGCCAGCGGATGCGCGGGTCGCCGACGCGTCCGTCGTCATCCCGATCGCGCTGCACTGGCCCGATGAGTTGCCCTGGCGGCGGTATGTCCGGCGGCGTATGGTGCGACCGTGATCGCCGCCGAGTACGTGCTTCCCTTGCGCTGGGCCGACGACCGGGGGCTCGACGAGCTTGTCGAGTACCTGGAACGGTTGTGCTCGGTGATCGACGTGACCGTCGTCGACGGCTCGGGGCCCGACCTGTTCCGGCGTCACGCGGCCGCCTTTCCGCCGACGGTTCGGCATCTGCCTGTGCAGCCCTGGCCCGGCTGCAACGGCAAGGTCGCGGGGGTCATGACCGGGCTGCACGCGGCGCGTCACGATCGCGTGGTCATCGCCGACGACGACGTGCGGTACACCCCGCAGACGCTGGGTCAGGTCGTTGAGCTGCTCGAGCACGCCGACGTGGTGTCGCCGCAGAACCACTTCTCGCCCCGCCCGTGGCACGCCCGCTGGGACACCGGGCGCATCTTGCTGAACCGGGCGCTCGGTGGAGACTTCCCGGGAACGCTGGCCGTACGACGCCGGACGCTCCTCGATGCGGGAGGCTACGACGGCGACGTGCTGTTCGAGAATCTGGAGCTCATCCGCACCGTGCGCGCCGCGGGCGGCCGCCACCTGGCGGCTCCCGGGCTGTTCGTCGAGCGGCGACCGCCGACCGCCCGGCATTTCGCCGGGCAGCGCGTGCGTCAGGCCTACGACAGCTTCGCGCAGCCCACCCGGCTCGCAGCCGAGTTGTTCATCTTGCCGACGCTGCTCGTCATCGCCGCGCGCTCGCCGAGGAGACTGCCGCTGCTCGCGCTGGCCTCGATGGTCGTGGCCGAACTCGGCCGACGCCGTGCCGGCGGACGGCGCGTGTTTCCCGCCACCTCGGCGCTGTGGGCTCCACTCTGGCTGCTCGAACGCGGCATCTGCTCCTGGCTGGCGGTCGGCCAGCGGCTGCGCGGAGGCGTGCGGTATTCGGACGGTCGGCTGGCGCGGGCGGGCACGTCGCTAGGCGTACTGCGTGCCAAGCACCGAATCGCTCGCGACGCAAGCGCTTGATCTCCATCGCCGGAGCAGCGATGTTCGAAGCATGACACCACGCATCACGCCTCGCGGACCGGTGAGCGAGGCGCTCCAGCACGCCTTCAGCACTGACGCACATCCCGATTCCCCCGCGATGGGCCGGGTGGTCGAACTGACCGCCGCCGCCCTCGACGCTGACCCCGACCTGCTCACGGACGAAGACCTCCAACTCACCCTGCTCATGATGTACGGGCTCTCCTACGGCGACACCGTCGACGCCGACGACGAATGGGAGTGGAATCCCGGGCTCGTGCGCGCTCGGCGGCTCATCGAGCGCGAGTTCGAGCGGCAGCTGCGAGAGCGCATCCCGCTCGACGACCTGCCGGAGCCCGACGCGGAGGCTGTCGCCGCCTACCTTTTCGACCTCACCGGTGAGGATGGTGGCCCGAGCCTGTCGCGGTTCATCGCCAAGAAGGCGACCGAGCAACAGGTGACCGAGTTCGTGATCCAGCGCTCGATCTACACGCGCAAAGAGGCGGACCCGCACTCCTGGGGGATCCCGCGGCTCACGGGCCGTGCGAAGGCGGCGCTCGTCGAGGTGCAGTCCGACGAGTACGGCGCCGGCCGACCGCAGCGCATCCACGCCGAGATCTTCGCCGAGACCATGCGCGGACTCGGGCTCGACGACGCTTACGGCGCGTACATCGACGACGTTCCCGCGATCACCCTCGCGTCGTTCACCCAGATGTCGATGTTCGGGCTCAACCGAAGCCTGCGCGGAGCCATCGCCGGTCATCTCGCGGCTTTCGAGATGACGTCGTCGATCCCGAACCGGTTCTACGGCAACGGTTTCCGTCGGCTCGGTTTCGGCGACGACGTCGTGGGCTACTACGACGAGCACGTCGAGGCGGATGCGGTGCACGAGCAGATCGCCGGGCGCGACCTCGCCGGCGGCCTCGCCGAAGCCCACCCCGAGCTCCTGCCCGACATCATCTTCGGGGCGAAGGCCTGTCTGTACGTCGATGGGCTGGCGGCGCAGCACATGCTCGACCGGTGGCAGGCCGGCAGCAGTTCGCTGCGCGCCAGGGAGAGCGTGCCGGCATGACCGAGTCGCGGGATGTGCCAATCGTCGTGGCCTGCCCCGACGGACCCTTGCTGGTGCGGGGGAACATCCGGCTCGAGACGCCGGAGGGCGAGCCGATCGAGCAGCGACGGCGTACGGTCGCGCTCTGCCGCTGCGGAGTGTCGTCCATCAAGCCGTTCTGCGACGGCACGCACAAGGCCGTCGGGTTCAAGACGGAACGCTAGGCCGAACTCAGGCGTCGCCCGGGCGATGGCGGCCGGATGCCCGCTCGACGATCACGCTCGGATCGATGTGGTCGTCGGGTACCTCCACATCGCCGCCGTCATCGGGGCCGCCCGTGCCCGGCAACTGCTTGACCCCGTCCTTCGTCGCCGTCTCCGCGGCGGTTCCCTGCAGCTCTTCGGTCTCCCGGTCGCTCGACGGGCTGTACGAGCGATCTTTTCGGGTCAGCTCCGTGTCATCCAACGGGGCTTCGTCGTCGGCGCGCACGCTCTTCGGATCTGTCATGGCGCGCACGCTACCCTCGGCCGCGGCTCGCGACAATGGGTCGAACGGGTCGCGGGATGCGGCCGCCGCGCGCCGACGACACTTAGGGTGGACGCGAACGGAAGGAGCGGGGATGACGGTCGACGAGCACGAGTTGGTCTGGGTGGCGCGAGCGGTCGAGCTGGCGCGGGAGGCGTTGGAGGCGGGCGACGAACCGTTCGGTTCCGTGCTGGTCGCGCACGACGGCACGGTGCTCTTCGAAGACAGAAACCGCACGAGCGGCGGCGACGACACCCGGCATCCGGAGTTCGAGATCGCGCGCTGGGCGGCGGAGAACGTTCCCGCCGCCGACAGGGCGCGCACGACCGTCTACACCTCGGGCGAACACTGCCCGATGTGCTCGGCGGCCCACGCCTGGGTGGGACTCGGGCGCATCGTGTACGCCGCATCCTCGGCCCAGATCGTCGGGTGGCGCGAAGGATGGGGTCTCCCGCCCGGCCCCGTCGCGGCGCTGCCGGTCACCGCGATCGCACCGGGCATCCCGGTGGACGGGCCTGTCGCGGGCTTCGACGAAGACGTCAGGCGCCTGCTGGAACTTGCCGCCCGCGCCTAGCGGATGCTTGCCGCGCGGCTAGCGGATGCGAGTCAGAAGTCCTTCTCGAGATCCTCGGTCGTGAGCGGAATCGTGGCGTAGTAAGGGTAGGCGGGCATCGACGAATACTGTTCGTCGTCGTCGAGCACGTAGATGTCGTAGGCGAGAGCGCCGCCGAAAGTGGTGGCGACGCGGATCTGTCCCGGCGGGCATCCGCCGATCAGGGGAACGACAACGACGCTGTCGAGCGTCGCCCCGTCTTCGTAGAGGAGGGCTGCATGGATGGTTCGCGTCACGGCGTCCATGCGCCGCACTCTACAACCGGCGCCCCGCCGACCGCGCGAAGCGGGCGGCGTTCCGCGTGTTCGCCGTCGGCCCGGGCGATACAGTGCAAACAGTCGCAATCGCAGTCGCAATCGCAGAGAGTGAGGATGCTCCATGTCGTTCCAGGCCTACCTCGACAACATCGAGGAGAAGACCGGCAAGACCCCGCGCGAGTTCATCGCCCTGGCAGCCGAACGCGGCTACGACGATCCGGCCACGAAGGCCGGTGTGATCGTCGACTGGCTGAAGACCGACTTCGACCTCGGCCGGGGTCACGCGATGGCGCTCGTTCACGTCATCAAGAACGGCGCCAAGATTGACGCGAAACACGTCGGAACGGGAACGGCCCACAGCGACGAGTCCGACACGCTCTGGCTCGACGGCCAGGCGACCAAGCCGGTGAAGGGCTGAGCCCTCCGGCCCCGATCACTCGGCCAGAAGTGCGAGCTTGCCGCCCGGGTGCCCTTCGCGCAGAAAAGTGAGCGCTTCGACCGCTTCCGCCAGCGGATACGTACGCGCGATCGGCACCTCCAGCTCGCCCTCGCCGGCCATCCGGATGAGGTCGGCCCGAACGCTGTCGCGGTAGGCGGCGCTCTCAGGCTGGTTGCCGCCGATCGCGATGAAGCCGCCGTCGGTGGCTCGGTCGGCTGCGGCGATCGTGACGATCCGGTTGCGGTCGGCGACCAGCTCGAGGGAGACGTCGACCGCCTCATCCGTTCCCACCGTGTCGAGCGCGGCGGTGTAGCCGCGGGGGGCGGCCGCCTTCGCCCTGTCGGCGAGGCCGGGGCCGTACTCGATCGGCTCGCCACCGAACCGTCGCACCACGTCGAAGCGCGCCTCGCTCGCCGTGCCGACGACCCGGATGCCGAGGGCGCGAGCCTGCTGGAGAACGCTCACACCCACGGCGCCCGACGCCCCGTGCAGCAGGATGGTGTCTCCCGAGCCGACACCGGTCACGTGCAGCATCTGCGAGGCGGTGGTACCGGCGAGCAGAAGATTCGCGGCCTCCGGAAAGCCCAGCGAGTCGGGTTTCGCGAAGACGTCGCGCGCCGGCACCGTGAGCTCGGTCGCGTAGCCGCCGACCACACGGAACGCGAGCACCGCATCCCCGGCCGCACCGCCGCCTGAGGCGATCTCCGTGTCCGGTCCGACCGCGGAGATCACTCCGGCGACCTCGTAGCCGATCGGGACCGGCGGCGTGGTGCCTGGCCTCGGGGAGAGCACGTGCTTGCGGTCGGCAGGATTGACGCCGGCGGCGGACACGCGGATCGTCACCTCGCCCTGAGCGGGCGCGGGAACCTCCCGTTCCACGAACTCCCAGCCATCGAGGTCACCCCAGCGAGTCGCCATCCAAGAAAGAGCCATGGTGCTATTCAATGCCCGCCAGGTGATTCCGCAAGTCGTCGACCGGTTCAGGGATGCTGGGCGCGGCGCGCCTTCGATCGACGCTGAGGGATGAGCTTCAGCATCAGCGCGGTGGTGCTGTCGTCGAGGTCGACCAGGGTGTCGCGGGACTTGATGAAGTCGCTGAACGACCGGAAGCCGAGCGATCTCTCGCTGAACGACGGGTCCATCCGTTTGATCTGCGACTTGACCGACGAGATGTGCAACCACTCCGCGTCGTCTTTCTCGTGACCGAGCTGCATGGCGCGCAGGAGCAGCCGGGTGGCCTCCTCTTGCGGGTCGGTCTGGTCGGCCTCCGGCTGCACGGTCGGGATGTCGTCGACCTCGATCTCGGCCTCCGGTTGCGCGGGGGCGGTCTTCGGCGCGCGGGTCGACTTCTTGCGTGTGGTCGCGGTCGAACGCTTGCCACCCGTCGCGGTTGCGCCGGAGCCGGTGGCCGATTCGGTGGTCGGCTCGGCCGAAGTCCCGGCCGCGGAGCCGGCTGCGGCTGCCGCTTCCGCCGGAGCCGCGGCGCCCTGACCGGCGAGGTCCGTCGTCGGCTCGGCGTCGGTATCCGAGTCTCCCGCCACCGCGGCCACGCCGGGCAGGTCGTCGTAGGTCACGAAGTCGTCGCAGGCGGCGGCCAGCGACTTGCTGGTGGAGCCCGCGACGCCGATGCCCACCACGTAGCGGCCGAGCCGCTTGCAGCGCTGGGCGAGCGCGATGTAGTCGGAGTCACCCGCGACGATGACGACGTGGGTGAGGTCGGGCAGGCGGAACAGGTCTTCGACCGCGTCGACCGCGAGCCGGATGTCCGCTCCGTTCTTCGCGTACGCGGCAGCCGGGAACAGCTGCACCAGGTCGACCGCCCGGCCGACGAGCTGGCCCCGGTATTCGGCGTTGACGGCCGCCGACCAGTCGGCGTACGCACGGGTCAACACGAGGGTGCCGAAGGAGGAGGCGAAGTCGATCACGGCGCCGATGTCCACCGTGGCGAGGGCGAGTTTCTCGGCGACCTTGGGGTCGGCCGTCATTCCGCCACCACCGCCTTTCGAGCGGTCGCGCATGAAGGAGCTGCGACCGTGCACTTGGTCGTAGCGGGAGATCACGATGTTGTCGAAGTCGATGTAAACGGCGACACGGCCGTCGCCTGGTTCAGTCATGTCCCCAGTCTGGTGGATGCGCGCCGCTCTGCCACCGCCTCGCCGGAGTTTTCACGACTCGGTGACCGAATCTCCGTCGTGCCGGACGATCCGACGGCGTGTCGCCCGATCCTTCCGGCTCAGGAGTCGAATCCCAGCCCCACGGCATCCAGCGACTTCAAAAAGAGGTTGCGACGCCCCTCGGCGTGGTCGGCCCGGTCGAGCGACCACCGGGTGAGGTTGATGCCGACGGATGCCACCGGCTCGGGAGGGAACGGGAGCGGCCGGCTGCGTACCAACTCGAGCTGGGTGCGCTCGGTGCTGCGGCCGGCCAGCAGGTCGAGCATGACCTGCGCGCCCAAATGGGTCGCGGCGACGCCGAGGCCGGTGTAGCCGGTGGCGTAGGCGACGCGTCCGCCGCGGGCCGTGCCGAAGAACGCGCAGAACCGGCTGCAGGTGTCGATGGCGCCCGCCCACTTGTGCGAGAACCGCACACCGTCGAGCTGCGGGAACGTGGTGAAGAAGTGTCCGGCCAACCGGTGGAAGGTCGCCGGCCGATCCTCGTACTCGCTGCGCACGCGCCCGCCGTAGTGGTAGATCGCGTCGTAGCCGCCGAAGAGGATGCAGTTGTCGGCCGACAGCCGGTAGTAGTGGAACTGGTTCGCCGAGTCGCCGAGACCCTGTCGGCCCTGCCAGCCGATCGACGCGAGTTGCGAATCCGTCAGCGGCTCGGTCATGAGCACGTAGTCGTACACGGGCACCGTGGCGAGCCGGTTGCGTTTCAGCAGGGAGGGGAACACGTTGGTCGCCAACGCCGTGCGGTCGGTACGCACGCGGCCGCGCGGCATGGTCAGCACGGAGCCGTCACCGATGGAGTCGACGGGGGAGTGCTCGAAGATCTCGACCCCGGCGGCGACGCAGGCCCGGGCGAGGGCACGCGCGAGCTTCGCAGGATGCACGAGCGCCGAGTCGCGCGTTCGGCGCAGGCCCGCGAGGTAGGTGGGGGAGTGCACCTCGCGCTGCACGGCGGCCTCGTCGAGAAAGGTGACGTCGTCGCCCGCTTCGTCGGCCGCATTCCTCAGCCACTCGACCTGGTGCGGTTCGGTCGCGATGTCGATGGCGCCGTTGCGCTCGAACTCGGCGTCGAGCTGCAGCTCAGCGATCGTGGCCTCGATCTCGTCGAGGTTCTGCAGGCCGAGGCGCTGCAACCGGTCGAACTCATCCGGAAACCGGCGCAGCCCGTTCTCGTCGCCGTGCGTGAGGCTCGCCTCGCAGAAGCCGCCGTTGCGCCCCGATGCGGCCCATCCGACGCGCTTGCCCTCCAGCAGCACGACGCGGGCGCCCGGATTCTCGCGCTTGGCGAGCAGCGCGGTCCAGAGTCCCGAGTACCCGCCGCCTACGACGGCGAGATCACAAGCCAGGTCGGCGGTGAGCTCGGGGTACGGGTCGCCGGGGGCGTCCTCGATCCAGAACGGCGTCTGCCGGGTGCCAACGAGCGAGCGATCGACGACGGAGGCGTCGGGGCGCATCCTCTCGAAAACGGTGCTTCCCACGGGTCGGGCCTCGTCTCTGCCGGTTCGTCACATTCTTGCAAGGATGCGGGTGCAGCGGTGCTCGAATCGTCACGAATCCGTGATGGTTCGACGGACGTGGTCCCGTGGTGTGCGCCCTAAAATTGCACTGCTGCACTGAGGGCCGCAGCACACGAATCGGGGGGAATCATGAAGAGAAATCGTTCGACGCTCAGGGTGGCGCTCGCCGCATCCGCTGCCGTGCTGACAGCGCTGGCCGCAGCGGGGGCGCTTGCGGGATGCGCGGCCTCGGGCAGCGTCTCGGCGTCGACACCGGCACCGACCGTCACGGTGACGGCCACCGCCACGCCGGCGCCGGTGAAGGTCCCCGCGTCACCGGATGACCCGATCGACGCGCTCACCGCCTGGCACGCCTGCGCCGTGCTCGGCCTCGCGAACTATGCCGCCGACCATCCGGGTTCCGAGTTGCGGCCGTACGACCCGGCCAACGGCGCCACAAAGAACCCCGACGGCACCTACCAGGCGATCGCGGGCTTCTCGCTGCCGCAGCCGGTCGACGGCACCGGCAGCATCGTCGCGATCTGCACGATCGGCGGAACGCTCGGCGCCCCGAAGCTCGTGAGCTGGACCCTGAAAGACATCTAGGCCGCCCGATCCGCTCGGCCCGCCCCGCTGGTCGTCCTCGCTCTCGCCGTGCGCCGCGCCGCTCGCCTAGGGTTGTCGGATGGCCGACGACATCTTCGAAGATCCCCGTCTCGCAGCGATCTATGATCCGCTCGACCCCGACCGCAGTGACCTCGATGCCTACCTGTCGATGGTCGAGGAGTTCGGCGCTGCCAGCGTGCTCGACATCGGGTGCGGCACGGGAACGTTCGCTTGCCTGCTCGCCGCCCGCGGCATCCAGGTGACCGGCGTCGACCCTGCACGAGCGTCGCTGTACATCGCACAGGCCAAGCCCGGTGCGGAGCTCGTGCGCTGGGTGCAGGGCGACGCGACGTCGCTGCCGCCGCTTCAGGTCGATCTCGCGGTGATGACGGCCAACGTCGCTCAGGTCTTCGTCGATGACGCCGACCTCTCCGCCACGCTCAGCGCTGCCCGACGTGCCGTTCAGCCGTTGGGTCACCTCGTGTTCGAGGCACGCGATCCTTCGCGTCGCGCCTGGGAGGAGTGGACGAGGGATGCGACCTTCTCCCGCACGGACATCCCCGGCGTCGGGGTGGTCGAGGCGTGGTGCGAGCTGCTCGACGTGGCCGGGCAGCTGGTGTCGTTCCGCTGGACTCACGTTTTCGAGTCCGACGGCGCCGTGATCACCGCCGACTCGACCCTGCGTTTTCGCGAACGCGACGAGATCGCCGCCCTCGTCGCCGAGTCGGGCTTCCGGGTGCACGACGTGCGTGATGCGCCCGACAGACCGGGACGCGAGTTCGTGTTCGTCTGTCAGCCGGCGAGGTAGTCGGCCAGCACGACACCGTGGTTGATCCGCGGGTCGCGGGCGCCGATCAGCAGTGTGACGACCGGATGCTCGCGGCCGAGCTCCCGAAGGCGATCGACGGCGGGGTTGGCGTCGAGCTCTGCTCGGTACCGCACCTCGAATTCCGCGAAATGCGGTGTCTCGTGGTTGAACCACTGACGGAGTTCGGTGCTCGGAGCGACCTCCTTCAGCCATTCGTCGAGGTGGGCGTGCTCCTTGCTCACTCCACGCGGCCAGAGCCGGTCGACCAGCACGCGGTAGCCGTCGTCGTCGGCGGGCTCGTCATACACGCGCTTCACCACGAACATCAGACGGAACCTTTCTGCGGCTGCTCGTCAGGCCGCTCGTCTGGCTCCTCGTCAGGAAAGACGAGGGTCGCCTCTTGGTCGGCTTCGAGAGGAAAATGCGCCACGAAAGTGACCCCGTGGGGGCCTCCGTCGAAGCGGGCGACGCGGGCGCCGGCAGGCTCGTAGAACACATCCCCGGGCCGCAACGTCTTCTCGGGTTCACCGTCGACCTGGTAGATGGCGGAGCCCGTCTCGATCGAGCCGATCACCGGTCCGTTGTGCACGTGCAGACCCGCGGCGACGTTCGGCCGGATGCTGATGCGCCGCGTCTCGACGCGAACGATGGACAGCGGATGCGGCAGCAGGGCGTCTTGCACCACGACGCGGGTCACCGGCTCGGCGGCGGCGGGCTCGGGCGTCGCGGCGCCGGCGGGCTCCACGGCCACCACTTTCGCGCCCACGATCTCGCCGAACAGTTCTTCGCCGGTCGGCTCGAAACCCAACCGCCGGTAGAAGTCTTCCGGGCCTCCGTCGCCCGGCTCCCACATCACCGTGATCGTCTCGACCCCGCGACGCGCGGCTTCGGCCTCGAGCTGTTCGACCGCGAACCGCCCGACTCCGCGACCCTGGGCATCCGCGGACACGTTCAGGCGCCAGATGCCGGCGCGGAAAGCGGCGACCTCGTTGTCCGGATCGAAGTTGCCCATCACGAAGCCCACGACCTCGTCGCCGTCGAGCACCACCCGCGGCCAGGCGGTCGGGGTCACATACGCCTCGGCGAGTGACTGTGCGACCGGTGCGACGAATCGTTCCTGGCCCGGCGCCAGCCGAAGTTTGACCGCCGCCTCGACGGTTTCCGGTGTCAGCTCTGCGAGCGAGAGTGTCGGCATGGTGCGATCGTAGCCTTGCGCGGCTCAGCTCGGGCCGGGCTGCGAGAGCTCGTCGACCTCGGCGATGCGGTACCTGATGATGGTGCGGAGCGTCTCGACGGTGAGCGGGAACTCCGCGGAGAAATGCAGCGTCGCTCCCGAGATCTTCCCTTCGGTGAGCTTTCCGGCGAGGGCGGCGGCGGCCGGTGGGCTCATGAGGAGCAGGCTGCACTCCTTCGCGGTCGCCGACAGCCCGATCAGGCCGCGCCCTCGGTACTTGAACACCGGTACCCGGTAGCTGATCACCTGCTCCGACTCCGGCAACACTTCGAGGATGCGGTCGCGAACGATCCGTAGTGCGCCCGCGAAGGGCTGCCCAATGCCCTCGAGATACTCGTCGACCGTGGACGCTTCCACTCCGCGTGCCATGTCAGCTCCTTCGCTGCTCGAACCGTTGCGCGCCGTCGATCACAGCCGATCGTCGCCCGCCTAGTGCGCCATCGCCCCTGCCCGCGCGTCCTCGGGGTCGTCGGCCGGTTTGCGGATGAAGAACGCCCCGATCACAGCGAACACCGAGATGATCGCGGCGACCATGAACGCCAGCCGCACGCCTCCCGCTGTCGCCTCGTCGATGGGTTCGCCCGCGCTCGCGAGCACCGTGGTCTGAGCGGACAGGACGGCGACGAGCAGGGCCGTTCCGGCCGCACCGGCGACCTGCTGCACTGTGCCGACGATCGCACTGGCGTGGGAGTAGAGGTGGGGCACGACGGCGCCGAGCCCTGCGGTGAAGAGCGGCGTGAACATGAGCGCGAGGCCCACGCTGAAGCCGACGTGCGCCGCGAGCAGGAGCATGGGTGAGGTGTGCTCGGTGATGAGAGTCAGCGACCACAGCACGAGGCTCACGATGATCGCTCCCGGCACCACGAGCGGAGCCGGACCGAATCGGTCGTACAGACGACCGACGAACGGAGCGAGCACACCCATGATCACTCCACCGGGCAGGAGGAGGAGCCCGGTCTGCAGGGTGTCGAGGTGCAGCACGTGCTGCAGGTAGAGCGGCAGCACGATGATGACGCCGAACATGGATGCGGTGCTGATCGCCATCAGCAGGATCGCGACGGTGAAGATCGGCGCCTTGAAGGTGCGCAGATCGAGCAACGCCCGGTTCTTGCGCTGCAGCAGGAGCTGACGCACGATGAACGCGGCGAGCGACACCGCGCCGACACCGACCGACGCCCACAGCACGGTCATCGAGCCGCCGGATGCCGAGGCGTCGCCGGCTTGGCTCAGCCCGTAGAGCAGACCGCCGAATCCGAACGCCGACAGGATGACCGAGAGCACGTCGATCTTGACCTTCTCCGGCTCCGTCACGTTCTCGACGTACTTGATGCCGATGAGCAGCATCACGAGCGCGATCGGCAGCACGATCAGGAAGATCCAGCGCCAGTCGAGGAAGTTGAGGATGAACCCGGAGATCGTCGGACCGATCGCCGGTGCCACCGAGATCACGATCGAGACGTTGCCCATCGTGCGCCCGCGCTTGGCCGGCGGCACCAGCGTCATCAGCGTGGTCATGAGCAGCGGCAGCATTATCGCCGTGCCCGACGCCTGGATGACGCGCGCCACGACGAGCACCTCGAAGCCGGGCGCGAGAGCTGCGCTCAGCGTGCCGAGCGAGAACAGGCTCATCGCCGCGATGAAGATCGAGCGGGTGCTGAAGCGCTGCAACAGGAAGCCGGTGATGGGGATGACGACGGCCATCGTGAGCATGAACGCCGTCGAGAGCCACTGGGCGGCCACCGCGTCGATACGCAGGTCGTCCATGAGCCGGGGGATCGCCACCGACATGATGGTCTCGTTGAGGATGACCACGAACGTCGCGGAGAGCAACAGCCAGATGACGCGGTTGTTGCGCTTGGTGTGGTCGACCACCTCCACGCGGGCGTCGTCGGCTCGATTGTCGGCGAGGGCAGCGGGCTCGGCGAGCGCCTCAGGCGCGGGTGAGGTGTTCTCAGTCACGCGGTCCACAGTATCGACGGCCACCGACACGGGGCGAGGCGTACGGAGCATCGTTTCGAAGAGTTCACTCTCCGCGTAATGCATGCGTCGTCATGGGTCGCTCAGTGCGCGAGACCGGCGACCTCACGCACGGCCTCCGCCACGGCGGGTGCGACGCTTTCGAGCTGTGTCGTCGACACCTCGGGACCCCAGGAGAACCGCACCGCCGTTCGCGCCACGTCTTCCGGATAGCCGAGCGCCAGCAGCACGTGGGAGGCGTCCTCGCTCCCCGCCGCGCAGGCCGACCCGCTCGACGACACGACCCCTCGCCTCTCCAGCTCCAGCAGCACCGTCTCGCCGTTCGTTCCGGGAAAGACGAACGAGGCCGTCGCTGGAAGGCGGGACTCGGGATGTCCGGTGAGTTCCGCTCCCGGAACCGCCGCCAGCACCGCGCCGACGAATGCGTTCCTGGCTTCGGCCGCGACACGCGCGTTCGTCTCGCGGGCATCCAGAGCGAGGCGCGCGGCCGTCGCCAGCGCCGCCGCGCCCGCCACGTTCTCGGTGCCGGAGCGTCGTCCCCGCTCCTGGCCCCCTCCGTGCAGCACCGGTTCGACCGGGATGCGTCCGCGCACGTAGAGCGCGCCGATGCCTTTCGGGGCGCCGATCTTGTGGCCGGACACGCTGAGCGCATCCACGCCGAGCGCCGCCACGTTCAGGTCGAGCCAGCCGGCGGCCTGCACAGCGTCGGTGTGGAACGGGATGCCGTGCGCGTGCGCGATCTCGGCCAGCTCCGCGACGGGCTGCACGGTGCCGACCTCGTTGTTGGCCAGCATCACGCTCACCAGCGTGGTGTCGGGACGCACAGCGGCGGCGAGGTCTCGGGGTGAGACGAGTCCGTCACCGTCGACCGGAAGCGCGGTCGCCTCGAACCCGTGGTGACGCACCAGGTAGTCGACCGATTCGAGCACGGCCTCGTGCTCGATCGGCGTCGTGATGATGTGCCGGCCGCGGGGGTTCGCCAGAGCGATTCCTTTGACGGCGAGGTTGTCGGCCTCCGTGCCGCCCGAGGTGAACGTGACCTCAGAGGCCCGGCAGCCCAACCAGGCGGCGACGGATGCGCGGGCGTCGGCGAGCGCGCGCGCCGCGGATTCGCCCACCGCGTGATGGCTCGACGGGTTGCCGAAGTCGCCCGTCAGGTACGGCCACATCGCTTCGAGAACCTCGCGGCGCACGGCCGAGGTCGCCGCCGCGTCGAGGTAGATCATCCGGCGGCGGCCTCCACCGCCGGAGCGACCGCGTTCGCCTCGACCACGACATCGAGCCCGAGGTCGAGCGACCGCACGCTGTGGGTGAGGGCGCCCACCGAGATGACATCGACGCCGGTCTCCGCGATGTCGCGCACGGTCGACAGGTTCACGTTTCCGCTCGCCTCCACCAGAGCGCGACCGCCGACGATCGCCACGCCATCGCGCAGCTGCTCGACGGTGAAGTTGTCCAGCATGATCGTGTCGACGCGAGCCGCGAGCACGGGCTCGATCTGGTCGATCCGATCGACCTCCACCTCGAGGTGGGTCGTGTGCGAGAGTTGCGCGCGCACGGCGAGCAGAGCATCCGTCACCGACAGGCCCGACTGCGCCGTGAGTACGGCGATGTGGTTGTCTTTGGCCATCACCGCGTCAGACAGGGAGAACCGGTGGTTGTGGCCGCCGCCCGAGCGCACGGCGTGGCGCTCGAACGCGCGCAGGCCAGGGGTGGTCTTGCGGGTGTCGACGATGCGCGCCGGGGTGTGGGCGACCGCCTGGGCGAAGGATGCGGTGAGCGTGGCGATCCCGCTCATCCGCTGCACGAGGTTCAGCGCGACGCGTTCGGCCTGAAGCACGGAGCGCGCCGGACCGGTGACGGTCGCGATCGTGTCGCCCGCCTCGAACCGGTCACCGTCGGCGATCGCGAGCTCGACGTCGATCGCGGAGTCGGTGAGTCGCATGGCGGCGGCGAAGACGGCGCCCCCGGAGAAGGTTCCCGGCTCGCGGGCGTTCAGCCGCGCCGTGGCATATGCCGTTTCGGGAATGAGCAGCTGGGAGGTGAGATCGCCCCAGGGCGCGTCCTCCAGGAGCGCAGCGCGCACGACGGTCTCGATGGTCTGGTCGGTCAGCATGGAACGGTCACCTCGGTGCGGTCGATGTCGGGTGCGGGGGAGAGTGCGCGGCGCCCGGCGACCTGCACCGAATGCCGAGCGACGCCCTCGTGGAGCAAGGGGAAGTCGGAGCGGAAGTGGGCGCCTCGCGACTCGTCGCGCGCGAGCGCCGCAGAGACCACGAGCCGCGCCAGGTCGAGCAGGTTGGCGTCTTCGCGCGCTGAGCGCGTGCGGGCATCGGACGGCCGCTTGCGGGCAAGCGCGCCGGCCGCGGCCTCGAGCGACTCGCGGGAACGGTGCACGCCCGCTCCATCCCACATCAGGGCTCGGAGTTCGGAGCGGTCGACGACGTCGCCCGCGGAGACCTCGCCGCCGCCCCGGGCGGCATCGGCGGCAACCACATCCGCGGCCTCGGCGATCCACGACGGACCCGTCCACTCCCAGCGCTCGCCGACACCGTCCGCGAGCTCGGCGGCCGCGCGGTGTGCGAACACGATGCTCTCCAGCAGCGAGTTCGACGCGAGGCGGTTCGCGCCGTGGGCTCCGGTGCAGGCGACCTCGCCGACGGCGTAGAGGCCGGGAAGCGTGGTGCGCCCGTGCGTGTCGGTGGCCACACCGCCCATCCAGTAGTGCGCGGCGGGCGTGACGGGCACGGGGACGGCCGACCAGTCGAGCCCGGCCGCTCGGCAGGCGGCGTCGATGGTCGGGAAGCGTCGCGCAAGGAAGTCGGCGCCGAGCGCGGTCGCGTCGAGGAGCACCGGCCGACCGCCCTGCTTCGCCATCTCCTCGGCAATGCCGCGGGCGACGACGTCTCTGGGGGCCAGTTCGGCGTCGGGATGCACGGCGAGCATGAACCGCTCGCCCGCGTCGTTGCGCAGCACGGCCCCCTCGCCGCGCACGGCTTCGGAGACGAGGAACGAACCCGGCAGGGCGAGCGCCGTGGGGTGGAACTGATAGAACTCGAGGTCGGCCAGCGCCGCCCCTGCGCGCCAGGCTGCGGCGACGCCGTCGCCTGTGGTCACGGCGGGGTTCGTCGTGTGCGAATAGAGCTGACCGGCGCCGCCACTGGCGAGGATCACCGCGTCGGCCGGCAGTTCGGAGGTCGAGCCGTCGTCGAGCATCACCTCGACGCCGCTGACGGCGCCGTCGGTCACCACGAGGTCGGTCAGAAAGGCATGCTCCACGATGCGGGCCGCCGACGCCCGCACAGCGTGGACGAGGGCGCGCTCGATCTCGGCGCCGGTCGCATCCCCGCCGGCGTGCAGCACCCGAGCGTGCGTGTGCGCCGCTTCGAGACCCCGGGCGAGATCGTCGCCCGACCGGTCGAACTCCACTCCGAACGCGATCAGGTCCAGGATGCGCTCTGGCCCCTCTTCGCAGAGCGCCTCGACGGCCTCGACCACGGCGAGCCCGGCCCCCGCGCGCAGCGTGTCGGCGATGTGCGACCCGACGCTGTCGTCGGGGAAGACCGCAGCCGCGATACCGCCCTGCGCGTAAGCCGTGTTGCTCTCCGAGAGCTCCGACTTGGTCACCACGGTGACCTCGTGCGTGCGGGCGGCCTCCAGGGCCGCGATCAGTCCGGCGACGCCGCTGCCGACCACCACCACGCGGGCCATGTCAGGCCGCCATCGTGGTGTCGGGACGCGCGGCGAGCATCCGCTCGAGGGCGATGCGTGCGGGCTCCGCGACGTCGGGCGTGACCGTGATGCGGTTGAGCACCTCTCCGCGAACGAGGCCTTCGAGCACCCAGGCGAGGTATCCGGGGTGGATGCGGTACATCGTCGAGCACGGGCACACCACCGAGTCGAGGCAGAAGATCGTGTGCTGCGGGTACTCGGCGGCGAGGCGCTGCACCAGGTTGATCTCGGTGCCGATCGCGAAGGTGGAGCCGGCGGGGGCCGCCTGGATCGCCTTCACGATGTAGTCGGTCGAGCCGTATTCGTCGGCGGCGTCGACGACCGCCATCGGGCACTCGGGGTGCACGATCACGCGCACGTCGGGGAACTGCGTGCGCGCCTGCTCGATCTGACCGACGGTGAACCGCTTGTGAACCGAGCAGAAGCCGTGCCACAGGATGACCTGCGCCTCGGCCAGCGTCTCGGCGTCGTTGCCGCCGAAGGCCTTGCGCGGGTTCCAGAGGGGCATCCGCTCGACCGGAACGCCCATCGCCTTCGCTGTGTTGCGCCCCAGGTGCTGGTCGGGGAAGAAGAGCACGCGCTGACCGCGTTCGAACGCCCAGGTGAGCACCGTCTCGGCGTTCGACGAGGTGCAGACGATTCCGCCGTGCTCGCCGCAGAACCCCTTGAGGGCGGCCGACGAGTTCATGTAGGTCACGGGGATGACGGGAACCCGGCCGTCCGCATCCGGCTCGGTGCCGTAGAGCTCTTCGAGCTGTTCCCAGCACTCGGTGACCGAGTCGATGTCGGCCATGTCGGCCATCGAGCATCCTGCTGCCAGATTGGGCAGGATGACCGCCTGCTCGGGGCGGGAGATGATGTCGGCCGTCTCCGCCATGAAGTGGACACCGCAGAACACGATCGCCTCGGCCTCGGGCTTCGCCTTGGCGGCGTTGGCCAGCTGGAACGAGTCGCCCACGAAGTCGGCGTACTGCACGACCTCGTCACGCTGGTAGAAGTGCCCGAGTGTGACGACCCGGTCGCCCAGCGTCGCCTTGGCGGCGAGGATGCGGTCGTGCAGCTCCTCTTTGCTCGCCGTGCGGTACTCCTCCGGCAGTTCGCCCTGACGGGGAGTGTCGACCGGGATCGGGTCGGCCATGGATGCGCCGGGGCCGTACGACGGAGCCTGGCTGTCGAACAGCCACGGGCCGTCGACCAGGTCGGGACTGCACGCCTCGCCGTTCAGCTCCCCGCTCGCGATGAGCTGCAGAGTGGTGTCGACCGATGCGGTGATACTCATAGTTCTCTTCTTCTTTCGAACGGGTGCTGCTGTCGGGGAAGGGGACCCTGGTCCGCGAGGTCGACGGCATCGTCGTAGCGGTAGAGACGCGGCGGCCGGTGACGGGTGCCGGTGAGGTACTGGTCGGTCGCGACAACGGCTCCGGAGCCCTCGATCGTGCGCCGGAAGTTCGCCGGGTCGAGTGCGCGGCCGAGCACGGCCTCGTGCACCTCGCGCAGCTGGGCCAGCGTGAACGTCTCGCCGAGGAAGGCGTGGGCGATGCGGCTGTACTCCATCTTCGTGCGCAGCCGCCAGAGCGCGTACTCGACGATGAGGTTGTGGTCGAACGCCAGGGTCGGCAGATCGTCGGCCGGAAACCAGCGGACGTTCTCGCTGACGCTGGCGAGAGCCGCTTCGTCGCTGCGCACGAGCGCCCAGTAGACGATCGACACGACGCGCTGGCCGTCGGTCTGCGGCGCCTCGGCGGGAACGCCGGAGCGTGTGACGTCCCCGAACGCGTAGAGCTGCTCGAGATAGCTGGGCGTGAGGCCCGTCGTGTCGTGCAGTGTGCGAGCGGCGGCGAAGGCGAGGCTCTCGTCGAGGTGCAGCGGCCCGCCGGGCAGCGCCCAGCATCCCTCGTACGGCTCCCGGATGCGGCGCACGAGCGGAAGCCAGACGCTCGCCAGGTCACCGGTCTGCTCGTCTTTGCGCAGGGCGAAGATCACGGTCGAGACCGCGAGCAGGGCGCTGACGCGCTCGCTGCTGACTTTCGACTTCTGACCGCTCGACGACATCGCCGGCTCCTCGTCCTGGTAAGAGTCACAATGACCCTAAGTGCTTGGATGTCATCTTAGTGTCATTTCGACCAGAACTGCAAAAGCGCGACCCCGCCGCCCGCTTCCCACCCACGCCGCCACACCCGCACCACCCGAGAGGGGTGGCGCCCCCCCCGGGGGGGGGGGGCCCACCCCGGGGGGTGGGGGGGCCCCGGGGGGGGGCGAGGGGGGGGGGGGCGGACCGGGCCGGGGCCCGCG
>NZ_JBHVYL010000035.1:0-33607 GCF_042880955.1 Leifsonia sp. NPDC058292
GAAGTGGCCTCTCCGCTCGACGGGAAGGCCACTTCGGCGCAACTCGATGGGTTTCCCGTCAGGATGTAAATAATTCTTGACTTTGTGTACGGTTCGCTTTACCTTTGCCATGTCAAGATTGTTTTACATGAGGAGTGGTGAGGATGCCGTACCAAGAGAAGAACGCCTGGGCTTTCCTGGTGATCGCCGTGGTTGCATACGCGGTGTACGTCGCTGTGGTGCTGTCCAGGGCGGCGGGAGCACCGCTCGTCGAGGTCGACTACGCGCCGGCCCTGTTGTGGACCGTCGGTGGCGCGATCGTCGCAGGAATCCTCGCCGGCATCATCGTCTCGATCGGATCTCCGAAGCCGGCCGAACGCACCGACCGTCGCGACAAGCAGATCGCTTGGTTCGGTGAACGGGTCGGCCAGTCATTCCTCGTGATCGGCGGTGTCGTGGCGCTCCTGCTGGCACTGGTCGAAGCCGACTACTTCTGGATCGCCAACGTCGTCTACCTGGCGTTCGTGCTCTCGGCCGTGGTCGGCTCGGTGGCCAAGCTGGTCGCCTACCGGGTGGGGATGCCCGAATGGTGAAGCCCACGCGAGTGACCAACAGCATCCGCTCGCTGCGATTCGCGGCAGGCGAGATGACCCAGGCCGATCTCGCCCAGCGAATCGGTGTGACCAGGCAGACCGTGATCGCCATCGAGCAGGGTCGATACTCGCCGTCGCTCGAGATGGCGTTCCAGATCGCCCGGGCGTTCGAGGTTCCTCTCGAAACCGTGTTCCACTATCCGCAGCAGTAGATGAAACGCCGGTGCGACCGTTCGCCGAGCGGCAGCGCGTGCGTCAGGCGGTCTCGAAGTAGAGGTGGGTGTGGAGCTTGCAGCCGGGGTTGAAGGCGGCGCCGCACGACGGGCACCCGTCGACGTCGAGGTACTGCGTCACGGTCAGCTCGGAGGAGCACACGCCGCAGACCACGGCCGGGCGGTCGCGCTCGTCCAGCGGCCACAGTTCGGCCGGGTGGTCGGCGTCGGCCGCGTGGCACAGGTGGCACGGGTAGTACCGATCGCAGCAGTGGAACTTGATGGCGATCACGTCTTCGGCCGCGCCGTAGTGCACGCACCGCGTCTGGTCGTCGATGGTCTGACCGTGGATGAGCATCCCGGTCACCTTACGCCTCTGGCGCTGAGCGCTTCCCCGAGCTCGTCGGCGTGCTTGAGCGACACGACGAGGAACGGCACGACGAACGTGGTCAGACCGGCGCGAGCGCCCCGGGCCCGTTGAGCCTCTCGCACGCCGGTCGCGAGCCGGCCGAGCACGGGCACAGTGTTGAGGGCGACGGCGAGGACGAGCGAGACGCGCTGCGGGTCGACGCCGAACCGGGTCAGCGGATGCAGTGCACGCTCGAACGCGTCGAGCAGGTCGGTCACCCGGGTCGTGAGCACGAGCAGAGCGGCGAGCAGGATGGCGGCGGTCACCCGAGCGGTGTTCGCGAACGCCGCCTCCGGGGTGAGGAAGATCAGCTGGCCGACGAGGGTGATCACGATCACCCAGCGCAGGGAGACGGTCTGTCGGGCGAGCTCACGCATCCCGAGCCCGGCGATGAGATAGCCGGCGGCGGCGATGACGAGAGCGCAGCCGCCCGCAGCATAGGTCGACGGAAGGAGCGACACCGCGAGCACCACCACCAGCAGCACGACCGCTTTCGGCCCGGCCGGTGCGCGGTGCAGCCAGCCGTTCCCGGGTCGATACAGGGTCAGCACCGCAGGCTCGCCTCGTAGCGGTCGATGACGTCGGCCGGAGCTCCGACGTCGGTGAGGCGTCCGTCGTCGAAGCGCACGGCGACGTCGCAGCGGCCGGCGAGGCGGAGATCGTGCGTGACGAGCACGACCTGCCGGTCGGCCGGCGCGAGGAGGTGGTCGGCGATGATCGCGCTGTTGCGGGCATCCAGGTAGGCGGTGGGTTCGTCGGCGATCACCAGGCCGGGCCGGCGGATGAGAGCTGCGCACAGGGCGAGCAACTGCTTCTGGCCGCCCGAAAGGTCGTAGGCCGCTCGCTCCGCCAGCTCGGTGAGACCGAACTCGGCCAGAGCCGCGGCCACCCGCGACGTCACCTCAGCCCGGGGCAGACGCTCGCTGCGGAGCGAGAACGCGGCATCCTCCTCGACGGTCGGCATGATGATCTGCGCATCCGGATTGCTGAACACGAAAGCGACCACCCGACGGAGCGCGGCTGCTTCCCGGGCCGGGTCGAGGCCGTGCACCGTCAGGCTGCCGGATGTGGCGGGAACCAGCCCACCGAGCAGCCGCGCGAACGTGGACTTGCCGGAACCGTTCGACCCGATCACGGCCACCCGCGGCTGCTCCAGGCTGAGCGTCACCGCATCGAGCGCGACGGTATCGCCCAGCCGCACGGTGACGTCGCGGAGGGCGAACGTCATCGGGAGTCGTCGTCGGCGGTGGAGGCGCCCACCGCCACCGGCGGCGCTGCCGGTGCGGTCGCCGCCGCCGCGCGGAACGCCCTCGGGTATGCGCGCACCAGGGTCATGGTGATGACCGCCGCGATGACCGTCTTGATCAGATCCCCCGGCACGAAGACCAGGCTCTGAAGCGCGGTCTCGCCCAGCGGAAGCCGGGTGACAAAGGCCTGCACCGGGAGTCCGAACGCGTACACGACCAGGATGCCACCCACGGCGATGCCGACGATGGTGCGCAGCCAGGTGAGCTTTCGGCCGCGAGCGTGAACGATCGCGCCGATGACGAACGCGCCGAAGATCCAGCCGATGACGTAGCCTCCGGTCGGCCCGACGAGCACGCCGATCCCGCCGTGGCCGCCCGCGAGCAAGGGCAGGCCGATCGCGACCAGGGCCACGAACACGAGCATGGCCGCTGCTCCCCGCCAGGGGCCGAGGATGGCGCCCGCCAGCATCACGCCGAGCGTCTGGGCGGTGATCGGTACTGCGCCGAACACGGAGAATCCGCCGGGCAGGCCGAGCACGGCGACGATCGCGGCGAAAACCGCGATGCGGGCGATGTCGGTGGCGTCGAAACGGGTGCGTTGAGTCATGCGGGTCCTGGCTCTCTGAAAGGTCATGAACGGTGTTCACCTGAACACCGTTCACCTGAACGTCGTTCACTATACTGATGCCGTGGCAGTCAGGGAAACCGCGAACTCGAGACCGGCGCGTCATTCGCGTGACGACGTGGCGCAGGCGGCCCTGCGCATCCTCGACGACTTCGGGCTTCCCGACCTCACCATGCGCAGGCTCGCCGCCTCGCTGGATGTACAGCCGAGCGCGCTCTACTGGCACTTCCCGAACAAGCAGACGCTGCTCGCCGAGATCTCCGACCGCATCGTCTCGCACAATCGGGCGGCCCTTCGTGACGATGCCGAGTGGTCCGACCGGGTGCGCGCCGAAGCCGCCGGGTTACGGGATTCGCTCCTCGCGTTCCGCGACGGCGCAGAGGTCGTCTCCAGCACGTTCGCTCTCGGGCTGGGCGCCACGGCTCCGCTCGACCGCCTGACCTCCGCGATCGAGTCCGGCGGCTTCGACCCGGAGACGGCCCGTCGTGCGGCGGTCGCGCTCGTGCACTTCGTGCTGGGGCACGTGTCGCACGAGCAGCAGCGGATGCAGTACGACAGCCTCGGCGTCGTCGCCGATCACGCGTCGGTCGCCGCTACGGGTGCGGAGGTGGGCGCCGCTCCCGGTTCAGGAGAGTCGCCGGCCGAGGACTTCCAGTTCGGGGTCTCGCTGTTCGTCGGCGGCCTCGAACGGCTCGCCGTCGCGCACTGACCGCTCGCCGTCGCGCTGACCGCTCGCCGTCGCGCTGACGGAGTCAGTCGCTGCCGAAGCCGACCTTCGCTCCACCGGTCACCCGGATGGCCAGATTGAAGAGTGCGGCGAAGACCGCTCCCAGCGCGGTGACGATGATGAGTTCGAGCAGCGCCACGACACCGGTGAACGCCATCACGCTCTGCAGGTTGAGCCCGTCGAGGAGGGCCGAGCCCTGTGCGCCGGCGATGTCGCTCAGCAGCGACTGCGCGGACTTCAGCAGGCCGGTCGAGGCCAGGAGGTTGAAGCCCAGAAAGGAGACGGCCACGGTCACGGCGGCGAGGGCGAGACCGACCAGGAAGGCGAGCTTCACGCTCGACCATGCGTCGATGAAGACGAGGTGCAGTGTGACCCGCTTCTTCTTTTTCCTGGCGCTCATCGCATCCCCGACTTCTGTCACCCCACCGAACGGTGACCCCCGCGTGTCAGTGTAGCGGGCAGGTCACCGCCGGAGCAGGAGGGCATGAAGATGGCCGGCGCTTTCGAGCAGTGCGATGCTTCGGTCGGTGAGATTCGCAAGGCGCTCATCGAGGAGCCGGAGGGCCCGGGTATTCGAACCGTGGTCTCTGAGTCGTTCGAGGACGGCAGCAATCGTCGGGATCGGATAGCCTCCCTCGCGGAGAACCGCGACGAGTCGTGCTTGTGCGATCGCATCGGATCCGTAGCTGCGCGTGCCCGAACGACGACGAGTGGGCGCGACGAGTCTTTCGTGCTCCCAGTGACGCAGCGCCGACGGCCGCACGCCGAGGGCTTGGGCGAGCTCACCGATCGTCATCGCGTCGGTTTCCTGAAAGCCGTCACTGCCCTCCTGGAGGATTCCCTCCAGGCCTCGTCGTGCTGCTTTGACCCGTGCGCGCGCCGCGGCGACAGACGCGTGCAACTCGTCGAAGGTCTCGGCGACCTCATCGATCGGGTCCGTGAGCAGGCGCGGCATCAACTGACGTGCGGGAACCGGGCCGATGGCCGCGGCCAGCGCGCGATAGGCCCGCAGCGCGACGAGATGCTTCGGGCTGTACCGTCTGTAGCCGTTGGGCGCTCGGCTGGCCGCAGGGATCACCCGGAGACGTTCGAGGTCACGGACCTGCTGCGCCGAGTAGAGCACGAGGCGGCCGAGCTGGGCCGTCGAAAACACCTGCTCTGGAGGGTTTGTCACGCTCTTCTCTCGCAAATCGGAGTGAAAGTCCACACAAGCACTTCAAGTTCATCATAGAGGGATGGATAGTCGACAGATCATCGAAGCGGTCCGCGCACTCGATGGGGCACTCGTCGTCGAGCCGGATCCCGCGAGCGGGCTTCCCGAGCTCGCCTGGGGTGACGCGTTCTTCTATTACGCGCCCGATGGAGTGATGCCCGAGCGCACGCAGCCGTACGGCACCATCATCACCAAGGACTATCCCGGCGATACCCGGTCGACCCTCGACCTTCCTGGCCGGTTCCGCGTCAACATCCACGTTGGCCGAGCTGCGATGCAGGAGATCACCGACGGCGACGATCCGTCCGCACCCGACAGCGTCGTGCCACATCCCCTCTACGCAGACGCCGGCTGGGTATCGGTGGTCAATCCCGGCCCCCGCACAAGCGACCGCGTGCTGTCGTTGCTGTCGGCCGCACATCGGGCGGCGAGAGCCCGCGTTCTGCGTCGTCAGGGACGGAGGTGACCCGGTGACATCGCCTCAGACCCTGACCTTGGCCGAGCGGCGACTCGTGGCCGCCTGGGCTGCGGCGTGCGCCGAACGGGTGCTGCCCATCTTCGAGGCGGAGGCAGCCGCCGATGAGCGGCCCAGGGATGCCATCGCCCGGGCCCGCGCATTCTCCCGCGGCGACCTGGACGCCGACGGAGAGATCCGTCGGCGCTTCGTCGCCGGCCGTGCCGCGCATTCGGCGAGCAGCCCAGCGGGGAAGGCAGCCGCACGGGCGGCCGCACAGGCCGCCGGCGTTGCACACATGGGAGCGCACGCACTCGGTGCGGCGGCATATGCGGCTCGCGCGGCAGATTTAGGGCATCCCGAGGATCAGGATGCCCTCATCCGGGAGGTCCGCTGGCAACTCCGTCAGCTGACCTCACCCGCGCGCGAAGCCCTGAACCGCCTTCCGGGCCTTGGCGAAGACTCGGCAGGGCCGCTCGGTGCGGGACTCTTGGCATCCGGTCAGCTGGGCGCGATCATCCGCCTCGTGCAGTCCCGGTTGAACGACTCGTGAAACGCGTGGACACCCTAGCGGCCCGGCAGTCGCTGAGTAGGGTGACAACGTGACCGAATACGCGCTCTCATCCCGTGCCGAAGTTCCCACCGACCGCCCCGAACGCTGGGCGAAACAGCTCGTCTCCCACCTCTCGAACCGGCTGGAGCCGCGCGAGGTGCCGAACGGCCACGCGTTCGACATCGGCGACGCCGAAGGCCGCGTGCTGGCCGAGCCGGGCCGGGTGGTGCTCACCGCAACCGCCGACGACGAGGATGCTCTGGCGCGGGTCGAGGATGTGCTCGGCCGCCACCTCGAACGCTTCGGCGACAAGGAGGAGCTCAAGGTGGTCTGGCACCGCTGACGGGCTGGGCTAGCCCGCGCGACTGCTAGCCCGCGCGACGGCTAGGCCACCGACGGCTGGCCGTCTCGCACGACGAACCAAACCGTTCGACCGGTCGTGTGTAGGATTCGAGGCAGGTTCCTACCCGAAGGGACGCCCTGCGCATGAAATCCGAGAACCTCGGCGAGCCTTCCGACCGGGAGGTGCGCTTCGAGGCGGCGGTCGACCGTTCGCTCGTCCACCGCTCCGCCGTCAGCGAGGTGTTCGTGACGGATGTCGTGCGCCGCGCTTCCGACGATTTCGACTGCGGCGTGCAGTGGCCTCGGCGGCACACGATGTACCGCGCGCCGGACGACTCTGTTGACGGGTCGCTCGTCGCGGAGACCATTCGGCAGCTGACCATCGCCGTCGCCCACCTCGGGTACGGGGTGGCGGGCGACGAGCACTTCCTGATGTCGGGCATGCGGTTCCGGGTCGCCGCCGAGCGACTGCGAACGGCACCGGTGCCGGCCGAGCTGATCGCGACGGTGACCGTCGACGGTGTGCGCCGGTCTGCGGGCGGGCGTAGTCAGGCGCTGCGCGCATCCGTGACCCTGAACGCGGACGGACGGCCGATCGCCAAGGGGCGGGGCGACGCCGCGATCGTGCCCGACGTCGCGTATCGACGGCTGCGGGGTGCGGCCGGCGCTGTGACCAGCCTCGGACGGGACCGTTCGGGGGGAGAGCCTGCCCCGGCGGCCGACGTCGGCGCGGCGCGAGACGAAGACGTCGTCGTCGCCAAGCTCGAACCGACAGAGGGCTGGTCGATCGTGGTCGACCCGGCGCATCCGATCTACTTCGACCATCCCCTCGACCATGTGCCGGGGATGCTCCTGATCGATGCCATGAGGCAGGCGGCGCGGCTGCACATCCGCACCCCCGACCTCGATTTCAGCGAGTTCGAGGCGGAGTTCTCTCGTGTGGTCGAGCTTTCGTCGGCCGCGTCGGTGAGGGCTTCCGGCGATCGGGAGGCGCTGGCTTTCGAGATCGTGCAGTCCGGCAGGGTGGCGGCCGTGGCCGCCGGGGTCGGGCGGACTACGAGGCCGGCGCGGCCGGCGTCGTCGGGACGAGCTGGGGGAGATCTTTGAGCGCGTCGTATCGGTCGGCCGGCACGAAAGCGGGGAGAAGGATGGTCCACATCTCTCGCACCCGCTGCAGCAGGTCGGTGCGCCCGGCGAGCGTTTCGGAGACGAGTTGCACACCCGTGAACGACGGGATGATGAAGTGGGCGATCATGGCGGGGTCGAGCGTCGCGACGATGTCGCCCTCTTCGATGCCTCGCGCGGTCAGGGTCTCGAACGTGCGCAGCCAGTCTTCGTACGGGTCGGCGACAGGGCGCTCGAAGTTGCTCACGTCGGTGGTGAGACGGATGCCCGCCTGCACGATCGGATCGGTGACCAGCTGCTCGGCCAGGCTGGCGCAGAGCCGGATCATCGTCTCGATCGCCGGCAGACCTTCTTCGATGATCGCGGCGCCGGCCGAGAACGACCGGTCGTGCTGCTGCTCGATGACAGCGTGCGCGATCTCGTCTTTCGACTGGAAGTGGAAGTACAGCGCACCCTTGGTGACCGAGGCTTCTGCCGCGATATCGGCGATCGACGCCATACCGTATCCCTGCCTGTCGAACGCTTTCGCAGCTCCCAGGATGATGGCGTCTCTCGTGATCTGAGCGCGCGCCTGTTTTACCATGTCGGACGACTCCTGTGGTCGGGCGGGGTCTGACGGTCTCAGCACCCACCGAGATCGGGATACACACACCGTAATAGATGAAGGGGACTCAGCGAGTATGCACGAGCAAACCCGCGGGAACCTGGTGATTTCTGGTGCGAACGGTTTCGTCGGCGCGGCGGCTGCGGAAGCCGGGGATTCGGCGGTAACGGCCGGGCTCCTCGGCGGCGTTCGCCGGATGGTTCGCGACCCGTCGTCCGCGGGCGTCGACGGCGTCGTCGTCGCCGACCTGACCGACCGACGCTCCCTCGTCGCGGCATTCAGCGGCGCTGACTCGCTGGTGCACGCCGCCGGATACCGAGGCTCCGATCCGGTGCTCCAGCAGCGGATGAACGTCGACGGCACCCGTGCCGTGGTCGAGGCCGCAGAGGAGGCGGGCGTGCGGCGCATCGTGCTGGTGAGCACGACCGCGGTCTACGGCAGCGGGCCTCACCGCGGTGAGCCGGAGGGGCGGCTCCCGGTGCATCCGGAGTCATTGTTGACCGAGTCTCGACTCGCCGCGGAGGAGATCGTTCTCGCCGCTGGAGGCATCGTGGTGCGCCCAGACCTGACTTACGGGCCGGGCGACCGGTGGGTCGTTCCGGCGCTCGTGCGGGTGAACCGGATGCTCGGCGGGCTGATCGACGGAGGCTCAGCTCTCACCTCGGCGATCGAGGTGCGGGAGCTCGGGCGGCTTCTCGTCGACGTGGCGACGGCCCACGACGAACCGCAGCAGCGGGTGTTCCACGCGGCCGCGCATCCGGTGCCGCTGTCAGCCCTGCTCGACGCTGTATCCGGGCCGCTGGGCCTGCGCCTGCCCACGGGAGCGCCGGCCCGAGCCGAAGCGACGCCGATCCTGACGGATGCCGGGCTCAGCCCTCACCAGCTCGACCTGATCGCCTCCGATCACTGGTACGACGGCTCCGCGCTCCGTGCCCTCGCCGGCCGCAGCGCACCAGCCGCACCCGCGATCGATGCGCGGGCGGCGGACTGGTACGCGAGCGTGCTTGCTGCCAGGTAGTTTCAGACAACCCGGCGACCAACGGCCAATGCCTGCGACGTTGCCCACTAAGCTCACTTCGTCCATAAAGCCGCCGGTCTAGCTTTCCCGCCGAACAAGGGTCTTCTATGATGTTTCGGGGTGTAAATCAGTGACTCGCATGTCGCATTCAGCAGACGAGGTACCTCGCCTGCTGTCTGGTCCGTCGACGTGGGAACTGACGTTCATCGGCTTATGGCCGATGCTTATTGGCCTTGGCGCGGGGCTTGTCTCGATCCCGTTGCGATACAGCCAATTTTCGAGTGTCGGTGCATTTGTTGTCTTGATAGTTGTCGGGGGCAGCGGCCTTCTCATTGGCCTGATCCTGCTCGGCTTGCGAAACCGGAAGCTGAAAAGGGAGCTGAAAGCCGGGTACACGACGGTCGACGGGCATCCGGAGTCTCCGCGACTAGATCGGAAGACCGAGATCGTGCTCCGGTGGCCTGGTGAGGAAGAGCCGACGTACCGCGAGATCGTGGCTAAGCGCGAGCTTCGCGGGGTCAATCAATGAACTCGACGCCGGATCCCGAAGTGCAAACCCCTCGACTGCTCAGGGGGCCGTCGGCATGGGCCGTGACGTTCACCGGCCTCTGGTTATCGCTCGTCGGTCTGGCTGCGGGCCTGCTGTCGATCGCGCTGCGATGGAGCCCTCTCATCAACAATCTGACTCTAATAATCGTCGTGGCGAGCGTTGCCATCGGTGGAATGGCGTTGAGTTTGGTGCTCCTAGCGGCCCGCAAGTGGGCAATCAAGAAGGAGCTGAAAGCGGGATACACGACGGTTGACGGGCACTTCGAATTACCGCGTGTGGACCGGCGCAGCGGTGCTGTGGTGCGACAGCCTGGCGACAACGAACCCACGTACCGCCAGATCGTGGCTCGGCGCAAGCAAGCTCTGGCAAGCCGGCGAGATGATCGTCCTTGAGTAATTCAGCGCTTGCACGCAGGTCATGGATTGCGTTGTGCCTTGTGTTGTACTTCGCGCCCGTTGCAGTCCTGGGGTGGAGCCTGATCCGATTTGCTCCAGCTCAGTCCTGGCTCCGCCGCGATCCTATTCGCATCCATCGGGCTAGCCATCGTGACGGCGCTCGTTGCGCATCCCAGTCCCGGTTCAAGGCCCACTGAGCGAGTTCGACTGGTGCGACGGGCGATAGTCGAGTTTGTCGGGACGTGGACAAGCATTCAGGTGCTCGTGGCCGTGGTTCTCGTTTCGGGGGCGTTGGCGATCTTCGCTTATGGCGCTTTGAGCGTCCCGGCCGGCGCGAACGTCGTTCGGGACGGCACCACCTACTTCTGGACGTCAAGCGCCGGACAACATGAAATAGGTGAAAGCGAGTACTGAGATTTTCAGATTGCAAAGAGCACAGCGATACCAGGCGGGATGACCATGTTGGTTTCCTTGGTCTCACTTCTGCTCTGGGCGGCGCCGCGAGCATCCGCCGATGCCGCCGAACTCGTCACTCATCAGCCGTGAATTGGCGGCCAAACCTCCTTCGACGATCTGGATGCGACCGGCCTCGGGCGTTGACGCAAAGGTGATTTGCTGGGTGTAGACGCCCGATTCCACGGTTCTGCCGCTATGTTCGGGGGCTCGCCCTAGACCAGACTTGGAGCCTGACCAAGCCGATCCCCACGCCACACAGATGTCGGGAAGCCTGGGTATTGGTCTGTACATTGGTGGCGGGGCGGGATCACTTTCGTGCTCCCCGAGTGGAGGATGCCGTGAGTGCTCCGGATCGAGACAGTGCGGGAACGCTGTTGCGGGTAATCGGAGCAGCGATCATCGTGGTGTCCGCTGCGCTCGGGTCAATTGCTTTGGGAGTCCCGTCTCTCCGGGCGCCCTTCCTCGGAATGGTCTGTGCCCTCATTGCCTTCGCCTATTGGCTGGTGCAGGGCCTCGTCGCAATTGCGATCTGGCGCGTGCGTGGGCTGCTGCCAGCGCGCGAATCAGCGCCGATCTCTCGCGCGGTTCGCAAATATACGAGCTCGCTCACAGGCTGGAAGCTTGTGTTGAGCATCACAGTCCTTCTCGTGGGACTACTTTTCTTCACTTGCTCTGTGCTATTCAGACGGGACACCGCCCTCCCCGCAAACGGATGGGGCGGGTACGCGATTGCGATCTGGCTAGGAGGGCTAGGGGTGATCTGGTGCTGCGTGTCTCTCAAACGCTCCGTCGGGCGCGAATGTATCCCGCGAGTAGGAACAACGTGTCTGAGCGCGAATCGGTGGCGCCTGTGTCACATTCAACAGACGAGGCACCCCGTGAGCACTGATCGGGCTGAGCAACCAGGCCGTCAAGGTATTTTGACTAGTAACTTGGAATGGCAGAAGGGGACGAGATGTCCAACGACAATCGGCTGACCTTTACCCGCGCTTCTGTCTCGCTAAAGCTGTCGACTGTCTTCCTGGCTGACGGCGAGGGCTCGGCAGCGAAGTCCACACTCTCTGATCGGGTGTCGGATGGTTCGTAGCCTGCCGTTGACGATGGCCGATTGGGGCCCGTTTCCTTTCAGCCTCGGTGGCCTTTTCCTCTTGATTACACTCTTAGGCGCGATTTGGGGAGTGGTGAATCTCGTGAGCAAGGTGAGGACCATCGGTGGGTTGGCTGGCTACCGGTTCTCTTACGCGTTCAGGCAGGGGCTGCACGCTGGATACGCGGCGTTGCCGGACGTGAAGGAGGCCGCGAATCCGATGAAGGACTATCAGTCGCGCGGCTATTGGGAGAAAGGCTACGCGCGCGGGGTTGCGCTGCGCCGCAATGGGAGAAACTCCCTATAGCTCCGTCGCCGGGATCCCCGCGGCTCACCGGGCTGGTTCGGTTGGGGGAGTGCGCGCCCTGCCTCGAGGTTGGCGCCAGCGCTGGCCGGCGCGCCAACGCCTAGAACGACGTGTGCACATTGAACGAGGTCGGCGTGCACGTGTAGGTGGCGTGGCCGATGACGTGCACGCCGTCGCCGAGGCGGGCGCAGGTCTGGGCTGCGTCGACGAAGGCGGGGATGACGAGGGAGAGCACGAGGATCGTCAGGGCCACCCCCACCGCAGAGATGATGATCGCGGCGAGGGCGAAACCGTTGCCGTGTCCGGCGCGCTTCGACTGCACCAGAGCCACGATGCCCAGGATCAGGCCGAAGAAGTTCGCCACGATGAAGAACGACAGCACGAAGGCCGCGATGCCCAATCCGCGCCCCGGAACCACGGGCGGAGCGGGCGGGTACCCGTAGAACGGCTGCGGCGGGATCGGGGCCGCACCGTTGGCGTAGACGGGAGGCTGCTGCGGCGGGATCGGCTGATCTGACATGCCCCGAATCCTTCCCTATGGATCGCCTGTGCGCAGGGAGGCGGCGGTGTGTCGTCCCGGCTTGGCCGCCCGCCTATCGCCCGGGGTCGGGGTCGACGAGCACCACGAAGGTCAGCACCTCGGTGTCGACGTTCCAATCGATCCACGCCGATGTCTTGTCGGCGTCGCCGGTGGGCGGCTTCATGGAGACGCCGCGGCCGGGAAGGTCAGTGATCACGCCGTCCGGGTGGTCGTATACGATCTCCCAGCCGTGGGTGCGGAAGGCGTCTTCGATGTTGTCGACGTCGTCGTCCATGCCGAAGCTATCGACGGTCGTCTCGAACTTCTCGCAGACGAGGTCGGGGTCCGCTTTCTCGAATTTGCAGGGCTCGGCGTTCGCGTCCTCGCCGATGGCATCCGCAGCGCGCTGCACGAACCGGTCTGCGGCGGCTTCGGCGTCGGCTCGTGAACCGGCGGTGGTGCATCCGACGAGAGCCACTCCGGCCATCGCCGCGAGGATGAGCGCGAGAACCGGTCGCGAGGCGCGGCGGCGGCGGGTGGGCGCAGTGGTCGGGGGGTGGTCGATCATCGGTTCAGCTTTCTTCCGTGCGGTCCGGCGTCGTGCCGGGCGGCGCCGTGGCGCTTTCTCATCTTGGCCGAAGATCGGGAGTGGCCCCGTGGGCGCACCGCCAGGGAGTCACCGATTCTTCATGCTTTCTTCCTGGTGACACGCGGGGGAGGCAGACTTTACTGAGAGATGATTCGCAGCACCCCCGGCCATCCTGGCGATTCGATCGTCGGCGACAAGGAAGAAGAGAAGATGCCCTACATCACCACGACAGACGGAACGCAGATCTACTACACCGATCAGGGCGAAGGGCAGCCGGTCATCCTGAGTCACGGCTGGCCTCTGAGCTCCGATGCTTGGCAGGTCGAGCTCAAGCTGCTCGCCGACAATGGCTACCGCGCCATCGCGCACGACCGCCGCGGTCACGGGCGCTCGTCGCAGCCGTACAACGGCAACGACATGGACACCTACGCCCGCGACCTCGCTGAGCTGGTCGAGGCGCTCGACCTCAAAGACCTCGTGCTCATCGGCCACTCCACCGGCGGCGGCGAGGTCGTGCGCTACGCCGCGCAGCACGGAAAGGGCCGTGTCGCGAAGGTCATCACCGCCGGCGCCGTGCCTCCGATCATGGTGAAATCGGAGAGCAACCCGGAAGGAACGCCGATCGAGGCGTTCGACGGCATCCGCGCCGGTGTGCTGAAAGACCGTTCGCAGTTCTACCAAGACCTCTCCGAGCCCTTCTTCGGCGCGAACCGCGAAGGCTCCACCGTGTCGAAGGGCGCGCGCGACGACTTCTGGCGTCAGGGCATGCTCGTGGGGCTCAAGGGGGCGTACGACTGCGTGAAGGCGTTCTCCGAGACCGACTTCACCGAAGACCTCAAGGCGCTCGACGTGCCGATCTTCATCGCGCACGGCGACGACGACCAGATCGTTCCGATCGCCGCCGCGGCGGAGAAGTCGATCAAGCTCGTGAAGAACGGCACGCTCAAGGTCTACCCGGGCGCCCCGCACGGCATCTACGGCGACTACCAGGAGCAGCTGGACAAAGACATCCTGGCCTTCATCGCCGAGTAGAACCACCTGCCGTGACGACCGCGTGAACAGGGCGTATGTTCGCAGTGTTCACGTCAGCTGAGAAGGGATGACCATGCCGACCGTCGCAGACACCATCGTCGAGATCGTCAAGGATGCGGGGGTGAAGCGGGTCTACGGCCTCCCGGGCGATTCCCTGAACGGCTTCACGGATGCGCTGCGCCGAGACGGGCACGTCGCCTGGCAGCACGTTCGTCACGAAGAGGCGGCCGCCTTCGCCGCTGCGGCGGAGGCGGCCCTCACCGGCGAACTGGCTGTGTGCGCCGGAAGCTGCGGCCCCGGCAACCTGCACCTGATCAACGGGCTCTTCGACGCCAACCGCAGCCGAGTTCCGGTGCTGGCGATCGCGGCTCAGATCCCGGGCCCTGAGATCGGCAGCACGTATTTTCAGGAGACGCATCCGCAAGACCTGTTCCGCGAGTGCAGTGTGTACACCGAGCTCGTCAGCATCCCCGAGCAGCTTCCCCGGGTGCTCGAGATCGCGATGCGCACGGCGGTCGAGAAGCGCGGCGTCGCCGTGGTGGTCATCCCCGGCGAGGTGTTCCTCAAAGACAGTGTCGGCCGGCGCAAGTCTGCCCCGATCGCGTTCTCGCCGAGGGTCACCCGGCCGACCGACCTCGAGCTGCAGGCGGCGGCCGACCTGCTCAACTCGGCGCGCAAGGTCACGATCCTCGGCGGCGCCGGCACCGAGCACGCGCACGACGAGCTGGTCGCCATCGCCGAGAAGCTCAAGGCGCCGATCGTGCACGCGCTGCGCGGCAAGGAGTTCATCGAGTACGACAACCCTTACGACGTGGGGATGACCGGCCTGCTCGGCTTCTCGTCGGGCTACCGGGCGATGGAGAGCTGCGACGCGCTGCTCATGCTGGGCACCGACTTCCCCTACCAGCAGTTCTACCCGTCGAAGGCCAAGATCATCCAGGTCGACATCCGGGGCGAGCAACTGGGTCGTCGCACGCCCGTCGACTTAGCCCTGGTCGGCAGCGTGAAGGACACGGTGGATGCCCTGCTCCCGCTGCTGAAAGACCGCACCGACCGCAAACACCTCGACGCGTCGACGGCCCACTACGCCAAAGCGCGCAAGAGCCTCGACGAGCTGGCCGACAACGACCGCAACCGTGCGCCGATCCACCCGCAGTACGTTGCCAGGCTGATCAGCGAACTGGCGAGCGATGACGCGGTGTTCATCCCGGATGTGGGGTCGCCGGTGGTGTGGGCATCCCGCTATCTGGCGATGAACGGCAGGCGCCGTCTCATCGGATCGTTCTCGCACGGCACGATGGCGAACGCGGTTCCCCACGCGATCGGGGCGCAGTCGGCGTTCCCGGAGCGGCAGGTGGTGGCGCTCGCCGGAGACGGCGGACTCGCGATGCTGCTCGGCGAACTGCTGACGCTGCGGCAGAACAAGCTGCCGGTGAAGATCGTCGTGTTCAACAACTCGTCGCTCAACTTCGTCGAGGTCGAGATGAAGGCGGCCGGGTTCGTGAACTTCGGCACCGGGCTCGAGAATCCGAACTTCGCCGACGTGGCGACAGCGATCGGGCTCTACGGACAGCGCGTCGAGAAGCCCGACGATCTCGAGGCTGCGCTGCGGGCGGCGTTCGAGCACGACGGCCCTGCGCTGGTCGACGTTGTCACCGCCCGGCAAGAGCTCTCGATCCCGCCGGCGATCACCGCCGAACAGGTCAAGGGATTCACGCTCTACGCCCTGCGCACCATCATGTCCGGGCGCGGTGACGAGCTGATAGACCTCGCAGATACGAACGTCTTCCGCAGGCTCTTCGACTGAGAGAGCGCTGACGATTCGTCGTAAAGCAAGTGTTCGCCAGGCCGTTCCAAGGCAGCGGACAATAACGTTCACCTGTGCGACGCCCGACCTTCCCCACCCAGCCTGACGAGCCCCGCGAAGACAACGCGCCGGCCACGGAGATCTTCGGTGTGCCCGCCAGCGACCCTCGGCGCCCGGTGCGCGCCACCCGACCGGCGTCGAGCGCCGGCCGCGGCGGCCGATCGGCGGCGCCGGCAGGGTTCGGCGGGAGCGGGAACGGCGGCAACGGCGGTAGCGGCTACGGTGGCAGCGGTAGCGGCAGCGGCGGTTCAGGAGGCGGCGGCGCCGGTGACGGCGGTGGCCCGGGCGACGGGCCGACCGCATCCGGTGGCGGAAAGAAGCCGCGCAAGCGTCGCAGCCGTACCAAGCGCATCATCGGCTGGACGGCGTTCGGCCTCGCGGTCATCCTCGTCGTCGTCGGCGGATACGCGGCCTACAGCTACTTCCGGTTCGTGAACGGCGTCAAGCACGTCGATGCGATCTCCGAAAGCAACAAGCCGTCGAACGACGTCGACGGCACAGCCCAGAACATCCTGTTGGTCGGGGATGACCATCGGCCCGACAACGCGTCGCAGGCCGAACTCGACCAGCTCGGCACCACGGCCGACGGCGGGGGCACGAACACCGACACGATGATGATCTTGCACCTGCCGGCCGACGGCCGCTCGGCGACGCTCATCTCGTTGCCGCGCGACTCGTGGGTCGACGTTCCGGGTCAGGGGATGAACAAGCTCAACTCGGCGTTCGCTCTCGGTGGCGGCAACAGCGGTGACGACGCGGGCGGTGCGAGGTTGCTCATCCAGACCGTGCAGAACCTCACCGGGCTCACCATCGACCACTACGTTCGCGTGTCCTTGCTCGGGTTCTACGACATCGCCCAGGCGCTCGGGCCCATCCAGGTCTGCCTCAACAACGCCGTCGACGACCCGTATTCGCAGGCGAACTTTCCTGCCGGCGTGTCCACGCTCGACGCGCACCAGGCGCTCGCTTTCGTGCGGCAGCGCCACGGTCTGACCCGCGGCGACCTCGACCGGGTCGTTCGGCAGCAGTACTTCCTCTCGGTCGAGGCGCGCAAGTTCCTTTCGGCCGGCACGTTGCTGAACCCCGCCAAGCTGACCAAGGTGCTGGATGCCGTCAGCGGCTCCCTCGAGACCGACCCCGGCCTCAACTTCCTCAGTCTCGCCGCGCAGATGCAGGGACTGACCGGCGGCAAGATCCAGTCGGCCACGATCCCCATCTCGGGTACCCCGACCATCACGGTCGACGGCAACGACCTGTCGATCGTCGAGGTCGACACCGACGCCATGCCCGCTTTCGTGCAGAGCCTCACGGGCGAGCCCGACGCCTACGAGAAGGCGACCGCGGCGAAACCCGCCGACGTCACCGTGACCGTGCTGAACGGCGGCAGCTCCAACGGCGCCGCCGGTCAGGCAACGCAGACGCTCGCTGCCGCCGGCTTCAAGACGGGGGCGGCCGGGGATGCGGACACCCGCGCGACCACGGTCATCCAGTACCCGTCGGGCCAGGAGTCGCAGGCGAAAGCCGTTGCCGCGTACCTTGCAGGCGCGACAGTGCAGGAGACCTCATCCGTCTCCGGTGTCACGGTGGTTCTCGGCGACGACGGCATCATGCCGGCAGCGCCCACCACGGGAGGCACGGATGCGGGTTCGGGCTCCGGCTCCGCCCCGTCGAGCTCGCCGACGCCGAGTGGTCCCGCCACCAACTACAGCGACCAGGTGTGCATCAACTGACGCGGGCTGTCGCGGTGGGATGTCAGAGGCCGTCTTCGCGGGCGATCACGTCGTTCATGCGCTGAGAGATCTCCAGGAACTGTTCCTGCTGTTCAGCGCTGAGCGGGTCGAAGAGCACCCGGCGGATCGTCGCCGTGTGCTCGGGCAGTGCCCGCACCACGATGCGCCGACCGTCGCCGGTGAGCTTGATGTAGCTCGCGCGCCTGTCGTCGTCGCATTCCTCGCGTTCGACGAAACCGCGCGCTGCCATGCGGGTCACCTGATGCGAGACCCGGCTCTTCTCCCAGCCCGTCATCGCCACGAGGTCCCGAACCCGCAAGCGGCGGCCGGGGGAGCGCACGAGTGCCATCAGCACCTCCAGTTCGGAGATCGACACACCGTGGTCGCGCTGCAGCTGGGCGTCGAGCGCGCGGTCGAAGCCGCGGCGCATCACGTAGAACGAGCGGAAGAGCTCTTCCTCTTCTGCCGTCAGCTTGCGCGGGTCGGGCTTCTGGCGTGCGCTGGGCATACGTCATGATCCCACGGCGCGGGGTGCGAGGGAATCAGTGCGCGAGCTGCTCCAGGAGAACGACCCCGACGCCGAGCGCGACGATCGCGGCGAGCACGATCAGCTGCTTCCCGCCGCTCAGACCGGTGCGTCGCACGGCCAGCCATACGATGACGACCAGGGAGGCGATCAGCGAGATCAGCGACACGGTCAGGGCCGTCTGCGTCTCGATCACATCGAACGCGGCGAGGCCGAGCATGATCGCGGGGAGCACGAGCACGCCGAGGGCTCGCGAGGCGACGGCGACCATGTGGCGAAACTCGCGGCCGGTCGGCAACGTGTTGTGCACGATCATGTGCGAGACCAGATCGGAGGCCAGGCCGGCCAGCAGCACGCCGCAGACGGAGATGACGAGGGTCCAGAGCACATCCTGCGCTTCGGGGGTGTGCGCGTGGGAGCTGAGGGCGAGAAGGATGGCGAGGGCCGTGAACGTGGCATAGATGCGTTCGCGCAGCCGGTCGCCGGCTTCGCGCCGCTCCTCCTCGGTCGCGTCGTCGGGGAGCCGGGTGTCGTCTTGGCGGTCGGATCTGCTTCGTGAAGCGGCCATGCTGTGCCTTTCCTTCTCACTTGTGTCGAGCCTCCCGACGAGCGCGAGCGGTCGCAGCCCTTCGTCGATCTGGTTTCGAGAATAGACAGCGCCGACCTCGCGCAGCGATTGCGAGGCGCGAATTCACCGAATCCCCGAACGACAGGGAATGGATGCCCGTCGGCCGGGGTTGCGATCTTGGTGACACGTCACCAAACGAAGGAGATCACCGCATGACAAAGATCGCGATCATCATCGGCAGCACCCGCCCCGGACGCAACGGGGAGCCCGTCGCCAAGTGGGTGGCCGAGCACGCCGCCGAGCGCGAAGGCGTCGAGTACGAACTCGTCGACCTCGCCGAGTGGCCTCTGCCGCACCTCGACGAGCCGATGCCCGCCGGGATGGGCCAGTACGCCGGAGAGCACACCAAAGCCTGGGCTGCCAAGGTCGCCGAGTTCGACGGGTACATCTTCGTGACCCCGGAGTACAACCACAGCACGTCCGGCGTGCTCAAGAACGCGATCGACTACGTCGGGGCCGAGTGGTACAACAAGGCGGCCGGCTTCGTGAGCTACGGCGTCTTCGGTGGCGCCCGCGCCGTCGAGAGCCTGCGCCTCGTGCTGTCCACGCTGCAGGTCGCGACTGTGACCGCGCAGGTCGGCCTCAGCCTCACCCACGACTTCGAGAACTGGTCGCTGAAGGCCACGCCTCAGTCGGAGGCGGCCCTGACGCCGCTGTTCGACCAGGTCGAGTCGTGGTCGGCCGCGCTCGCCATTGTGCGTGCGGCGCAGGACGAGGATGCCGAGGAGGCCGCGGCCTGACCGGCCGCGCACATCGGCAGCAGTTCGTCGACGAGAGGCGGACCCGGTGTCGGATCGGGCCGCCTCTCCGCGTCAGGTTTGCCTCTGCGTCAGGTTTGGCACCGCGGGCAGAAGTAGGTGACCCGCTGTTCCAGCTCGGAGCGGCCGAGCTCGGAGCGCTGGATGCGGGTTCCGCAGCGCCGGCACGGCTCGCCCTGCCGCCCGTACACCCAGCTGGTCCGCCCCCGCCGGGTGTCGCCCGTCGTCACGCGGCGGGAACGGTCCCGGTTGGCGACCAGCAGCCGATGGGCGAGGTCGACACTCGCGGTGAGGTCGGCATCGGCGACCGGCCGCGTCGGCAGCATCCCCCGCAGAAAACACAGCTCGTTGGCGTACTCGTTGCCGATGCCCGCGAGGTTGCGCTGGTCGAGCAGCGCGACGGCGATCGGCTGTTCCGGATGCGCTTGCAGCCTGCGCACCGCCTCCGCCGCATCCCAGTCGGGTCCGAGCAGGTCGGGCCCCAGGTAGCCGACCGCGTCGTCTTCCTGGTCTCGCGGGATCACCTCGAGCAGTCCGAGCAGAAAGCCGACGGCCGTCGCGTTCTCGGTTCGGAGCACCGCGCGTGCCTGGAACGCCGGATGCCGCCAGCGGGCCTCCGGCGCGTACACCTCCCACGAGCCCTCCATCTTGAGGTGGCTGTGGATGGTCGCATCCCCGGCTCGGATGAGCAGATGCTTGCCCCGGCTCACCACCTCGTCGACGCGCTCGCCGGACAGGTCGACGGTCGCGTACCGGGGAACCCGGAAGTCGGTGGCGGTGAGGATGCGCCCCTCCAGTGCCTCGCGCAGCCGCCGGGCCGTGCGGTAGACGGTGTCACCCTCGGGCATCGCGCCCCGCTCCCGCTGCCGGTGCGCGGCGAATGTGGCCGTTCCGGTCGAGAGTGACCGGCACACCGCGCACACTCGACCGGAACGGCCACACTCGAGGCTGCGCGCCCAACCGCGGCCGGCTCACGTTCGCAACCGGAGTCCGCGCGGAGTGGCGAGGAACCCTGCCTCGGCGAGAGCGTCGCCGAGCGGGGAGCCGAGCACGAAGCCGCCGTTGACCGTCTCGATCGCGAGCTTGTCCACGCGCCCGCGAGTGACGAGGGATGCCAGTGCCCGGGCGGCCGACCGCAGCGTGCTCTCGGCGTCGGCCTGCTCCTGATCGGCGAAGTACAGGAGGCTCTTGCCGCCGCGCTCGACGTAGATGGTGAGCGCGCCGTCGACGAGCACCACGAGTGCACCGGCCTTGCGCCCCGGCCGGTGGCCGGTTCCGGTTTCGCCGGGCACGGCCGGCCACGGGAGCGCCGCGCCGTAGGGGTTCGCCGGGTCGGTGGCGGCCAGCGCGAGCGCGGCGTTCTCGGGTTCTTGCGTGTGATCCCGCGCGAACGATCGCAGGCGGTCGACGGTGGCACCGGTGGCGAACTGCGCGGCGCCGAGGGTCTCCACGAAGTAGCCGCGCCGGGCGCGACCGGTCTCCTCGAAGCCGCTCAGCACCTTGTACGCGAGCGCGAACCCACCGGGCACGCCCTCGTTCATCACCGAGCCGCGCGTCACCACCCCGTAGCGATCGAGCAGGGTCTCCGCCGTCGCGTGCGCTCGAACCGTCGAGTCGAGGTCTCGCGCGGGCAGCAGCGACCAGCGTCCTGCGACGGTGGGCGGGCCCATCCGGGTCACCATCGCCGAGCGGGCCGCGGCGCGACCGCGGTAGAGGCGCGAGCGCGGCGCCTGCTTGGGCCGCTTGTGGGCGCCGGACGACCCGGTCAGCGTGCGCAGCGGAGCGAGCGTGTCGTTCGTGATCGCGCCGGCCCAGACGAGATCCCAGAGAGCGGTCACCAGCGCGGTGTCGTCGACCGGCGCACCCGCCTCTGTGCCGAGCGCGTCGGACAGCTGACGGAAGAAGTAGCCGCCGCCGCGACCGAGCGCCGCGAGCACCGCCCGCTGGAGCTCATCCGTCTCGTGCTCGGGAGGGGGCACGAGAGTGAGCGGCGCCGACTCGGCGAGGTGCAGGCTGACCCAGCCGTCGGAGCCTGGCAGCGCTCCGTCGCCCGACCAGATCACCTCGCCCGTCGCGGTGAGCTCGTCGAGCATCGCGGGGCTGTAGTCGGTCACGCGGGCCGGCAGCACGAGCGACTCCCAGGCCGACGCCGGGATGCGCGTTCCGGCCAGCTGCTCGATGACCGAGGCCACCGCATCCACGCCCCGCAACGACGAGCCGAGATGCTGCCAGTCGGGCAGGAACCGGGCGAAGGTGGCCGGGTCGACGGGCTCGACCTCGTGGCGGAGCGCGGCCAGCGACATCCGGCGAAGGCGCCGCAGCACCTCGGCGTCCGACCACTCGGTGCCGTGAGCGTGCGGGCGGAACTCGCCGTCGACCACGCGCCGGTCGTGCGCGAGGCGTCGCAGCGCGTCGTGCACGATGGCGGCACCGAGGCCGAACCGCTCGGAGACGTCGCTCGCCGCGAACGGGCCGTGGGTGCGGGCGAAGCGGCTCACGAGGTCGCCGAGGGGATCGTCCACGGGTTCGATGAACGCCACGGGAACTCCGATCGGCAGCGGAACGCCGAGGGCGTCGCGCAGCCGGCTGGCGTCTTCGATCGCGGCATAGCGTTCCGTGCCGGCGATGTTCACCAGGAGCGCGCGCTTCGTGTCGACGAGCACCTCGAGGTGTGCGGATGCGGTGGCCCGGTCGGCAGGCGGGGGCGGCGCGGCCTCAGACGGCGCGGCCTCAGCCGGCGCGCCCTCGGCCGGCGCGGCCTGGGCCGGCGCGCCCTCCGACAGGTCGGCAGCAGCCGCCGCGACCTGCTCGCCCTGCAACCGCTCGGCGACCTCGTCGACCGTGAGGGGCCCGAGCAGCCGCAGCAGATCGGCGACGCCCTCCAGCCCCCGCACGCGTCTCTCGGGCGCGAGCCGCTGCAGTTCGCGTTCGACGCGTTCGATCACGCCCGGGTCGAGCAGTTCGCGCAACTCGGCGCGGCCGAGAAGTTCGGCCAGCAGCCCGGCGTCGAGCGACAGGGCGGCCGCGCGGCGTTCGGCGAGGGGGCTGTCCCCTTCGTACATGAACGCAGCGACATATCCGAACAGCAACGAGCGGGCGAACGGCGATGCGGTCTCGGTGCTGGCTTCGACGAGACGGATGCGGCGCTGCGCGATCTGCTGCGTCACCTCATCGAGCGCCGGCAGGTCGTAGACGTCTTGGAGGCACTCGCGCACCGTCTCCAGGATGATCGGGAAGCTCGGATACTTGCGTGCCACATCCAGCAGCTGCGACGCCTTCTGCCGTTGCTGCCAGAGCGGGGAGCGCTTGCCGGGGTTGTACTTGGGCAGCAGCAGTGCCCGCGCGGCGCACTCCCGGAACCGCGAGGCGAACAACGAGGAGCCGCCGACCTCGCTCGTCACGAGCGCGTCGAGCTCGGCCGGGTCGAACACGAACAAGTCGGCGCCGGGCGGCTGGGATTCGGTGTCGGGGATGCGCACGATGATGCCGTCGTCGGCCGCCATCGCGCCGCCGTCGATGCCGTACCGCTCTCTCACGCGCGCCTGAACGGCCAGCGCCCACGGCGAGTGGATCTGCATGCCGTAAGGGGAATGCAACACGACGCGCCAGTCCCCTAGCTCGTCGCGGAAGCGTTCGACCACGAGCGTGCGGTCGGTCGGAACATGACCTGTCGCGGTCTTCTGCTCCTGCAGAAAGGAGAGCAGGTTGTTCGTCGCCCAGGTGTCGAGCCCCGCCTCGACGCAGCGGAGCTCGGCGTCTGTGGCGGATGCCCCGCTCACCTCCCGCACGAACGCTCCGACCGCGCGACCCAGCTCGGCGGGCCGGCCGAGCCCGTCGCCCTTCCAGAACGGCAGCCGGCCGGGCTCACCGAAGGCCGGCGTCACCAGCACCCTGTCGTGGGTGATCTCCTGGATGCGCCAGCTCGTGGAGCCGAGGGCGAACACATCCCCCACCCGCGACTCGTAGACCATCTCTTCGTCGAGCTCGCCGACGCGACTGGCCTTCTCGCCAACCATGTAGACGCCGAAGAGTCCGCGATCGGGGATGGTACCGCCGCTCGTCACCGCGAGCCGCTGCGCGCCGGGGCGTCCGGTGATGGTTCCCGAGTCTCGATCCCAGACCACGCGGGGTCGCAGCTCGGCGAACTCGTCGGAAGGGTAGCGGCCCGCCAGCAGGTCGAGGGTCGCGTCGTAGGCGCTGCGGGGCAGCGTTGCGAACGGCGCGCTGCGCCGCACGGTGTCGAACCACTCGTCGGCGTCGATCGGCTCGAGCGCGGTGGCGGCCACCGTCTGCTGGGCGAGGATGTCGAGCGGGTTGGTCGGCACCCGGAGCGTCTCGATCAGGCCGGCGACCATCCTCTCGCTGGCGACCGCCGAGTGGATGAGGTCGGCCCGGTGCTTCGGGAACACGACGCCACGGGACACCTCGCCGACCTGGTGGCCCGCTCGGCCGACGCGCTGCAGTCCGCTGGCGACAGACGGCGGCGACTCCACCTGCACGACCAGGTCGACGGCGCCCATGTCGATGCCGAGCTCCAGGCTCGACGTCGCGACGACGCAGCGCAGGCGCCCCGACTTCAGGTCGTCTTCGATGAGAGCGCGCTGTTCCTTGCTCACCGAGCCGTGGTGGGCGCGGGCGAGCACGAGCGTGTCGGGCTCGTCGGCGACGGCTTCGCGGGAGCCGCGGGTCTGTCCCGACGCGCCCATCAGCTCAGCCGGAGCCCGCGACGCGGGTTGGTCGGCGAGAGGGGCCGCTCCGCCCAGGATGCGCTCTTCGTAGATCTCGTTGAGTCGCGCCGTCAGCCGCTCGGCGAGCCGCCGGGAGTTGGTGAACACGATCGACGACCGATGCTCCAGCACGCGATCGACGATCGCCTCCTCGACATGCGGCCAGATGGAGCCCGCCTGCGGGGCCGAGCCGTCGTCGTTTCCGCTCGCGAAGGTGGAGGTGCCGAGCTCGCTCATGTCTTCGACGGGCACGACGACGCGCAGATCGAAGCGCTTGCCCGAGGGCGGAGCGACGACCTCGACCGGCGCTCGCCCGCCGAGGAAACGCGCGACCTCTTCCGGTGGTCGCACCGTCGCGGAGAGCCCGATGCGCTGGGCGGGCTTCGGCAGCATCGCGTCCAGCCGCTCGAGCGAGAGCGCGAGATGCGCGCCGCGCTTGGTGGCGGCGACGGCGTGCACTTCGTCGATGATGATCGTCTCGACCGAGCTGAGCGTCTCGCGGGCCGACGACGTGAGCATGAGGAAGAGCGACTCGGGCGTGGTGATGAGGATGTCGGGCGGCGTCTTGACGAGCGCGCGGCGGTCGGCCGACGTGGTGTCGCCGCTGCGCACGCCGACAGATACGTGCGGAGGCTCGGCGCCGAGCCGTTTCGCGGTCTGGGTGACACCGACGAGAGGCGCGCGCAGGTTGCGCTCCACGTCGACGCCCAGGGCCTTCAGCGGGGAGATGTAGAGAACGCGCGTGCCCGGCTTCGCGTCGCCGGGGTCGGCGCTCTCATTGCGTGCGGCCAGCCGGTCGATCGCCCAGAGGAAGGAGGCGAGCGTCTTGCCCGAACCCGTCGGGGCGATGACGAGCGCGTTCTTGCCGCGGGAGATCGCATCCCACGCCCCGATCTGCGCCGGCGTCGGCGCGGCGAACGCCCCGCTGAACCACTCACGGGTGGCGCGGGAGAACCGGTCGAGCACGTCGCTCATCCCTCTATCCTCTCCCCAACCCCTGACATGCGTAACCCGCTCAGGACAGGGTCAGGGCGCGGTACGACCGGTTCGGCGGGCGGATCAGGAACGCAGATGCAGCCGGATGAACGCCGCGATGTCGGCCAGCTCACGCGTGGAGATCGAGTGCCCCATCCCCTCGTAGATGCGGGCGTCGAGCTCGGTGTGGTCGGGCAGCCACGCGGTCGTGCGGGCGATGGATGCGGCCGGGATGGTCTCGTCGGCGGTGCCGCGCCCCCAGAAAACGGGCGGGCGGTGGGCGGCGAGACGTGCGTCGTCGGCGCCGTCGCCCTGCACGACGAATCCCGAGAGCTGCACGGCGTAGTCGAACCGCTCGGGGGCGAGCCGAAGAAGCTGCAGCGCCATCGCCCCGCCCTGGGAGAAGCCCAGGAGGCCGGTGGGAGTGACCGGCTGGTCGTCGAGCCAGTCGAGCACCGCCCGGGCGGCGGCGTCGGCGTTGGCTGCGAGAGGGTCGCCCGGCACGTTCGTGAACCGCGAGAACCAGGCGAATCCCTGGCCCTCCGGGATCGGCGCGCGCACGGAGGCGATCACCGGTTCGAGCGGGAGATAGGCCGAGATGCCGAAGAGGTCGGCCTCATCGGAGGCGTACCCGTGCAGCAGCACCAGGAGCGGCCGGCCGGCCCGGTCGCGTTCGGAGGCGGACCAGAGCACGGCGTCGCGGTCGATGGTGAGGTCGGGGGAGGGCAGCGGCACGCGGTCTCCTGACGATGGAGGGAGGAAGCTCCATTGTGCCCTGCCCTTCCGTAGTATCGGTGCATGAGCGTGCGCACCCCCGACCCCGACCCCGATCAGTCGCCCGACGACATGCCCCAGCAGGGGCCTGCCTGGCTGACCGACATCGAGCTCGAGCAGGCACGCCGCCGCCTGCCGTTGCTCTACGTCGAGGCCGTTCCGGTTCGGGTGGATGGCCTCGGTCAGGTCACCGAGGTCGGCGTGCTGCTGCGCGCGAACGCGGTCGGCGAGATGACGCGCACGCTCGTCTCCGGCCGGGTCATGTACGGCGAGACGCTGCGCGAGGCGCTGTTCCGGCACCTGGAGAAAGATCTGGGGCCGATGGCCTTTCCGCAGCTGCCCGCGAGCCCGACCCCGTTCCAGGTGGCCGAGTACTTCCCGATGCCGGGTGTCACCCCGTACACGGACGATCGTCAGCACGCCGTGTCGCTCGCCTACGTCATCCCGGTCACCGGCACCTGTGAGCCGCGGCAGGATGCGCTCGAGCTCACCTGGATGCGGCCCGAGGAGGCCGTCACCCCGCAGGTCGCCGAGGAGATGGAGGGCGGGCGGGGAGCGCTGCTGAAGGCCGCGCTCGCGTCTGTCGGCCGGCTGGTCTAGCCGGAGTGGCTGAAAGAGGCATCCGTCAGGCCATCGTCGGGCTCCTGGCGCTGACGGCCGGAACGTGCTTGGCCGTCACCACCGAGGTGCTGCCCGTCGGGCTGCTCCCAGCGATCGGGCGGGCGTTCTCAGTGAGCGAATCGGTCGCCGGTCTGCTCGTCAGCGTCTACGCCATCGCGGTGGCCGTGCTGGCGGTTCCGCTCACCATCGTGACCCGGCGGTTTCCGCGCAAGGCGATGCTGCTCGCCACGCTCATCGCCTACATCGTCAGCAACGCGCTCGTGGCGAGCGCGCCGACCTTCGCCGTCGTGGCGGTGGGCCGCGCACTGGGCGGCGTCGCGCATGCCCTCTTCTTCTCCGTGTGCATCGGCTACTCGGCGCGACTCGTCGACCGGGCGTACATCGGCCGTGCGATGGCGCTGGTCGCCGGGGGAGTGTCGGTGGGCCTCATCCTGGGTGTCCCTCTTCTGACCACGCTCGGCACGGCGACCGACTGGCGGGTGTCATTCTGGGTGCTGACCGGGCTCACAGCGCTGGCCACGGCTCTCATCGCTCTCTCGCTGCCACACGTGAACAACGAGAATCCGGCGCCGGAGAGCGGCACCCGAGAAGGCCGGCGCCGGCTCATCACGGTTGTCAGTGCGAACGGGCTCGCCTATCTCGGCCAGTTCGTGCTGTACACCTACATCGCCGTCGTCTTCATCGGAACCGGGGTCGGTGAGCCGGCTGTCGGTCCGCTGCTCATCGGGGTGGGCGCCTGCGGGCTGCTCGGGCTCTGGTTCGGCGGGCTCACCTTCGACCGTTCACCCCGCTGGAGCGGAACCGCGGTCATCGGGGCAGCGGCTCTCGGCATGATCGGCATCGGGCTCGGCTATCCGTCGTTCGTGATCGTGCTCATCGGCGCCGCCGTCTGGAGCGCCGCCTACGGCGCTGCGCCGTCGTTCTTCCAGGCGGCGGCGGTGCGCACGCACGCGACCTCGCCGGAGATCGCGGGCGCGTGGGTGAACGCCACGAGCAACGTCGGCATCGCCGGCGGCGCCGCCATCGGGGCGGCCGCGCTCGACCTGTCCGGGCCCGGCGCACTGCCCTGGGTGGGCGTGGTGCTCATGCTCGCGGCGCTGGTGGTCGTCGCCACGGCACGAGGGTCTTTTCCCACGCGGCTGTAGCCCGCCGTCACAGATCGGCCCCGCATCCGGTCTCAGCTGGTGTACCGATCACGTAGCGCTCGCCGCGTGATCTTCCAGCGAAAGGAATGTCATGAAGATCGTTGTCATCGGCGGAACAGGACTCATCGGGCGACCCCTCGTCGCGCAGTTGCGCGAAGCGGGCCACGACGCCGTCGCCGCGTCACCCTCGACCGGAGTCGACACCGTCACCGGCGCCGGGCTGGCCGATGCGCTGTCCGGAGCAGACGTGGTGATCGACATCCCCAACTCGCCGTCGTTCGAAGACGGCCCCGTGCTCGACTTCTTCCAGCGCTCGACGAGCAACATCGTCGAGGCCGCGAGGGCCGCCGGGGTGGGGCACCACATCGTGCTGTCGATCGTCGGGGCCGACCGGATGCCCGACATCGGCTACATGCGCGCGAAAGTGGCCCAGGAGAAGATCGCCACGGGCGGCGGCGTGCCGTACACGATCGTGCGGGCGACGCAGTTCTTCGAGTTCATCCCCGCCTTGGCCGAGGGCGGCGCCGACGGTGACACCGTGCGTCTGTCGCCCGTGGTGATGCAGCCGGTCGCAGCCGCCGATGTGTCTGCCGCCCTGGCGAAGGTCGCCGAGGAGCACCCTGTCGACGGCGTGTTCGAGCTGGCCGGACCGGAGCCGCTGCGCCTCGCGGATGCTGCCCGCCGGCTCTTCGAAGCGCGCGGAGACTCCCGCACGATCGTGGCCGACCCTGCGATGGGCTACTTCGGGGGAACCGTCACCGACACCTCGCTGGTTCCGGGCAACGACCCGGAGATCACCGATGTGCGTCTCGCGCCGAAGCGATTCGAGGACTGGCTGGCCTCCACGGCTCCCAAGGCCTGAGTCGCCGGGCCTCATCCGCCCCGGATGTCACAAAATGGCCTCTCTGACTGTCTTAGTGAGTGAGACAGGAGGACATCGTGCAGAAGATTGTCGAGCGTCACCCCCGGAGGTCGTTCACCGACCGGGCAGCAGGGCTGGTCACCGGCACCTCGGTGGGCCGGAGGCTGTCGGCCCTGACCGCCGAATTGAGCGGCCGGCGAGTGCCGTTGCACTGGTCGACCGTGTTCGGGGTCGTGTCGCTGGCGAGCGTCGTCGTGATCTTCGTGACCGGCGTCTTCCTCATGTTCTTCTACGCGCCCTCGAGCACGCCGGTCGTCTACCACGGCGGCTACGGTCCCCTCGAGGGCGCGACGATGTCGAAGGCCATGCGCTCCACACTCGCGATCTCGTTCGAGGTCGACGGGGGTCTGCTGCTGCGGCAGGCTCATCACTGGGCGGCTCTGCTGCTGCCGGCCTCGCTCATCCTGCAACTGCTCACGACCTTCTTCACCGGGGGCTTCCGCCGGCCGCGCCGACTCGGCTGGGTGCTCCTCTTCCTGCTGCTGATCGTCGCCCTGGTGGGTGGCTGGAGCGGATACGCGCTCCCCGATGACATGCTCTCGGGCACGGGCCTGCGGATCGTCGAAGGCATCGTGCTCGGCATCCCGGTCGTCGGAACCTGGCTCTCGATGCTGTTGTTCGGCGGCGAGTTCCCGGGGCGGATCATCGAGAACCTCTACCCCGTCCACGTCGCCGTCGTGCCCGTGCTGCTCATCGCACTGCTGGCGCTGCGCTATCGGGCCGGCTACGTGCAGAAGCCCGCGCAGTTCCCCGGTCTCGGGCGCAGTGAGACGGTCGTCGGCGGCGTGCCGATGCTGCCGAACGCCGCGGCGCGCGCCGGCGGGCTGCTACTGATCGTCATTGGCCTGATCTTCGCGGTCGCGGCGACGGTCACGGTCAGCCCCATCTGGCTCTACGGCCCTTCGTCGCCCGGGGATGCGTCGGCCGGCAGCCAGCCGGACTGGTACACCGGGTTCCTCGACGGTGCCCTGCGTCTCGTTCCGCCGGGCTGGGAGTTCGTCTGGCTCGACCGAACGTGGACGCTGGCGATTCTGGTTCCCCTCGCGGTGGTGGGCCTCTACCTCGCGGCCGTGCTGCTGTATCCGTTCGCCGAGGAGTGGATCACCGGCGACGAGCGCGACCATCACCTGCTCGACCGGCCGCGCAACACCCCGACCCGCACCGGGATCGGCGTCGCAGGCATCGTGTTCTACGGAGCCCTCTGGGGTGCGGGGAGCGCCGACCTGGTGGCGACGCACTTCCATGTCGGGGTCGAGGTCGTCGTCGCGTTCTACCAAGCGGCCGCGCTGCTCGGCCCGATCGTCGCCTTCACCGTGACCCGGCGCGTCTGCTACGCGCTGCAGAAGAAGGACCGCGAGATTCTGCTGCACGGCTACGAGACCGGGCGGATCGTGCGGTTGCCGGGCGGTGAGTACATCGAGGTTCACCACCCCGTCGACGAGCACGAGCGGTGGCGTTTGATGAACACCAGCGATGACGCGCCGCTGCGCGTGCATCCCGACGCGCGCGGCCACCTCGGACTGACCGAGAGGGCACGAGCCGGCATCTCCCGGTTCTTCTTCGAAGACCGGATCAGCCCGGTCACGCGCAAAGAACTGGATGAGGCGGGTGCCGGCGGGGAGTGGGCCGACGACGAGCGAGCCGACGTGGAACGGGCCGACGAGGAGCGGATGCACGAGGCGAGCGTGCGCTGACCCGTGAACCCTCGAACCCTCGATCTGCGAGATCCGCGCAGCATTCGACACCGGGACGGCCGCCGCATAAGATTTGCGGGATGACGAGCCCGGACACCGCCTTCCGGCCGGTGACCCGTGCGCGAGGTCTGCAGGCCCCAGACCGCTTCGTCGCGCTCGACGGACTGCGCGGCGTCGCCGCCCTGATCGTGCTGTTCAGCCACCTCTCGCTGACCCTCGCCCCGGTCTCCGACATCTGGATCGTGCCGCGCGACGTGCATCCCGCGACCTGGTCGGCGACGTGGTGGCTGACCTCGACCCCCCTGCAACTGGTGGTCGGTGGACCGCAGGCGGTGCTCATCTTCTTCGTGCTCAGCGGGCTCGTCGTCGCCCTGCCCGTCTTACGGCGAACCGATTTCGACTGGGTCGCGTATTACGCGCGGCGCATCCTCCGTCTGTGGCTGCCCGTCGCCGCCTCCGTCGTGCTCGCGCTGTTGCTGGTGACGCTGGTCGATCAGAGCCGGGACGATCAGAGCAGCCTCTGGGTGAAGGCGAGCTCGGTGCACCAGCCGTCGTGGGCGACGATCGTCTCGTCGTTCGACCTGCTCTTCGGCAACATCTCGCTGAACAACCCGCTGTGGACGATCCACTGGGAGCTGGCGTTCTCCCTGTTCCTCCCGGTGTTCGTCGCCGTCGCGGTGCTCACTCGCCGCTGGTGGTGGATCACCCTGCTCGCCACGCTTCCGCTCGTGATGGCCGGGGTCTTCCTGTCGCTGACTCCGCTCCAGTTCCTCCCGGTCTTCCTGGTGGGAACGGTGCTCGCCGTGAAGCTGGACGACCTGCGAGCGTGGGTCGCCCGCCGCAGTCGTGTGTGGCTGACACTGGTGGGGTCGGCCGTCGCCGTGATCTCGCTCATCCTGCTCGGCTTGCACTGGTCGACGTGGGCGATCATCGGCGGAGCGCCGCGATTCCAGACGATCACCAAGGGGCTCGAGTACGTCGGTGCGGCCGGTCTCGTGCTGCTCGCCGCCGTCTGGAGCCCGGCCATCCGGCTACTGTCCACCGGTCTGTTCCGCTGGCTCGGGCGCATCTCGTTCAGCCTGTACCTGGTTCACGTGCCGATCATCATCGCCATCGCGTCGCTGTTCGGCCGGGAGTCCACCGCGCTTCGCCTCGTGCTGTCGGCCGTGATCGCGCTGGTCGTCGCCGAGCTCTTCACGCGATTCGTCGAAGCCCCCTCGCACCGCCTCTCCAAGAAGACAGGCCTTCTCGTCACGAGTGCGATGCACGGGTGGTTCGCGAGCCGCTGACCTTCTCGCGCTCCGTGCGCCTCGTGCGTCTCGGTGGCGGGGCTCTGCCCGGCTACCCGCGCGGCCCTAGTGCAGCCGTCGAGGCCGGCACGACCGCATCCGACGCCTGCTCGGCGAGGAACTCGGCCCAGCCCCGGTGTCCGCGCGGCGCCGACCCGTCGGCCAGGTTGTCGCCCGCGCGGTAGGCGCGCCCGACGGCGCCCGGGATGCGCACGCGGATGCGGGGGCGCCCCTTTCCGTGGAACTCGGCGTACGCCGCCAGCAGTTCCCGCACTCCCAGAACATCCGGTCCGGCGATGTCGGCAACCCGGCCGGCAGGGGCGCCGAGGCTGAGTTCCGCCAGGCGCGCAGCGACCTCATCCACGTGCACCGGCTCGAAGCGAAGACCGGTCGGGATGGGGGTGAGCGGCAGGCGGGCAAGGCCGCGCACGACGGGGAGCACGAACTCGTGCAACTGGGCGGCGCGCAGCACCGTCCAAGGAAGGCCCGACTCCGTGATCGCCTGCTCGGCCGCCGCCTTGGCGCGGAAGTAGCCGATCGGCATCCTGTCCGCACCGACGACCGAGATCAGGATGAGGTGCCCGACCCCGGCCTCGCGGGCGGCAGCCACGAGGTTGAGCGCCGCGCGGTCGTCGCCCTTCGCGCCGCCGGCGAGATGCAGCACAGTGCTCACGCCGTCGAGGGCCTCGGCGAGTCCCGTGCCCGCGACGGTGTCGCCGGCGACGTGCCGCACACCGGGCTGGTCGTCCTTCGGGTGACGGCTGAGGATGCGCACATCCTGACCGGCCGCGCGAAGCAGCGGAACGACCCGGCGGCCGATCGTGCCGGTGCCGCCGGTGACGAGAATGGGTGCGTTCATGGTGCTCTCCTGTTGGTCGTGTCACATCGGGGCCGATCGCCCCGTCGATAAGGTGACGAGCGACACACGGAGGATGTGACATGACCGATCAGAGAATCATGGCGAGGCGTTTCGAGACCGCGCGACCGCGGCTGCTCGCGATCGCCCGACGGCTGCTGTCGTCGACAGCGGACGCCGAAGACGCGGTTCAGGAGGCCTGGCTGAGGCTCAGCCGATCGGACGTGTCGGCGATCGACAACCTCGACGCCTGGCTCACCACCGTCGTCTCGCGCGTGAGTCTCGACATCCTGAGGGCGCCCCGTCGCACCCGCGAGCGCTCCTGGGAGGTCGAACCGTGGCCCGCCGAACCCCGGTCGACCGCCGACGACCCTGCGGTCGCGGTGGAGCGCACCGACCAGGTGACGGCGGCGCTGGTCGTCGTTCTGGATGCCTTGAGCCCGGCCGAGCGGGTCGCGTTCGTGCTGCACGACGTGTTCGGGCGGCCGTTCGAGGAGGTCGCGGATGCGCTGGATCGCTCTCCGGAGGCGGCGCGTCAGCTCGCATCCCGGGCCCGCCGTCGCGTGCGCACCGCGACCGATCCGGGCCGGCCGGCGCCTCAGCAAGCGCGCCGGCTGATCGACGCGTGGCTGGTGGCCGCCGAGCGTGGCGACATCACGGCCTTGCTCACCCTGCTCGACGACGGCGCGGTGCTGCGGGCGGACTTCGGCACGAGCACGCAGGTCGTCTCCGGCGCTGAGGCGATCGCGGGTCAGGCCGTGCTCTCCCGCCGGCTCGCCGCGCACTCGACGCCGGTGCTCATCGGTGGTCGTCCCGGCGTCGCGGCCGTTCTGGATGGCCGTGTCGTCTCGATCATGGCCTTCAATCTCGCCGACGGTGCCATCACCGGGCTCGACGTGCTCGCCGATCCGGAGCAGCTGGAGGCGCTGGCCGTAGCCACCGTGCTGGGCCTTCCCGGCTGAGCCGGGGAGACTCTCTGCCGAGGGGCGACTCGTTGCGACCCAGGGCACCCGCCAGCCCGCAAGATCTCGCCCCTCGGCGCACGAAAAAGGTGCGGG
>NZ_JBHVYL010000036.1:0-31226 GCF_042880955.1 Leifsonia sp. NPDC058292
CCCCGATCGGGTGCGGGCGGTCGCCGTTCGTTGCAGAAGCGGAGCTAGTCGGTCAGCGGTGCGGCGTGCACGCCGTGAGGCGGCTCCTCGTTCGGCGCCAGGTCGGTCGCGGGTGCGACGTCGGCGGCGTGGGTGCCGTGCGGCACCGCATCCACCGGCACCGGCGCGGCGTGCGCACCGTGCGCGGCGTCGGCAGACCCGGCGCCAGCCCCGGCCGCGGCTGCAGCCCCGGCCGCATCCGTCGGACGCTGGGCGTTCGGCCCCCACGCCGGCGGCTTGGGCTTGGCCCAGAACACCACGATGAACGCTCCGAGAAGCGCGACGGCCGCGGGCAGCAGAAGGGACTCCGACATGGCCTGCGTGAACCCGGCGTGCAGCGCCTCCGGCAGTTCCGTGCCGCCGGTCACCGCGCCCGGACTGGACGCCGCGCCACCGGGAGCCTTCGGCAGGTCGACAGCGAGTCGCCCCGAGATGAGGGCGGCGATGGATGCCGAGCCGAGCACCGCGCCGACCTGGCGGGTTGTGTTGAACACGCCGGATCCGGCGCCGGCCTGGCTCATCGGCAGGTTGCGGGTCGCCGTGGTGGAGATCGGACCCCACACACCCGACATCGCGATGCCGAGGAGCGCGCTCGGGGCGAGCAGCCACCAGATGGAGATGTCGGGGGTGAGCAGGCCCGAGAACCAGAACAGGGCCACCGAGAAGAGCACCAGACCCGCGGTCGCGATGTAGCGCGGGTTCACCCGGTCGATGAGCTTGCCGACGAACGGCGCGAGCACACCGGAGAAGATCGCCGTGGGGGCGAGCATCAGCGCCGACTCGGTCGGGGTGAGACCGCGAACGGTCTGGAAGTAGAACACCAGCGGCAGCGACATGCAGGTGACGGCGAAGCCGACCGTGGTGATGGCGCCGTTCGACAGCGAGAAGTTGCGGTCGCGGAAGAGGGCGAGCGGAAGCAGCGGCTCCTTGCGGTTGTAACGCTGCCAGAAGACGAACGCGATGAGCACGACGATTCCGGAGATGATCAGGCCCCAGACCGTGATGGGCCCGGCGATGACGCCCCAGTCGTATGTGCTGCCCTCCTGGATTCCGAACACCAGGAGGAACATCCCGACGGCGCTCAGAATCACGCCGAGGATGTCGAAGCTGTGGGTGTGGGTCGGAAGCTTCGGAACGAGCCGCATCGCGAGGATGAACGCCACGATTCCGACGGGCACGTTGATGAAGAAGATCCACTCCCAGCCGAGGCCGTCCACGAGCACGCCGCCGAGCAGCGGCCCGATGAGGGTGGCCACACCCGCGACCGCGCCCCAGAGGCCCATGGCAGCGCCGCGGCGGTCGGGCGGGAAGATGCGGGTGATGACGGCCATCGTCTGCGGCGTCATCAGAGCGGCGCCGAGACCCTGCACGACACGGGCCGCGATCAGCATCCCGATGCCGCCCCCGGGCAGCACCCCGGAGAACCCGCACCAAGCGGAGGCCAGGGTGAAGATGACCAGACCGACGAGGTACAGGTTCTTCGGTCCGAACCGGTCACCGAGGCGCCCCGTGATGAGCAGCGGAACGGCGTAGGCGAGAAGGTAGGCGCTCGTCACCCAGATGACGGCGTTGTAGTCGGTGCCGAGGTCGAGCCCTTTCATGATCGCCGGGTTGGCGACCGACACGATTGTCGTGTCGATGAGGATCATGAAGAACCCGATGACCAGCGCCCAGAGCGCCGGCCAAGGCTTCAATTCTTTTTCCATGGGAGTCTTTTCTCTCTTAGTGGTGCTTCTCCTCGGTCCAGGACAGGTCACCTGAAACGAGGTCGTCGATGAGGGATTCCAGCCAGGTCGTCTCGACCTCGCGCAGAGCCCGGGAGTACTGCACGTTGATCCAGTACTTTCGTGGGAGTTGCTTGGCCTCGAGGTCGGCGATGCGCTGATCCATGAAGGCGAGGTCGGCTCGCAGCTGGCTGACGCGGTTGCGCAGCAGCTGGATGACCGTCTCGACCGGAAGGTTGTGCGCTTCGCCGAGCGCGAGGGGGAATTCGGGATATTCATTGATCGGGGTTGCGAGCATCTCGGTCACCCGCTCGCCGAGCAGGAGACTTCCGTGGTCGGTCACCTCGTAGGTGGTGCGTTCGGGCCGGTTGCCCTCCCGCTCCGTGCCCACGGCACGAACGAGGCCCTGCGCCGCCAGCCTGTCGACCGTGTGGTACAGCGAGCCCGGCCGCACCTTGACGATGCGGTCCTCCGAGCGCTGCACCAGAAGCTGGTACATCTCGTAGGGGTGCATCGGCCGCTCCATCAGCAGCGCGAGTGCCGCGATGCTGAGCGGTGTCAGGGATGTGGTGGGCGGCATCGTGCGAAGGTCCGATTCGTGGGTTTTGAGAATGTGAAGCGCGCTCAAAAGGTTCAGCGCTGATTATTCCTCTTGGAATATACGGCACGGACTAAGCCGAAGTCAACCCGCTCTCTAGTGAGAGATAACCTGAACGCCGAGACCGACCAGGGCGGCGACGAGCGCACCCCACAGCACGATCGAGATCAGCTGCCAGAGGATCACGGTGCGGAGTCGTGCTCCGAACGCGATGAGCGCGGCGGAAGAGATCTGAGTCGGGTGCCCCAGCAGCGAAACGCCGGGAACCCCGAAGCGGTTGAAGAGCTTCGTCAGGCGAGCGCGGCGCGGGGTCACGGGCGACGGCTCGGACGGTCGAACCCGGCCACGAACCCGGCCACGAACCCAGTCTGCGACGAAGATGACGCCGAGAACGGCCGCAGCGTTTCCTACGATGGCGGCGCTCGCCGCGACGACGGGGTGCACGCCGGCGACGATTCCGATCGTCGTTCCGAGGTAGACCTCGACGAACGGGATCGCGGACACCAGCGCGATGGCGAGCCACTTGAGAATCTCCGGCTGACCGGCGACGAAGGCTTGCAGGGAGTCGATCATGCGGGGCTCGTCGGGTAGACCGTGCGAATCATCATGGGCTCAGTCTCTGCAACGCCCTAGAAGCGGGAACAGTGCCGACCGTCATCGGAAGGCATGACACGTGTCACGGTCGCCGGTGACATCGGGCACCTGTGCCGATACCCGCCCGCTTGCTTCACTGGTTCCACCAGCGGGGCGTTTTCGAATCGCGCTCCCAGAAACGAGATGGCATGCGCAAGACCCTGAGGGTCGCTCTCCTCACGATCGGCGTCATCGTGGCCGTTCCGGCGTTGACGTTGGCGACGACCAGCATCGTCAACGCCGTGGCGACGAGGTCGGAAGAATCCTCGATCGAACCGTACGGACAGCGCGTCCCCGTCGGTGGCAAACAGATGAACGTCGTGATCAGCGGCCACGGAGGCGAGACAATCGTTCTTCTTCCCGGGCTCGGCACCGCTGCCCCCGGGCTCGATTTTCAACCGTTGATCGAAGACCTCGGCGCCACCCACCGTGTCATCGCGGTCGAGCCGTTCGGCACCGGGCTCAGCGATCAGACGGACGCTCCACGCACGACCGCGAACATCGCGCGAGAAGTTCACGAAGCGCTGCGGTACCTCGGCGTCGATCGTTACGTGCTGATGGGGCATTCGGTCGCCGGCATCTACGCCTTGACCTACAGCGCCGCGTACGCGGACGAAATCGTCGCGTTCGTCGGAATCGACAGCAGTGTCCCCGATCAGCCGGGCTGGGACGATCCCATCCCGACCGCGGCGGCCGTGGCGCTCCGAGACCTCGGTATCACTCGCCTGCTCAGCTCGATCGCCGACGATCCCTACGCAGGGATGCCGTACGACGAGAAGACGAAGGAGCAGATGAAGCTGCTCAGCACGAAGAACGCGGCCGCACCGACGATGATCGACGAGATGGAGCGCAAGCCCTCGAATTTCAAGGTGGTCAGCGGCATGACTTTCCCGAAGGAGCTCCCCGTGCTGCTCTTCGTGCGAGCGAACGACATCGATGTGGAGGGGTGGGCCGAGCTCCACGAACGGCAGGCCGCGAGCGTGGACACAGGAACGATGATCACGGTTCAGGGCGATCACTACTTGCACCACACCGCCTCGGGCACCATCGCCAAGGCGACAGAGGTGTTCTTGGCATCCCTGTCGCTACGCTGAGGACATGACGAGCACAGCGCCCAGCTCGTCACGCAGCACAGCGGATCTCAAAGCGATGCGACGCTCGACCCTGGCCACCCTCTGGCTGGTGGTCATCGTCGCCGGGCTCGTGCAAGTCGTCTCGGGTGTTGCGGCGCCCATCGATCTGCGGCAGAGCACACTCATCGCCGCGACCGTCGGCTCAGTCGTCGTCGCGTGCGTGGCTGTTCCTCTCCTGATCCGCGAAGCCGGAACCACGGCACTGAGCCACCCCCTCATCGTTGTGCTCCTCGCGTTGTCGGCGGCCACGTGGGCCGCGGCCGTCGCCGACCCGTTCGCCGGCTGGGGTTGGGCGTTCACCCTGGCGATAGCCGGCGGAATGACCGCTTGCTTCTTTCGAGGCTGGGGGAAAGCGTCCGTGGTTCTGGCGACCTACGCAGCGATCGCCGTTGGCGGCCTCATCGGTTCGCAGTTCGCATCCCGCGGCGACGCCGCACTGACGGAGGGCATCGGCTACTCCGACGTCGTCTTGATCGCGACCATCGCCGTGTTCACGGTCATGCCCCTGAGCACCGTCTGGGCCCTGCAGGTCGTGCTGCGACTGGACTACGCCCGCAGCCTTGCGTCCGAGCTCGCGGTTGCCCGGGAGCGGCTCCGGTTCGCCACCGACCTGCACGACATCCAGGGTCATAACCTGCAGGTGATAGCACTGAAGAGCGAGTTGGCCGAGCGCCTTCTCTCCGGCCAGCCGGAGCGCGCCGCGCAGGAGATCGCCGCGATACGCGTGATCGCGCACACCGCGATCGAAGACACGCGCGCGGTGGTGAACGACTACCGCACGGTCACCGTCGCCGTGGAGGTTCGCAACGCGGCCGCGGTGCTGCGCGCCGCCGGCATAGTTTGCGGAGTACGTGTCGAGACGACAGGGATGCCCACCGCGATCGGCGCAGTGTTCGCCGTCGCGATCCGCGAAGCGGCGACGAACATCCTGAAACACAGCGCGGCGGCCGAAGCCGAGATCGACCTGGGTCTCATCGAGCCGGCCGAGTACCGGCTGACGGTCACCAACGACGGGGCGGGCCCCGCGCGTCACGGCGGAACAGGTCTGTCCGGTCTCTCCTCACGGGTCGCCTCGCTCGGCGGAGCGGTCGAGACGCAGCACACAGGCGATTCGTTCACTCTCGTCGTTCGTGTGCCCGCGGCATCCGCGGACAGTCCATCGCGTGCGAAGGCGATCAGCCGATGATCCGGATTCTGATCGCCGACGACGAAGAACTCATCAGGGGCGCCCTGGTCGCCCTGCTCTCGCTCGAACGCGATTTCGACGTGGTGGCAGACGTCGCCGATGGGGTGTCGGCCGTCACCGCGGCCGTCGTCCATCAGCCCGATGTCGCACTCCTCGACCTCGAAATGCCCGAACTGGATGGGGCGGACGCCGCTCGACGGATGCTCCGCAGTGTCGCGACGAACGTCATCATCGTCACCCGCCATGCGCGCCCCGGAACGCTGAAGCGCGCCCTCTCGGCGGGAGCACGCGGGTTCGTTCCGAAGTCGACCCCGGCCTCCGAACTGGCGAAGATCATCCGTTCCGTCGCAGCCGGCGGGCGCTACATCGACGCGAGCCTGGCCACGGCCGCACTCATGGAGGAAGAGAACCCGCTCACGCCCCGCGAGGCGGATGTTCTGAGGCTGACCTACGACGGGCAGTCGACCAAACAGATAGCGAAACAGCTGCACGTCGCGCACGGAACGGTGCGAAACCATATCTCGTCGGCGCTGTCGAAATTGCACGCCGAGTCGAGGACGGCGGCCTCGGCCATCGCCCGGGAACGAGGGTGGATCTGACGGCAGCCCGCCGGCCCCACCCGAAGGGACCGGCGAGCCGCCGCCGCATCAGAGCATCCGGCTACTGGATGCCCTCCCGCACGAACTGCCACTGCTGATTCGCCGCACCCGTCGCGGCGTTCTGCTGCGCGGCAGCACCGTTCGCGGTGGATGAGCCGGCGATCTCGAGCACCTTGCCGCTGTTCGCGTTGGTCAACGTCCAGTAGCCGCCCGTGGTCGTGAGGTTCCAGTTCTGCGTGGCGTTCCCGGTCGGGCCCCACTGGCCGGCCTGAACCCCGTTGGCGGTCTGGGCGCCCGGGATCTCCAGCAGCTTGCCGCTGTTGTCGTTGAACAGCTGCGTGCTCCCGGTCACCGGATGCAGGTTCCAGATCTGGGTCGGGTTCGCCGTGTCGGCCCACTGGCCGGCGAGCGCCCCGTCGGTCAGCAGAGCGGAGGAGATCTCCAGCAGCTTGCCGCTGTTGCGGTTGACGATCCGGACCTGCGAGTCGAGCTGGGTGCCCGGCTTGTACACCTGCACCTGGTCGAGCTCGGCGTACGACGTGCCCTTGCTGAACGCGATCGTGTTCGCCCCCGCATTCAGCGCGACCGACTTCTGGGCCCAGCCGAAGCGTCCCCAGTCGACCGTCGCCGGGTAGCTGATGCTCGACGCCGTGCCGCCGTTCACCGAGACGTTGTGCGTGCTCGCCGCGCCGGTTCCGTTGTCGTAGCGCACGTTGAGCGTGTACGTGCCCGCACTCGGAACGCGCACCGTGAACGTGACCGCGCTGGTGGAGAGGTTGATGTTGCCGACCTTGCTGCCGTTGGCGGCGTTCACGTCGGTCACCAGCGAGGTGTCCGACGTGCGTGCCGCCTTTTCGGCCTCGTACTGCTGCGCATCCAGTGGGATGGAGCCGACCCGGATGTCGTTGTACGTGGTGGTCGCGTTCTCGACGTTGGTCGCCTGGTAGAGGGTGCGGCCGTCGGCGCTGTAGTCGAAACTCTGCGCGAAGCCGGAGAACGTGCCGCCCGCGGTGTCGGTGGAGTCGTAGGTCACCGCCATCGGCAGTCGCTCCCACGGGCCGGTGCCGAGGTTGTAGTTGACGTAGAAGTCCTGGCCGCCGCTGATGTTGCCTGAGGCGTCGAGGCCCCACTTGGATGCGACGACGACCATCCCCTTCGGCCCGCCGGTCGGCACCCACTTGACGTACGGCGACGACCCGATGCCGCGACCGTTCGCCAGTGCGATCTGCGTTCCGATGCTGGTGCTGGGCGACCAGGTCACCCCATCCGGCGAGATCTTGAAGTAGACCGGCGCCGTGTTGTTGGACTGGCTCGGCCGGTTGACGACCTCGAATGTCGCCAGATAGCGACCGTCAGGGAGCTTGGTCACCGTGATCATGCCCGGGCGGTCACTCTGGTTGGTCGGGGCGGACACGTTGCCCAGGGCACCCCAGGTCAGACCGCCGTCGGTCGACTCGCGGTACGACACCGCCTGCAAGACGCCGTTGGCCTTCTGCCGCTCGTCGGAGAAGTACGCGGCGAGCCTGCCGTTGCCGTCGACGATGAGCGAGGGCTCCCACACCGTCGTGGTGGTGGATGTGGGGCTCGGGTCGTAGGTCGCCGGCCCACCGGTGTCGATGGTGCTGAGGTACGACCATGTCGCGCCGTGGTCGGCGCTCTTGTAGACGACGAGCCGGCTGCTCGACCGGTCGGTGGGCATGATCATCCCCGACAGCAGGATGGTGCCCGCCGGAAGCGCGCCGACCTGCTGGGGAAGCTCGTAGAGGAAGGGCTGCGATGTGCGAGCCAGCGCCGGAAAGTCGTTGTTCGGCACCACGTCGGTGAGGTGCGTCCAGGTGGCGCCGTCGTCGGTGCTCCGGTAGATCGGGTACACCTGCTTGCCGCCGACGAGCACGAGCTGGTCGTAGGTGACGAGCTGCGTGCCGTTGGACGTGCCGCTGTTCTTCAGCACGATGTTCTTGGCGTATGTGGTTCCTGCCGCTCGGCCGCCTTCAGGGTTGAAGGATGTGCCTGCGGCCGGTGAGTACACCAGGGCGCCGTTGCCTGTCGTGACAGCTTGGGCGGGCGGGGCGAACGCCGCCTGGGTGAAGAGGGCCACCGCGGCCGCGGTGAGTGCTGCCGCCAGTATCCGGCGGCGGAAGGTTCGCGGTCGCGCCGCTCCCTCGGTCGATCCGATCATCGCATGTCTCCGATCTGGTTGGTCGCGCCGCGGGATTCCGTGGCGCAGCGACGACGCTGCGCGCCGTCACGCCTGAGGGGTAAGCAGGATTTCGGTCCAGGAGACGGCGGGCAGTTCCACCCGCACGACGCCTCCTTCTGTGGTGATGGTGGTGTTGTCGGCGAGGGCGACGCGTTCCGGGTTCTCGCGGTTGTTGGAGGCGGTGACGTCGTCGTCGCTCAGGGTGCGCGCGGTGACGGTGAAGGTGTCCGCTCCGGCACGGGCGGGCAGGTCGAGCTCGAGGGATGCGGCGTCGTCGACCGAGCGGTTCACGACGTAGACGGCGATGCGGCCTGTGCTCTCGTCGAGGCTCGCGACGGCGTCGACGAGGGGCACGCCGCCGAACTTCTCGGTCTCATAGGTTCCGCTCACCGGCGTGACGTCGAGGGCGACCCCCCTCGCGTTGGCGGCCGTCGCCGCGAACGGGAAGAAGGTGGTCTGCCGCCAGGCACCTCCGCCGGGCTCTGTCATGATCGGCGCGATCACATTGACCAGTTGGGCGAGGGATGCGCTGGTCACCCGGTCGGCGTGCTTCAGGAGCGTGATGAGCAGGCTGCCGAAGACCACGGCATCCGCCACCGTGTACTCGTCTTCGAGGAGCCGCGGCGCCGTCGGCCATTTGTCGACTCCGGTGATCTTGTCGACGTTCTCGTAGCGGCTGTTGTACCAGATGTTCCACTCGTCGAAGGAGATGTCGATCGTCTTGTCGCTGCCGCGCACGGCTTTCACGTGGTCGGCGGTCGCCGTGACGCTGCGGATGAAGTGGTCCATGTCGATCCCCGAGGCCAGGAAGCTCTTGAGGTCGCCGGTGTTCTCGTAGTACGCGTGGCAGGAGATGTAGTCGACGGCGTCGTAGGCGTGCGTGAGCACCACGCGCTCCCACTCGGCGAAGGTCGGCATCGACGAGCTCGACGATCCGCAGATGACGAGCTCCAGGTCGGGGTCGAACGCCTTCATCGCGCGCGCCGTCTGGGCCGCGAGCTTGCCGTAGTCGTCGGCCGAACGGTGCCCGAGCTGCCACGGTCCGTCCATCTCGTTGCCGAGACACCAGATGCGCACGTCGAACGGTTCGGTGCGGCCGTTCGCCGCCCGCTGCTCCGCTCGGGCCGTTCCTTCGGCCAGATTCGCGTACTCGAGCAGCTCCAGGGCCTCGGGTGTTCCGCGGGTGCCGAGGTTCACGGCGAGCATGAGCTCGCTGCCCACCTCCTCGAGCCAGCGCTGGAACTCGTGCAGGCCGACCTCGTTGCTCTCGGTGGTGTGCCAGGCGAGATCGAGTCGTCTCGGCCGCTCCTCGCGCGGCCCGACGCTGTCCTCCCAGCTGAAGCCGGAGACGAAGTTGCCTCCCGGGTAGCGGATCGCGGTGACGCCGAGCTCTTTGACGAGCTCGATGACGTCGGTGCGGAACCCGTCGTCGTTCGCCAGCGGATGGCCCGGCTCGTAGATGCCCTGGTAGACCGAGCGGCCGAGGTGCTCGACGAACGAACCGAAGAGGCGGGGGTTGATGGCGCCGATCCTGGCTGCGGGATTGATGGTGAGACGTGCTGAGTGCATGGGCTGGGTTCCGTTACGGGTTCGCAGTGCGACGGGCGGACAGGGCGTGGTGCCGGTAGCGGTCGGCGACCGGGTTCTGGGAGCGGAGGAGGCCGGCGTCGGTCTCCACGAGGTCGTAGAGACCCATCGTCAGCAGGTGATCGGCGCGGGGGTTGTCGCTGTGGCGCCAGGTCCACTCGTACATGTCGAAGAGGGGCCACCAGGTGTAGCCGACGACGTCTGTTCCCTCGGCGCGCATCCGGTGCACGAGCGCGACGGAGTCGTCGAGCCAGGCGATGCGTTCCTGCACGCTCCCGGTGACGCACGTCTCGGTGACCATGACGGGCGCGCCGTAGCGTTCGGCGTACGACTGCAGCGCATCCCGCAGACCGTCCGCACCGCGGTCGACCGACGGCCGCGGGTCGGCGAAACCGCCGGTGTGGTGGATGCCCGCCTCGAACAGCTCGGTGGAGTGCCGCGGGTAGTAGTTGACGCCCATGACATCGGGCGTGACGACGTTCGCGGCGAACCAGGCGAGGTCGTCGTCGGCGAGCCCGGTGCCACGCAGTGCCGCGGAGAGGGGATGCGCGTCGTCGACGCGGCCGGTGACCAGGTCTTCCACGAGGTGCACCTGCTCCTGCAGGCGCCCCGCCTCGGCGGCGTGCTCGGGAGCGGTGTCGGCGCCGACGAACTTCATCGCCGCATCCACGTGCACGAACGATGCCCCAGGGAGCACTTCCGCGATCCCCTGCTGGGTGAGCACGAAACCGCGCGCCAGGGCGGCGGCGACGGTCGTGAAGCCGCGCGCGCCGGAGAGGTACGGAGGCCAGTAGGCGTACTCGCCCGCGAACAGCGCGTGGATGACCGGCTCGTTCACCGGCGTGTAATCCGTCGCCACGTCGGCGTAGCGCTCAGCGAACCGCACGGCGTACTCGCTGACGTGCTGCGGGTAGTCCGGATGCGCGAACTGGTCGTCGAGCCAGGTGGGCGTTCCGTAGTGCAGCAGGTCGACGATCGGCCGGAGCCCGGCCTCGGCCATGCTCTCCATCGCCCGATCGGTCCACGACCAGTCCCAGCGGCCGGGCTCCGGCGCGACTCGATACCAGGGCGCACCCCAGCGCAACAGCTCGGCGCCGACACCGGCAGCCAGCCGGAAGTCGTCGGCGTACCTCTCGTAGTGCTCGGTCAGCTCGTATTCGTCGATGGCGCGCTCGCCCGGGCGGGTCTGCGGAACGAAGGTGTCCTCGATGCCGAGCGCGAAGTGCATCCGGCCGCCTTCGAACCAGCGGGGAACGGGAGCGGTGGTCACGCGGCTCACTTCAATCCGGTGGTCGCGACGGACTCGATGAACCGCCGCTGCACGATCAGGAACAGGATGGCGAGCGGCAGAACCGCGATCAGGGAGCCGGCCATCATGGTGCCGTAGGGGATGATCCCGCTCGGCCCGGTGAGCAGCGTCAGCCCGGAGGTCACCGTTCCCATGTCGGGGGTGGTCGTGAAGACGAGCGGCCAGAGCAGGTCGTTCCAGTTGTTCACGAACGTGAAGATGCCGAGCGTGAGCAGCGCCGGGAGCGCGTTCGGCAGCACGACGCTCCTGAACACCCGGAACTCGCTCGCGCCGTCGATGCGGGCCGCGTTGTCGAGATCGCGGGGCAGCGCGATGAAGAACTGACGCAGGAAGAAAATGCCGAACGCGTCGGCGGCGCGCGGCAGGATGAGCCCCGCGAACGTGTTCACCAGCCCGAGGTTGCCGACGAGCTGATAGATGGGGATGAGCGTCGCCTGAAAGGGGATCATCAGGCTCGCCACGATCACGATGAGCAGCACCCGGTTGCCGCGGAAGTCGAGCCTGGCCAGGGCGTAGGCGGCCAGCGAGTCGAAGACCAGGGCGAACAGCGTGACCCCGCCCGCGAACACGAAGCTGTTCAGGAACAGCCGGGCGAACGGCAGATCGGCGAAGATGCGCGTGAAGTTCTCGAACGTCCAGGCGCCGGGCGCGAGCGTCGGTGGGTAGGCGTTGATCTCGGCGGCGGGCTTGAACGCGGTGAAGACGATGACGATCACGGGCAGCAGCACGATCAGCGTCAGTGCGAGAACGGCGGCGAACAGCAGCCAGCGGGAGGCGCGGCGCCCGAGTCGGAGGCCGGGCCGCGCGATGCCCGGTCGGCGGTTCTGGATGGTCGGAGCGGTCATCAGCTGAGGTCCTTTTCACGACGGCCGAAGAAGCGGAACTGCACGAGGCTGAGGATGAGCGTCGCCAGCAGCAGCACGTACGACAGGGCGGACGCGAGGCCGAGGTCGAGCTTCTTGAAGCCCTCCTGGTAGATCTCCATCACGACGGTCTGCGTGCTGCGGTACGGCCCTCCTCCCGTCATCACGTAGATCTGGTCGAACGCCTGCAGAGCGGCGATCATGGCGAAGATCACGACGAAGGCGAGCGTGTTGCTGAGCTGAGGGAGCGTGATGTTGGTGAACCGCTTCCAGGCGCCGGCTCCGTCGATGCGCGCCGCTTCGTACAGGCTGATCGGGATCTCCTGCAGTCCGGCGATGAAGATCACCATGTAGAAGCCGAAGCTCTTCCACACCGCGACCAGCACGACGGTCGGCATCGCGAGCACCGGATCCTGGAGCACGTTGCCGAGCTGGATGCCGATCGACCGCAACCAGAAGTTGAGAAGACCGACCTGGGGGTCGAGCAGGTACGACCAGGCGAACGCGGCGACCGCCAGGGAGACGATGAACGGCACGAACAGCGCGGTGCGGAAGAAGCCCCTCCCAGCCAGTCTGGGGTTGTTGAGCAGCAGCGCGAGGGCCAGTGCTCCGATCAGCGCTGTCGGCGTGAAAAGCACGGCGTAGAGGGCCGTCGTCGACAGGGTGCCGAGGATGCTCGGGTCGGTGAAGATCTTGAGGTAGTTGTCGAACCCCACCCACTGCTCCACCCCGAATCCGCTGCTGTCGGTGAACGACGTGCGGAGCGCTGAGAGCATCGGCCACGCGACGAAGGCGGTGAGGATGATGAGCGCAGGAAGCAGGAAGAGCAGCGCGATGCGTGCCGACCCTCGGCGCGTCCTGATCGGTCCACGACCCCCGAGGGGCGCCGGTGGTCGGTAGGCCCGCTTGGGCGGCCTGACGGTCGTTGTCATGGTGTGTCTCCGAAGCGGTGGCCGCCGCGCCGGAGAGGGCGGCGGCCACCGGGTTGTGGGGGAACTATTTGCCCGGAACTATTTGCCGGAGCTATTTGCCCAGGGCCTGCTTGACCTTGGTGTTCGCCGCGGACAGGAGGTCCGTCGGGTCGCCACCGGCAAGGGACTTCTGGGTCGCCTCGTCGACGGCGGCGAGCACATCCACACTGTTGGCGATGCCCGGCAGCAACGGACGGGCCGTTCCCGCGATGGCGGTGAGGTCGGCGACGACCGGGTTCGACGAGACGTCGGACGCGGGGATGTCGGTGCGCAGGGGCGGCCATCCGGAGCCGAGCGACCACTTGGTCGCCACCTCCTTGGTGAAGAAGTAGTCGAAGAACTTCTTCGCGGCGGCCTGCTCGTTCGAGTCCGCCTGTGCGGTCACGGCGGCGCTGATGCCGATCGCGGATGCGGCCTGCTCCTTGGGTCCGGCCGGGATGCCGGCGATCCCCCAGTCGATCTTCGCGTCTGCCGCCACGCCCGCCATCCACGGGCCGCCGATCTCCATTGCCGCCTTGCCCGAGCTGAACAGCTTGTCGGAGGCGACACCGTCGAGGCCGGTGGGCGAGATGTGGTCGGCGGTGACCGCGTTCGACCAGAACTTCAGCGTCTCGACGTTCGCGGCCGAGTCGACGACCGACTTGCCGCCCTTCACGAGATCGCCGCCGTTGCCGTAGAACAGGCTGGCCCAGACACCGTTGCCGACGGTCGCGTGGTCGGGCAGGGCGAGGCCGTACTGCTCGGGCGTGCCGTCGCCGTTCTGGTCGACGGTCAGCTTCTTGGCGTCGGCGACCCACTCATCCCACGTGGTCGGGAAGGTCGTGATGCCCGCCTTCTCGAAGAGCCCCTTGTTGTAGATCACCGAGAGCGGAACGAAGCCGGTCGGCACGCCGAAGTACGAGCCATCGACCTTCTCCATCTCGACCGCGCGCGGGTTGAGGCTCGCGCTCTTCGTGCTATCGGAGGCGTAGAAGTCGTCCAGCTTCGCGAAGGCGCCCTTGCTGGCGTAGACCGGGAGGTTCTCCGCCGGGAGGGCGACGATGTCGGGCCCCTTCTTGGCGCTGAGCGCCGGGAGGAGGGTGTCGCCGATGACGGCCCAGGTCTTCGTGGTCGTCTTGATGGTGATGTTCTTCTGCGACTTGTTGAAGTCGTCGACGATCTGGTCGAGAACCTTGCCGTCGGCCTCGGTGTATCCGTGCCAGAACGTGAGATCGACGTGGCTCGAGGATGAGCCGGCGCCGGAGCCTGAGCAGCCCGCCAGCGCGACGGCCGCCCCCGCCGCGAACGCTACGGCCGCGATGAGTTTCTTCATTGAATGCCTCTCAGAATGACCGACGACGGCGTCGATCCACGGGTTTTTACAACGTTGAATTTTCAACGTTGTATCGGATTATAGGAACATCCTTTTCGGGATGTCAACGTTCGTTATCGAGAGGAGACGGAAGACATCGACATCGTGGACTCGCGGGCGACCGTCGTGAACGGCACCTCGATCACACGGGGAGCGCCGACGGCGCCGTCACGGTCGCCGATGCGCTCGATGAGCGCGGAGACGGCGCGGTCGGCGATGGCGACCCTGCCGGGGTCGATGGTGCTCAGACTCGGCATGGCGAACTGGCCCTCGATGAGGTTGTCGAAGCCGATGACCGCGACGTCGTCGGGCACCCCGATGTTCTCCTGGTGAAGAACGCGGAGCGCTCCCAGGGCGAGCTCGTCGTTCAGGGCGAAGATCGCGTCGAACGGCACACCGGAGTCGAGCAGTTCACGCGTTGCTGCCGCGCCGTCGGTGCGGTGCCAGCCCTCGCGGAAGACGACGAGCTGATCGTCGGGGGCGACATCGAAGTCGGCGAGGGCACGCTGGTAGCCCTGGAGCCGGAGCGAGGCCGAGCCGACCCGCTCGGCGACGTGCGCGCCGAGCACGGCGACGCGGCGCCGCCCCGAGCGAAGGAGATGCTCGGTGGCCGCGTAGCCGCCGTTCACGTTCTGCATCACGACATGGTCGGTCGGGCCTCCGAAGATGCGCTCGCCGAGCAGCACCAGCGGGTAGTCCACGGTCAGATACCCGGCGTCTTCGGTGGACATCCCGAGCGGAGAGAACAGGAGCCCGTCGAGCATCGACAGGCGCGATCCGCGCAGCAGCTCGAGCTCCGCATCCCGGTCGCCCCCCGTCTGCTCGATGAGCGTGACGAAACCGAGCTTGCGCGAGGCCTCGAGCACGGCGTCGGCCAGCTCGGCGAAGTAGCTGAAGCTCAGCGAGGGAACGGCCAAGCCGATCACCCCGGTGCGGCCCGCGCGCAGATTGCGTGCGGCCAGGTTCGGCTGGTAGCCGAGCTCCTCGATGGCCGACAGCACCCTCTCGCGGGTCGACGCCTTGACGAACTGGTATCCGTTCACGACGTTCGAGACGGTCTTGACCGAGACACCGGCCGCACCGGCGACATCCTTCAGCGTCGCGACCATTCAGCGCCTCCTTCGTCGGATTTACAACGTTGCTAGCTTCGCACACGACGGGCGCGCCTGCGCCTCGTGCCGCGAGGGGCGAGTCGTTGCGAGCGCGATACGCGCCCAGGCCGCAGGGACTCGCCCCTCACGGCGCGGGGGCCGCAGGAGAGGCGCGCGGGGCCCGGGCTACTTCTTCGACATGCGGTCGATTGCGGCGAGCGCCACGGCGGAGAGGATGAAGACGCAGTGGATGATCACCTGCCACATCACACCCTCGCTCGTGTAGCGGTCTCCGGCGATGCTGCCGCCGCCCGGCGTTCCGATGTCGGCGACGCCGATGAACGTCTTGAGCAGGTGGATGGACGAGATGCCGATGATCGCCATCGCCAGCTTCACCTTGAGCACGTTCGCGTTCACGTGCGAGAGCCACTCGGGCTGGTCGGGATGACCGTCGACATTCATGCGGGAGACGAACGTCTCGTAGCCGCCGATGATGACCATGATGAGGAGGTTCGCGATCATCACGACGTCGATGAGACCGAGCACGGCGAGCATGATCGTGGCTTCGTCGATGTGCGACGGATCGGCGACGACGCTCTCGCCAAGGTGCCACAGTTCGACGATGAAGACGACCACGTAGATCGCCTGCGCAACGATGAGGCCGAGATAGAGGGGCGCCTGCAGCCAGCGGCTCGAGAAGATCAGCGCGCCGATCATGCGACTGGCGGGGCGGTCGCCGAGTCGTTCGGCCGGGGGCGGCGTGGGCGGAGCGGGTGGAGTGGAGCGGGGCGGCGAAGTCGGCGGAGCGAGATCTGTCACGGGGCTTCCTCACGGAGTCGGGGAAGAAAAGGCTACGGCCCGCAACATGTGAGAACTCTCAGAAAACGCAGCGGCCTATTCCGCGGCGTTGAGGGCCGCCACCTGCTCTGCGAATTGCCGGGCGCCACCCTGGGCCGGATGCCGAACGGCGGGCGCCTCGATGCCCTCGGCGGCCAGAGCGCCTTGGGCCTTGCGGCCGACCGCGACGATCGTCTCGATGCCGAATGCCCGCGCGAGCTCAAGCGCCACCGGGGTGCCCGCACGCACCTCCGCCGGCCTCGGCGTTCGGTTCGTTCGGGAATTGCCGGCCACAAAGGGATGGTGCGGATAGATCGGCCAGGTGAGCGGCAGGGGCCCGCGCCATGTGGCGATGGTCGAGGCCACGACCGCCGACGACGCCTCCCAGGGCGCCGCCGGATGCTCCGGCAGTTCGAGTGCCCCGTGCGTGCTGTACGCCCCGGCCAGCACCTGCCGGGCCGACACGAACGGCACACCGGTCACCGACATCCCGCGCCAGCCCGGCGCCTCGGCGAGCAGCATGACCCTCGGCGCACCCGCTGATCCCACCGCGGCGAAGTACCGCCGCAGATTGCGCTCGCGCAGCCGGCCCAGCTCATCGTCGCCGTAGAGGAACTCGGCGTCGACCGGAACGGGCACCGCAGCGAGCAGCCGGAAGAAGCGGTCGAGCGGATCGGTCATCGTCCCAGTGAATCAGGTCGCGGTGGATGGTCTCCATCCTTCGTCGTTTCCACCCACCACGTCCTTTACGATTACCGGGATGCCCCGCGTGCAGCAGGAAAAGGCCATGGGGTCTGGGCCGTCACGCAAACGAACATGCTCAGGAGCAGACCGTGGATGAAGGAAAGGTCAGCGACCACAGCACACTGAAGAGCATGTCGACGATGGCAGGCACGCTCGTGCTCATCGGCGGACTGATTCCGGCCCTCCTCACGATTGCCGCGGCAACGAGGAACACGTGTTTCCAGGAGGGGCCGTGGTCCCCACTGGCGCGCATCTCCGGGAGCGGAACCACCGCGACGCAAAGCCTGAGCTTTTTGCCGTTGGGTCGCCAATGCGACTGGCGGCGCGCGGACGGCAAGGGCACCGTGTCGACGTACAGCGGCAATTGGGCGGAGACTTCTCTGACCTACAGCGCTCTGGCCGTGGGCTTCGCGGGAATCATCTGGGGCGCCAAACGGAAGGATTCGCACGGGACCGGCGGCCAAGACACGGCACAGAGCGAATCCGAAATCGCGGACAGATAAGACCTGCGCTCAGAGCTGCGGCCGGAGCCCGATGCGCGGATGGGCGCCGATCGTCGCCGCTGCGAGCGCCGCGTCGACGGAATCGAGCGGGTAGGTCTCGCCCACCTGCGCGGCGAACGGATACCGCTGCCACGACTCCGCGAGGAACCGCACCGCCTGCTGCAAATGCTGCGGTGCGTAGTTGTGCACCCCGCGCACGGTGTGGAGCCGGCGCACCAGCTGTTCCGGGTCGATCGTCAGATCGGGGCCGGGGGAAAGCGATCCAGCGACGACCAGCACACCGCCGACATCGAGGACTTTCAGCAGGGTCTTCGCTGCCGCCGCCGCTCCTGAGAGTTCGAGAGCGATCGTCGGCGCGGCCCCTCTGCCTCCGGCGCGAGCGAGGGCGGCCGAGAGACCGAGCGGCGAGTCGGGCGCCGCTCGCGGGTCTGCGACAGCCACAGCGCCGAACGCGAGCGCAGCGTCGCGGCGGGCGGGATCCGGGTCGCTGATCGCGACGTGCGCGCCTGCGTCGGTGGCCATGGCGGCAGCGGTCAGGCCGAGCATCCCGGCGCCCGCCACCAGCACGAGCGCCCCTTCGAGCGGCGTGATCTCCGCTGCAGCCTCGAGCGCGGCGGCGACCGTCGCCGTGGCGCAGGATGCCGGCGCGAGCACCGCGGCGGGGATCTCCTCCGGCGCGGCGACGATCGGGGTGCCGTCGAGGATGTGCGCGTGGGTCGCGAACCCTCCGGACAGTTCCCAGCCGCGGCGCATGCGTTCGTGCCCGTAGCGCTGCAGGTTCAGGCACTTCTGCGGCAGCCCTCGTCGGCATCGCGCGCACCGACCGCACGGAACGGCCACCGACCACACGACACGTTCGCCGAGGGAGACCCGATGGCCGTCGACCGACTTCGCTCCACCGCGCCCGAGAGCCACGACCCGGCCGACCTGCTCGTGCCCCAGCACCAGCGGCGCCGAGGCGGCGCGATGCCCGAGCACGGTCTCCACGTCGGAGTCGCACACGGTGGCGAGTTCGATCTCGACGAGCGCGTCGCCCGGCGACAGGCGCACCCCTGGCACCGCGACCGCCTCGTGCGTGTGGCCCTCGCCGGGCCAGACCATCGCTGTCGCCGACGGGTACACACTGATCCCCTTGCCCGCGCTGGCGGGCGGTTCGACGACGCGCGGCGTGACCGCTCTGACGGTCACCGCGCGACGACGGCGGTCGCGCCGGCCGCGTCGGCTGCGTCGGCGGCGTCGGCCGCGTCGGCGGCGTCGGCCGCGTCGGCGGCGTCGGCCGCGTCGGCGGCGTCGGCCGCGTCGGCTGCGTCGGCTGCGTCGGCTGCGTCGAAACCGAGCAGCGAGGCGAGCTCGGCGACGCTCGCGACCACAACGTCCGCGCCGGCGTCGAGCAGCGTGGCCTCGTCGTGCTCCCCCGTCAGCACGCCCACGACGAGCCCCGCCCCTGCCGCGATCCCCGACGCGACGTCGCCGGACGTGTCGCCGACCACGACCATCCTTTCGACACTGGATGCGCCGGTGCGCAGCAGCGCCGTCAGTGGCAGGTCGGGGTAGGGGCGTCCACGCCCGGCCTCGGCGGCCGCGAGCGTGACATCGGCGAGACCGCGCCACCCGAGGGCGTCGATCACCGCATCCGTCGCCCGCCGGGGGAGGTCGGTGGTCAGCGCGACCTTCACGCCGGTGGCACTGAGCAGGCGCAGGAGCTCCTCCGCCCCTGGGACCTCCCGCACCCGGTCACCGTCGTCGACGACGGTCGTTCCCGCGAGCCCCAGCACGACGAGTTCGAGGTCGACGTCGATGCTGTCGTCTTCCACCTCTTCAACGTCATCCCACTCGAACTCCGAAGTGATGAGACCGTCGTGTCTGGCCATGGTCGTGCCCTCCTCCTGTGGTTCCCCCATGCACGTCGCGTCTTCGCGCACACGGCCCACCCAACTCACCCGGAACCCTGCGGCAACCGTATGAGCCGGGAGAGACGGCGGGCGCAACGCCCGGTTACCGGCGGATGAACGGAACGCGGCACTCAGGCGCTGCGACCCCCGTTCCCCAGAAGCCGAAGAACGTGTTGCATTTCTCTGACGCCCGGCGCGATAATGCATCATGCCTGCGGATGACAACACCCGAGAGTTCGACCCCGACATCGTCACCGACTTCCGCAAGAAGATGTCGTACGGTTCATACCTCGACCTCGAGACGCTGTTGAGCGCCCAGCGTCCGGTGAGCGAGCCCGAGCATCACGACGAACTGCTGTTCATCATCCAGCACCAGACGACCGAGCTCTGGCTGAAGCTGGTGCTGCACGAGCTGCAGTCGGCACGGGATCTGCTGCGTGCGGATCAGTTGCCACCGGCCTTGAAGCGCATCGCCCGGGTGAAGCACATCCAGCGAACGCTCACCGAACAATGGTCGGTGCTCGCCACCCTCACCCCCACCGAATACGCCGAGTTCCGTGGCTTTCTCGGCAACTCCTCCGGCTTCCAGTCGTACCAGTACCGCGCCGTGGAGTTCGTGCTCGGCAACAAGAATCGCAGGATGCTCAGCGTGTTCGAGAGCGACCCCGCAGCGCACGCCCTGCTCGCCGGCCTGCTCGATGAGCCCAGCATCTACGACGAGTTCTTGCGCTACCTGCACCGTGCCGGCTTCGCCATCCCCTCCTCGCTGCTCGATCGGGATGTCACCGAGGCGCACACGTTCACCCCGGAGCTCGTGCCCATCTTCCGTGACATCTACGAGCACGCCTCCGACCACTGGGCGGAGTACGAGGCGTGCGAAGAGCTGGTCGACCTCGAAGACAACTTCCAACTCTGGCGCTTCCGCCACCTCAAGACCGTGCAACGCACCATCGGCATGAAGTCGGGCACAGGCGGCTCGAACGGCGTCTCCTTCTTGCAGAAGGCGCTCGAGCTCACGTTCTTTCCCGAGCTCTTTGCGGTGCGCACCGAGATCGGAACCCCGCAGTGACCGCCACTGTCGCGTTCGACGCCGTCTGGAACGGCGACCGCTTTCTCGGCCGCACCGTCTTCGCCGTCGAGGAGTCGACGCTGCGTCGAACGGAGCGGTCGCACGCCGACACCGAGCTGGGCGGCGCTCTCATCCCCACGCTCACCGACCACCACACGCACCTCGGCCTCACCGATGCCGCGCGGCTCTTCGATAACGGCATCACCGAAGCCGTCGACCTGGGCTGGATTCCCGAGGTCTCGGCCGGCTGGCTGCCCGATCGGGCCGGCCACCCCGTCGTGCGCATCGCCGGCGCTCTGATCACCGCCCGAGGCGGATACCCGCTCAACGCGGGCTGGGGGCCTCCCGGCTCGTCAGCCGAAGTGTCGAACCCGGCTGAGGCGATCGAGGCTGTTCGTGTGCAACTCATGCGAGGAGCCTCGCGCATCAAGGTCACCCTGAACACCGACTCGGGCCCGACTGTGGACGACTCGACGCTGACGGCGATTGTGGAGGAGGCCCATCGCGCCGGGTTCCCAGTGACGGTGCACGCGCAGGGGGTCGGTCAGGTCGAGCGCGCCTTGGCCGCGGGTGCCGACCAACTCGCACACGCGCCCTTCTCCGAGCGGCTCGACGACGGCATCCTGCACCGCAGTGTCGCGGCCGGCGTGACCTGGGTCTCGACGCTGGATATTCACGGCTGGGGGCAGCCGACGCCGGAGTACGGGATCGCTGTGGACAACATCCGACGGTTCTCCAGCGCCGGCGGGCGTGTGCTCTACGGCTCCGATCTCGGCAACGGCCCGCTCGCCGTCGGGGTCAACGAGCGCGAGCTCCGCGGCCTCGTCGACGCCGGGCTCAGCGACGTGCAGCTCATGCAGTCGATCGCCGGCGCGAGCACGGCCGACACCGTTGGGCCGAGATACGCGCGGGTGCCGGGCGACCTCCCCACCACCGCGTCCGACCTCCCCTCCTGGCTCGCCACCGCGCGCGGCCTCACCGTCACGACCATCCCCGGAGCCAGCCGATGACACCCCCCACCGATCACCTCGCCGCCGCCCACACCCTCGACGCGACCGACCCGCTCGCCGCGTACCGCCTCGGCTTCGCGGGCATCGACGACGGCAGCAGCGACATCGTCGCCTACCTCGACGGCAACTCGCTTGGCCGCCCGACGAGGGCGAGCATCGAGCGCATCAACCGCTTTCTCGTCGAAGGCTGGGGCGGCCGACTCATCCGCGGCTGGGACGAGCAGTGGATGCAGCTGCCGTTCACGATCGGCGATGCCATCGGTGCGAACGTGGTCGGCGCCGCGGCGGGCCAGACCTTCGTCGGCGACTCGACGACGGTCATCCTCTACAAACTGGCCAGGGCGGCGGTGGATGCGCGGCCCGGCCGCACCGAGATCGTGCTCGACACCGACAACTTCCCCACCGACCGGTACGTGCTCGACGGCATCGCCCGCGAGCGCGGGCTGACCCTGCGCTGGATCGAGGCCGACACCTCCGGCGGCGTCTCGCCCGAGCAGGTGGCAGCCGTCGTCGGCCCGCAGACGGCCCTCGTCGTGCTGAGCCACGTCGCCTACCGCTCCGGGTTTCTCGCCGACGCGCCCGCCATCACGCGCGTCGCCCACGCCGCCGGCGCTCTGGTGCTGTGGGATCTCTGCCACTCCGCCGGCTCCGTTCCCACCGACCTCGATGACTGGGGCGTCGACCTCGCCGTCGGCTGCACATACAAGTACTTGAACGGGGGCCCGGGCTCGCCGGCGTTCGGGTACGTGCGCGCCGAGCTGCAGAGCGAGATCGCCCAGCCGATCCAGGGCTGGATGGGAGCCTCCGACGTGTTCGCGATGGGCCCCGCCTACCGGCCGGCGGAGGGCATCCGCCGCTTCGTCAGCGGAACGCCGGCCATCGTCGGCATGCTCGCGATGCAAGACACGATCGCCATGATCGCGGAGTGCGGCATGCCCGCGGTGCGCGCCAAGTCGGTCGCTCTCACCGAGTTCGCGCTGGCGATGAGCGACGACGTGCTCGCGCCGCTCGGCGTCAGTGTCGCCTCCCCGCGCGACCCCGAGCGCCGCGGCGGTCACGTGACCCTGAACCATCCCGCCATGCGCGAGGTCACCGCCTTGCTCTGGGAACGGGACGTCATCCCCGACTACCGCGACCCCCATGGCCTCCGCATCGGCCTCTCCCCGCTCAGCACCAGTTTCGAGGAGACCTTCCGCGGGCTCTCCGCGGTGCGCGACGCCCTGCAAGAGCTGACGTGACGACGACCACCGCAGACCCCGCGAGCCGCGCCGAACCCAGCTTGGCGGCGCCCGGGGAGGTGGATTCGGCGCGACTGTCCGCGCTCGAAGACCTGGAAGCCCGGTCGGGGAGCGCGGCGGCGCTGCTTCGCACCATCGTCGGAAGCGTGCTCCGTCCGCTCGGCGGCTGGATGTCGTCCGCCGGCGCCGTCGACCTGCTGGCGGCTCTCGACGTGCCGGCCACCACGGCCCGGTCTTCGCTCACCCGGATCACCGCCCGAGGCGTGCTCGTGCGCGAGACCCGCGGTGGAGCGACCGGCTACGCGCTCTCCGCTGCGGCCGCTCCCATGCTCGATCGCGGCGACCGCCGCATCTTCGCCGACCGCACCCCGCCGGCCTCCGCGAGTTGGTGCCTGCTGTCGTACTCCATCCCCGAGCGTCACCGCGATCGCCGGGCACGCCTGCGCCGCCGCCTGGAGACGCTCGGCTGCGGCACGGTCTCCGACGGCCTGTGGATCGCACCCGCGGCCCTGGCCGACGACCTGCGCGAGGCCGTCGACGCACTCGCCGCCCCCGGCGAGGTGCAGCTGTTCACGGATGCCCGGCCCACCGCGGCAGACCTGCCGACGCTGATCGCCGGCTGGTACGACGTGCCCCGGATGCGCGCCGCACACACCGCCTTCATCGCCCGCTTCGGCGACGCCCCCGCGCCGGCGGACGACCGTGCGGCCTTCGCCCGCTGGATGCGCGTGCTGGACGAGTGGCGGGTCATCCCCTACCTCGACCCTGTGCTCCCCGCGGCCGCCCTGCCAGCGGACTGGCCGGGCGCCGCATCCGCCGCCCTGTTCGCCGACCTGCGCGCCTCGCTCGCTCCCCGCGCGCTGGCGCATGCCCGCAGCGTCGCCCGCTGACGGAAGCACCGGCCGGACCCGGTAGAATCGTGGCATCCCCGACCCCTGTGAAGCGGAGCGCGCGTTGCCAACGATCGTTGTAGAAGTCATGCCGAAGGCCGAACTGCTCGACCCACAGGGCAAGGCCGTCGCCGGCGCCCTGTCGCGGATCGGCAAGGGCGGGTTCACCGGCGTCCGCGTCGGCAAGCGGTTCGAGCTGACCGTCGACGGCCCGATCGACGACGCGACGCGCGCCGCGGTCGAGGAGATCGCCGGCGAGATCCTCTCGAACTCCGTGATCGAAGACGTGGTGGGCATCCACTACCCGGAGGAGCAGGCCTGATGCGCGTCGGCGTCGTCACCTTCCCGGGCTCGCTCGACGACCGCGACGCCCTGCGCGCCATCCGTCTGGCCGGCGCCGAGGCCGTCGCGCTCTGGCACGGCGAGCACGACCTCCAGGGCGTCGACGCCCTGGTGCTCCCCGGTGGTTTCAGCTACGGCGACTACCTGCGCTGCGGCGCCATCGCGAGCCTCTCCCCGATCATGACCGAGGTCATCGACGCGGCCGGCAAGGGGATGCCCGTGCTCGGCATCTGCAACGGCTTCCAGATGCTCGCCGAGGCGCACCTCGTGTCGGGCGGCCTGATCCGCAACGACCACGGCAACTTCATCCGTCGCGACCAGTCACTGCGCGTCGAGAACGTCGACACCCCGTGGACGAGCGGTTTCGAGCTCGGCCAGGAGATCGTCATCCCGCTCAAGAACGGCGAGGGCGGCTTCATCGCCTCCGCCGAAGAGCTGAACCGCCTCGAGGGCGAAGGCCTGGTGGCGTTCCGGTACCAGGGCGTCAACCCGAACGGCTCGCTCAACGACATCGCCGGTGTGCGCAACGAACGCGGCAACGTGGTCGGCCTGATGCCGCATCCCGAGCACGCCGTCGAGCCCGGTTTCGGCCCCGATACGAAGGCCGCCATGCGCTCCGGCACCGACGGCCTCACCTTCTTCACCTCGGTGCTGCGTTCCACGCTGCTGCCCGCCTGACCTCTTTTCCCCTCCGGCATCCACACATCTTGGAGAGTGCCCGCGTGACCGAAGCTTCCCCCGCCACCGCACACGTCGTCGACACCGTCGCCAACGCGATCGCGACCCCCGAGAGGGAGCAGCCGTTCGCGGCGCTCGGCCTCAAGGAGGACGAGTACGCCAGCATCCGTGAGATCCTCGGCCGCCGCCCCACCAGCGGTGAGCTGGCGATGTACTCGGTGATGTGGTCGGAGCACTGCTCGTACAAGTCGTCGAAGATGTACCTGCGCCAGTTCGGCCAGAAGGTCACCCCGGCCATGAAGAAGAACCTCATGGTGGGCATGGGCGAGAACGCCGGTGTCGTGGATGTGGGTGAGGGCTGGGCGGTGACCTTCAAGGTCGAGTCGCACAACCACCCGAGCTACATCGAGCCGTTCCAGGGCGCTGCCACCGGCGTCGGCGGCATCGTGCGCGACATCATCTCGATGGGCGCGCGCCCGGTGGCCGTGATGGACCAGCTGCGCTTCGGCGCCATCGACAACCCCGACACGGCCCGCGTCGTGCACGGCGTCGTCTCCGGCATCTCGTTCTACGGCAACTGCCTCGGCCTGCCGAACATCGGCGGCGAGACCTACTTCGACCCGATCTACCAGGGCAACCCGCTCGTCAACGCCCTCTCGGTCGGCGTGCTGCGGCACGAAGACCTGCACCTGGCGAACGCATCCGGCCTCGGCAACAAGGTCGTGCTGTTCGGCGCGCGCACCGGCGGCGACGGCATCGGCGGCGCGAGCATCCTGGCCTCCGACACGTTCTCGGCCGGCGGCCCGACCAAGCGCCCGGCGGTGCAGGTCGGCGACCCGTTCGCCGAGAAGGTGCTCATCGAGTGCTGCCTCGAGCTGTTCCGCGACAAGCTCGTCGAGGGCATCCAGGATCTCGGCGCGGCCGGCATCTCGTGCGCGACGAGCGAGCTCGCCTCGAACGGCGACGGCGGCATGTTCATCGAGCTCGAGAAGGTTCTGCTGCGCGATCCGACGCTCACGGCCGAGGAGATCCTCATGTCGGAGAGCCAGGAGCGCATGATGGCCGTCGTGAAGCCCGAGCTGCTCGACGCCTTCCTCGCGGTGACCGCGAAATGGGATGTCGAGACCAGCGTTCTCGGCGAGGTCACCGACACCGGCCGCCTGATCATCAACTGGCACGGCGAAGAGATCGTCAACGTCGAGCCGCGCACGGTCGCGGTCGACGGGCCCGTCTACGAGCGCCCGGTCGCCTACCCGGCCTGGATCGACGCCCTGCAGGCCGACACGGCCTCGCGTCTGGCCCGCCCCACCGGGGGCGACGAGTTGCGTGAGCAGTTCCTGGCCTTGCTCGGCAGCGCCAACCTGGCCGACAAGGGCTGGATCACCGACCAGTACGACTACTTCGTGGGCGGCAACACCGCCCTCGCCTTCCCCGACGACGCCGGCATGATCCGCGTCGACGAGGAGAGCGGCCTCGGCTTCGCGATCGCGACCGACGCGAACGGCCGCTACTGCCAGCTCGACCCCAAGCAAGGCGCCAAGCTCGCTCTGGCCGAGGCGTACCGCAACGTCGCCTCCTCGGGCGCCGTTCCCGCGGCGGTCACCGACTGCCTCAACTTCGGCAGCCCGGAGAACCCCGAGGTGATGTGGCAGTTCTCGCAGGCCGTCGAGGGCCTGTCGGATGCGTGCCTCGAGCTCGAGATCCCGGTCACCGGCGGCAACGTCTCGTTCTACAACCAGACCGGTTCGACCCCGATCTTCCCCACCCCGGTCGTGGGTGTGCTCGGCGTGATCGACGACGTCGCGCGTCGCATCCCCGCCGGCTGGCAAGACGAGGGCGACAACATCTACCTGCTCGGCATCACCCGTGAAGAACTCGACGGCTCGGCCTGGGCCGCCACGGTGCACGGCCACCTCGGCGGCCTGCCGCCCGCGGTCGACCTCGATCGCGAGCGCGACCTCGCCGGGCTGCTGCACGCGGCATCCCTGGAGAGCCTGGTTGCCTCCGCCCACGACCTCGCCGACGGCGGCCTCGCGCAGGCCCTGGCTGAGAGCGTTCTGCGGTTCGGCGTCGGCGCGCGCGTCTGGCTCACCGAGATCATGGAGCGCGACGGCGTGGATGCGGCGACAGCGCTCTTCTCTGAGTCGACGGGCCGCGTGATCGTGTCGGTTCCCCGCGAAGACGACGTCAAGTTCCGTGGGCTGTGCGAGGGGCGCGACTTCCCCGTGGTGCGCATCGGCGTCACCGACGCGGAGGTGGGCACGCAGCCCGTGCTCGAGGTGCAGGACCAGTTCACGGTCGGCCTCGAGGAGCTGCAGCACACGCACCGCTCGACGCTGCCCGAGCACTTCGGCCCCGTCGTCGCCTGACCGGTCGCCTGACGCCACCCACCGCGCGCGCGTCGGCGGGGATTCCGGTCTCAGAGAGCAGGACCTCCGGCGCGACGGACGGATGCACGGCGCGCCGCCGAAGAACTCCGGCGGCCACCGGTCTCGACCGGCAGCACGACGGCGTCGTCCTCGCTCGCCGAGGCCGCCGCGCATCCACACGACTGCCGCAGCACGAGTTCGACGGCGACCTCGTGACGCTGCCACCCGTCTCGGCCGGCCATGATCTCGAAGAGCCGCTCGCTGGCGATGCGGGCGATGCGCTGGGCCGGCACGCGCACGGTGGTGATGCTGGGGGTGGTCACACGAGCGAGCCCGAAATCGTCGAAGCCGACGATCGCCACCTCGCCCGGCACGTCGACGGATGCGCTCCTCAGCACCGTCAGCGCACCGAACGCCATGTCGTCGTTGGCGGCGACGATCCCGTCGAATTCGCGCATCCTCTCCCCTAGGCCTTGAACGGCGGCGACGCCCGACGACTCGCTGAGGTCGCCCTCGACGATGAGGGATTCCGCCTCGAGGCCGTGCGCGTGTACCGCGTCCACGAACCCGGCGCGGCGGTCGGCGCCGGTCTGGTGGTCGAGCGGTCCGGTGAGGTGGAGCAGCCGGCGGCGGCCGTGGGCGGTGATCAGGTGCTCGGTGATGGCGCGCGAGGCGGCGCGGTCGTCGATCCCCACCGTGACCGCATCCGGAAGGTGGGGGAAGTTGCCGATCATCACGACCGGGAGCCCGCTCGCGATCAGCCGTTCCACGGTCGGGTCGTCGATCGCGGCACTCGTGAGAATCGCGCCGTCGGCGCTCTTCGAGCGCATCACACGCTCGTAGGCGGCCAGACCGTGCTCGTTGTCGGGGTTGGTCGAGACGAGCAGCTGCACATCGTTCTCGTTGGCGACCGACGACGCGCCTTCGAGCACGAGCATGAAGTAGCTGTGCCCGAACACGTGGGTCGCGGTGGTGGGAACGATCAGCGCGATCGTTCCGGCATGCTGACTGCGTAGGGCACGCGCCGCCGAGCTGGGCACGTAGCCGAGCTCGGCCGCGGCGTCGACCACGGCTTTGCGGGTGTCGTCTCCGATCCGAGGCTTGCCCGCGAGGGCCATGGAGACGGCCGACGGCGTGATGCCCACCTTGTCGGCGATGTCACGAAGGGTGACGCGCCTGGCACTCGCCCGCTCCGGCATGTCGGTCCCCTCCCGTGCGAGCGTCGCCCGCGCGATTCTTACCGTAGCTCAAGACCGTTCGGCTGCCGTGGCGTCGCTGTCCGCGTCACCGGCGAAAGCAACGCGTTCCCTCGGAAACGACGGAGCGGCCTCGGTCGGCGTGCGTCGCAGCGAACCGTCCTCGTGCTCGGTCAGCTCGATTAGTCCCATGCGCCGCAGGAAGGGCGTGACCCCGCGGGCCGGGTCGGCGAAGGTCTCCGACCGGGCGTCGTGGGAGGTCTCGGGATGCAGCACGAACTCCTCCACATTGCGCCCCCCCGAGGCGTACGACCAGTCGACGAAGTCGAGCAGTGGCCACCACGTGAGGCCTCGCACGTCGACGCCGTCGTCATGGAGAGCGCGCACGGTCGCGCTGGCCGCCTCGAGCCACTCCCGCCGCAGCTGCTGCGAGCCCTCGATGCTGGTCTCGGTGACGAGCATCGGCATCCGGTACCGCTCCTCCCACCGCAGGAGAACGGCGCGCAGCCCGTCGGACCAGTGGTTGGCGGTGACCTGGCGGGTCACGCCATCCACCTCCTCCAGGATGCGCGGGGTCAGGTCGGGGTAGTAGTTCACCCCCATCAGGTCGATGGCCGGGGCACCGGCACGCAGTTCCGCCAGGTGCTCGGGGGCCGCGCCGTTGGTCGCGAGCCAGCCGCGCTGAGGATGCTCCGCGCCGACACGACCGAGGATGAGGTCGGTCGGCAGTGTGGAGAGGGAGCGCAAGAGCTCGACCTCATCGTCGAGGCGTTCATCCGCGGTCTCGTAGATCTGCGATGCCTCCACGTGCACGATGACGGCGTTCGGGTTGGCGTCACGGATGGCGGCGATCGCCCGCTGCACGCCACGGGCTATGCCGACCGCCACGGTCGTCCAACCGTCCCAGCCGGTGAGCGCAGGCGGCCAGACGCCGCGGAGCCCGCAGAACGAAGCCGTCGTGATCGGCTCGTTCAGCGGAGTGATGTGGTCGACCACCCCCCGGTACCGCTCGGCGAACGCACCGGCGAACTCCGCGAGCGCCTCCGGGAAGACCGGGTCGGCGAACGAGCCGTCGAGCCAGGTCGGCGTGCCGTAGTGCACGAGGTCGGCGATCACCGTGAGCCCCAGCTCGTTCACGGCGACCTCGAGCCGCTCATCGAGGCTGCTCCAATCGAACCGGCCGGGAGCCACGTGCACGAGCGGCCAGTTGACGCCGTAGCGCAGCCCCGTGGCGCCGAGACCCGATGCGGTGGCCAGGTCTTGCCGCCAGTGCTCGTCGTGCCCGGTGAGCGAGAACTCGTTCAGCGGGCCCATGGAAGAGCCGGGCGGCGGGTACACGCAGGTGTCCTCGATCCCGATCAGCCAGCTCAGCCGGTCGTGGGGGAAACCGTCGATGGGTGCGGTCACTTGAGTCCTGTCGTTGCGACGCCGGCGACGAAGTATCGCTGAGCGAGGAAGAAGGCGATGGCGATGGGGAGCAGCGAGATCACGGCTCCGGCCATCAGCACCGCGTGGTCGGTCACATGCTGGCCGCCGAAGAGCGCGAGCCCGGCGGGGAGGGTGCGCATCTCCGTCGTGCTGGTGACGACGAGCGGCCAGAGGAGGTCGTTCCACAGAGCGGTGAAGTTCAGCACCGCGACCGTTGCGATCGCCGGCTTGGCCAGCGGCAGGATGATCTGCCAGTAGATGCGGAAATGCCCGGCGCCGTCGATCCTGGCCGCCTCGTCGAGGTCACGCGGGATCGAGATGAAGAACTGGCGGAACAGGAAGATGCCGAACGCGCTCGTGGCACGCGGGATGATCAGGCCCTGATACGTGTTCAGCCAGTTCAGGTGGAACAGCTCGATGAACACCGGGATGAGCGTGACCTGGAAAGGCACCATCAAGGTCACCAGCACGAGCCAGAACGCGATGTTCCTGCCGCGGAAATCGAGTCTGGCCAGGGCGTAGGCGCACATCGAGTCGAACAGCAACGTGAGCAGCGTCGTGACTCCCGCGAACACCAAGGTGTTGAACACGAGCAGCAGGAAGGGCAGCTGCTCCCACACCCCCTGGTAGCCGTGGAGCGTCCACTCGGTGGGGAACAGGCTGGCCGGATTGCCGAAGAGGTCCTTCTCCGTGCGGAACGAGGCCGAGAGCATCCAGATGAACGGCACGAGGGCGAAGACGAGACCGATGGCCACGAAGATCCACCGCGAGACCGTTCCGGCGAGACCGGCGGGCCGGGTCGAGCGCCGGCCGAGGGTGTCAGTCGACATCGTTGTACCTGAAGATTCTGAGTTGGAGGGCGGAGATGATGACGATGACGAGGAACAGAGCCCACGAGATCGCCGCCGCGTAGCCGGTGTTGAAGTTCACGAACCCTTCGCGGAACAACAGCGTGACCAGCGTCTCGGTGGAGGAGAGCGGACCTCCTCCGGTCATCACGTAGACGAGGTCGAACAGCTGGAACGACTGGATCGTCATGATGAGGGTCGCGAACAGCATCGTCGGCCGCAGCGCCGGCAGGGTGATGTAGCGAAGCAGCTGCACCGCTCCTGCACCATCGAGCCGCGCGGCCTCGTAGCGCTCCGAGGGGATGCCCTTCAGCCCCGCGATGAGGATGATCATGACGAACCCGGCGTTCTTCCAGATGTTCACGAAGATGATCGTGGGCAGGGCGAGCTCCGGAGACTGCAGGAAGCCGATCTTGCCGAGCCCGAGCGCCGAGGTCACGCCGCCGATCAGGCCGAGCTCGGGGTCGAGAAGAAAGCGCCAGACCAGTCCGATCGAGGTGAGCGACACCACCGTCGGAAAGAAGAACGCCGACCGGATGATGCGGGTGCCGAGCCCCTCACGGGCGAGAGCCAGAGCCAGGGCCAGCCCGATGACGACGATCCCGACCACCGAAAGGACTGTGATCGCCGTGGTGTGGACCAGGGCATCCCAGAACTTCGGGTCCCGGGCGAGCGCGGCGTAATTGTCGAAGCCGACCCAGGGCTGCTCGGCGGCGCCGATCGTCCAGTCGTGCAGGCTGTACCAGAACGAGACGACGATCGGCCAGAGCACGAAGACGCCCAGGATGAGAAAGCTGGGGGCGATGAAGAGCAGCGCCGGGCCGAGCCGGAATCGCCGGCGGCGACCGCGCGGCTCCTCGGGCCGGGTGGAACGTGCCCGGGAGCCGCTGTGCGGCTC